>DBVV01000072.1:44190-85613 GCA_002308795.1 Mageeibacillus sp. UBA1255 | reverse complement strand
GCCTTTGATCAATTTCGGCCGTATCGAAGAAGTGGATTACACGGCCGAAACTCCTCCTTTGATCATTTTCGGCCGTATCAAAGACGAGGAATGCACGGCCGAAATCCCGCCTTTGATCATTTTCGGCCGTATAAAAGAGGTGGAATGCACGGCCGAAACTCCTCCTTTGGTCTTTTTCGGCCGTATCAAAGACGAGGAATGCACGGCCGAAATCCCGCCTTTGATCATTTTCGGCCGTATCTAAATTAATACCGCAGTTCGCCTGCCATTTGCCATTCTCCATTATCCATTATCAATAATCAATTTGCCATTTGCCACTTGCCATTTGCCATTTGCCATTGTTCTCCGTTCGCTTGTGCGTTGACAACGGCGGGTGGATATTGTAGAATTCGCATATGAACCGGTTGTTGCCGTTTCTTCGAAAGGAGCAATCTAAAATGTTAAGAAAAAGAATGATCATGATCCTAACGGTCGTTATTGCCGCCGTCATGCTGGTATGCCTGATCCAGAAGCCGGTAGCTGTGAACGGAATGGAAGGTCTCAAAGATCTGGCATGGGTCCAGGATTATCAGGAACGGGAGATCTACCCCGGAGTTATGGCGTACGATTTTGTTTCATCCGCCGATTCCAAATATCTGCTGAACCGCATCCATATCGTTGAATTCGATCCCCAACAGAGCGACCTTTATATCGACGTAACAAACGAAGCGGAACATTCGAATACACTTAAGTCTGTCCAGAAGACCATGGAAGAATACAATACGAACCATCCGGGCAGAAAAGCGCTGGCAGGCGTTAACGGAGATATGTGGATGGTCACGTACGCTCACGCACGCGTCGAAGGTTCAGGCACATCTTACGGAGGACAGTCCGATCCGGTCGTAAAAAAATCGTTGACGATCCCCAGAGGGTTCAACGTATACGAAGGCGAGATCATCAGCACACCTCACGACTCGACCGAGACGCCTTTTGAAGGTGAATTCCAGTCGTTCGGAATAAGCGCCGACGGTGTTGCACAGCTCGGGCAGCCGAAAGTAACGATAAACGTTACGAACAATACGACGGGAAACAAGGAAAAGATCAACGGTATGAACAGACTCCCGGCGAACAAGGCGATCATGATGTACACGGACAAAGGTCCGCTGTCAAACTACGCTCTTGACGACGCGTTCGAGGTCATAATTGACTTCGACGAAAATTACGTGATCAAACACGGGACAAACATTACCGGTACTGTCACGGCGATCTGCGGCCCCGGCGATGAAGATCAGCCGATGAAAGATAACCGCATCATCCTCACAGCGAGAGGAGAAAAAAAGATCGCGAAACTTGCCGATTATCAGGTCGGAGATAAAGTTACGATCGAAATATCAGTTAAAGATACGTTCAAGAACGATGAATTCTGGCAGAACGTTTACACAGCCGTCGGAGGCCATATGGTATTCGCAAAAGACGGAAGTCCTTCGAGCCTCGGAGGCGGCGAAAGCGGATACCCCACCACGATCATTGCCACGACGAAATCGGGCAAAATGCTGCTTATCGAAGCTGACGGAAGGCAGAAGGATTTCAGCGTAGGTATCCCGTTCGGCTCTTACTTTCAGCTCGCCAAAGACCTCCAGCTCGAAGACGCGTTCATCGTTGACGGCGGCGGAAGTGCCACGATGGTACAGCTTGCGGGCGAAGGATATCAACTTATAAACAGACCGAGCGATAAGAAATCGGACGGATCGTACGGAAGTCCGCGCGCGGTAGTAAATACAATTCTCGTTGCCGCAGGTCCGGACAGAAACGCTCCCCCGGCTACCGATGAACCTACCGCTGAGCCTACTGCAGAAGCCACCGCTGAACCTGAGGCTACCGAAAACTCGAAAGATCCCGGAAAAGACAGCAAAGGCGGTCTGGAAACCGGTGCGATCATTGCCATCATCGCCGGGGCCGCTATTATTGCCGCTCTGATCGTTGTAACGATCGTAGTAACGAAAAAGAACAAAAAAAGCTGATCGTATAAGCTGAATGATAAAAAGCTCCGGAAGACGCCTCCCCTGCCACGCGCAGCCGAACGCCCGCCGGAGCATTTTTACGGATATGATCAATCAGGCCTTACCGGGGCGATACTTACCAAGGCGAAATTTACCGAGGCGATACTAAATGAATAAAAGATTTCTTACCGCAGTTATTATAGCTGTTATGCTGCCGTGCGTTCTTGCACCGGGATGCGTAAAAGGAGGCGATACTGTGCCCGGATCTACAGTGACCGATGAAATTGCGACCGGCGATCAAAATGAGCCGGCTTCAAATACCGCTTTGAATACCGCCGAGCCGACGCCCGAGCCGACGCCTGTACCGGATCCTTCAAAAGTGACGTTGATGATAGAAAGTTTTAACGAGATCAGCGACCCGCTAAAAGAGCTCGGGCCGGTCGATCTTAGCTATTTCGGCATCACCCACCCGGAGTTCTCGTTCGAAGAAGAATTCGCGCAGGAAGGAAAAGCGCTTGTTAACACGCTGTCCGGTACTACGTGGTGCCAGGCTTTTGAACTCGGCGGAAAACGGCTCGGCGTCTTCAAAGAAGCTCTTCCGGAGTATTACCTGCGTGTCTGGGTGGCAACGCCGGACAATTCCAGCGTCGGTCTCACTTTCTGCATCGGTACGGGCGGCGGCCAAAAGCGCAGTTATTTCGACGCGACCTGTGCAATCGTCACGGACGTAAGCAAAGGCATCGTCGAATGCGACGTTGGCAACGACTCCTCGGATGCCGGTGACGGTTCGTCCGTCAGGATCCCCGCCGGATTCGAAGGATACGTAGCATTGCCTCTTAGCAAATTAGTTCCCTGGAAAAATTACAGCGGTATCACGTACGTCACAAAGGTCAACTATTTTAAGATCGACGCAAGACCTTCCGTGGTAACAGACGGAGACCGCTACGTTTTAGACGCGCTTTGCATATCCGACAGCCCCGTAGCTGAGCTAAGACCGGGCGGCGGCCATTCGGGGGATCAGCCCGGGAAGCAGGTATTCGCATCAAAAAACGAGGAACTTGAACATATGTTTTCCGAAATGCTTAATAAAGAAGCAACGTTTCAATATTGCCCCGAATATGATCCGGCCGGTTACCCGGGAGTTAAGGCAATCTGGCTCGACGGCGCCGATATCGGCGGCAAGGCGACTAAAGTTTTTGCTTACGTAGGTTTTCCGGATGGCGCAAGCGAGAATAAAAAGGTTCCCGCGATCGTTCTTCAGCACGGAGGCGGAGGATACGCGTATCCGAACTGGGTCAAGCTCTGGAATGACCGCGGGTATGCCGCTATCGCCGTCGGAAACACGGGCTACTACCCCGCCGCTCAGGGCATCAACGATTTTTACGGTGCTTCATCGTGGACAAGAAGCATTCCAAAGGACGTGCTTAGCGCCGACGGCAGGATCATGCCTCCGGACAACGACGGAATGTACTCGTCCGCAGGTAGCGTTGACCGCATGTGGATGTACCACGCCGTGGCTCAGACTATTCTGGCGAACAACCTTCTGCGCGCCGATAAACGCGTTGACCCCGACCGGATCGGATTGACCGGCATATCGTGGGGCGGAGTGATAACGTCAATTGCCATCGGGTATGATACGAGATTCGCGTTTGCGATCCCTGTATACGGCAGCGGCTATCTTAACGAGGCGCACTCGTGGATGAAGGACAATTTCAATTCCAAAGGAACCCGCGAGCTTTGGGAGCCTTCTTTGAAGTTTAACGATGTCCGGACGCCTGTGCTCTGGCTGTGCTGGGCAAACGATAACTGCTTCTCCATAAACTCCAACAGCAAGTCGTTCATCGAAACCAAAGGCAGCGTGCTGTCGGTGATCCAGAACTGGAACCACGGCCACATCGAGGGCTGGAGCCGCCCGGAGTTATACCGTTTCGCGGATTGGGCAGTTAAAGGCGGAAAACCGCTCGCAACGTTCGAAACGCTTCCCGGAAGCAGCCGTGACGTATCTTTCCGGATATCGGTCCCGTCTGACGCAGATAGTGTAAAGGCGCGTGTATGCTATATCGACGAGCCTCTTAGCTACTCTCCGAACGGCAGGCTTCACATCGCCGGTCAGGATACGATCGATCAGGAATGGCATTTCGTTAACTGCAGCGTTAGCGGCAATACCGTTTCCGTCCGTCTTCCGGATGATGCGGTGAGCTACTACGTTGAACTCTCCGTTAAGTGCGGCGGGACAACTTTCACGACCTCGAGTCCTCTTACGGATGTTAAATAACTTAATAAGCGCGCAAGGGTTTGATCCATCCCGGCGCGCTTCGCGCGATGTAGAAAATGTGCTTGACATCCCCTTTCCGTTTGGTGTATACTCCACATCGCGCGAAGGGGAGTAGTTCAATTGGTAGAGCAGCGGTCTCCAAAACCGCCCGTTGCGTGTTCGAGTCGCGTCTCCCCTGTTTAAGGCCGTGCGCATTTGCGCACGGCCTTTTTGTTTCAGCACAGGATGTGATGAGGTATGAAGAGAGAATTAGCAAAAAAACACGATCTGAAAAAAGCCGGGCACACGGCAGTAAATGCTCTGGCTGTATTGTCCGCGGTGATCGCGGCAGTATTTCTTTTCATCTGCCTGACCCATATCGCTCCTGCGTCCCGCGATGAAAGCGCTTTCGGCTCCGTCGTATTCGCTTCTTCGGATGAAGCGGAGCCGCAGCCTACGCAGGTCCCGGAGAACAATGGTAATTCGGGCTCCGGCAGGTATTTTATCACGAACACGCACATAATCATCTCGCTGGTCGTCGCTTTTGCTTTAGCGGTGCTGATAGCGGTGCTCCAGGCCAGAAAAAAGTTCAAATAATTATAATATTCCAGACGGTGGATATTCTGACGGATCGAGAGATCCGGATCATTTAAAAATCAGGAAGGCATGATCGATATGGCAAGCGCAGGAAGAGCCGGAAAAAGCACAAACGAAGACGCAAAAAAGCTGCTTAAATTTATTGACGCCTCACCCACTCCGTACCAGGGTGCGGAAGTTTTAGGTAAGATGCTTGAAGAGAGCGGCGCAGAAAAACTTGACGAAAAAAAGTCCTGGGGAAAGCTAGTCCCCGGTAAAAATTACTATATTATCAGGAACGACTCGTGTATCGCCGCATTCCGCCTCGGAAAGAATGTTCCTGAGGATGACGGGTGGCACGTGAGTTTATCTCACATGGATTATCCGTGTCTGAGGGTCAGGCCGCATCCCGCATCTTCGGCGAACTCATACGTCAGGGTCAACGTCGAAACTTACGGCGGTCTTATCGAGCACAGCTGGTTTGACAGGCCTCTCGGCCTTGCGGGCCGTGTTTACGTCCGGTCTCAGGGCGGTGACGGGTTCGAGGGTGTAAACGTTAATTTCGACCGTCCCCTTCTGCTAGTTCCGGAGCTCGCCATCCACATGAACCGGGGCGTAAACGACGGTGCGAAATTCAGTTCTCAAAGCGATATCCTTCCGATTTTAGCCGGATCCGCCGACGGGAAGGATGCTTCGGCAGAGTTTATTAAAATGCTCGCGAAAGAGCTTAAAACCGCTCCGGAGAATATTGTCAGTTTTGATCTTTCCGCGTATGACTGTCAGAAATCATGCTTCACAGGCGAGAACGGCGAATTCATTTCAGCACCGCACCTGGACAACGGAGAAATGGTTTTCTGCTCGTTTACCGGATTTATTGACGCCGGAAAAACCGATAGCGCCGGGGTGCTTCCCGATCATAACTCGCTGGTGATCGCGTTTGATCACGAAGAAATAGGATCATTGTCCGACCGCGGTGCACGTTCTAATCTGCTTACTTCCCTGATAAGGCGCATCGCTTTCGTCACGGGCGGGAACGAGGAGAGCGTAGACAGAGCTCTGGCTAATACGGTCATTTGTTCTGCCGATATGGCGCACGCGAGCCACCCGTCGCATCCCGAAACTTACGATGCGGAACATAAGGTGTTTTTAAACCGCGGTCCGGTACTCAAGCACAGCTACTCACAGTCGTATATCGAATCGCCCGGGGCGGCGGCAATATTCAAAGATTACTGTTCCAGGGGCGGGATCCCGTTCCAGGAGTTCGTTAACCGCAACGACCTTCGCGGAGGGTCAACGGTCGGACCGATGTCTTCCGCTTCAGCCGGGGCTGCCGGTTTCGATATCGGCAACGCGATCTTCTCAATGCATTCGATACGTGAATTCGGCGGTACGCTCGACGTGAAATACGCAACAGATTTCTTCAGAGTATTTCATAAATAATAAAAAAGCGGCAATAATAAAAAAGCGGCGGATCAGCGCCGCTTTTTTCTTGTCGTAAGTTTTATCAGCATCACTATAGTGATTATTACCGCAACGATCAGAAGGATGACAAGTATCTCAAGCATCCCGAACGAGACGCTGGCATTCCCGCTATCAATTTCTTTTTCGCCCGGCCTTGTGGTCTGAGTCTGTACGGGATCGTACGATTCTGTAGCGGCCGGCTCTTCAGTAGGAACTTCTGTTGGTGCGTCAGTCACAGGGATCTCGGTAGGTTCAGGAGTGGGAGTAGCCGCTGCATCCGCGTTAACGTCCAAATCCAACGCTGCTTCCGCGCCCGCAGGAACGTTGTACCCGTCATACAGGGCCGGAATATATTTAACGGTGCACGAATATTTTCCCTCCGACGAGAGCAGCAGTTCCGCCTCGCAATTTCCGTTTTCATCAAAAAGGAAATCCGCGTCGTGACCGTTCCCTTCCGCTCCGGCAGCCGGATCTTTATAAGATATCCTTACAGTTCCCCTCGGAGCGATGCCTTCGATCTGGTCTTTAAGCCTTACGTTTATCTTTGCTCGGTAAGCGCCGTCAGGCTGAGAATACTCAAGTTCAGACATAAGCGCCTCGACGGAAGTATTGAGTGCGACCGCTTTAACGTTTGTATTTCCTGCCGAACGCGGCGTGGTCGTAAGACCTTCGTAGCGCGTAACGGTGACGCGGAAATCACCCGCACCGATGACGATCAGATTATTGCCCTCTATACGGCCTATAAACGCGTTTGACGCCAGATATACATAATCACCCTCACCGGACCCTCCGGACGCCGTTAAGGGCACGACATCGCCAAAATTTAACGTTTTGGGGATGCTTCCCAGGCTTACCCCGCTCGTCTGCGCAGTCTGAACAGGCTGCTGCATCGTGTGGCCGGTTATTTTAAGACCGTATCTCGCCGCTATAGCGTCCGCGACCGCGCTTCCGATCTCTTTTATCTTTGCGTCGTTCGTGAGCATCGCCAGATCGGTATCGCTGGTGATGAAAGCCGTTTCTAGGATCAGTGACGGTATGCCGTATCTTACGCCCATACGAATTACTTCGTAATAATCGCCCGCGCTTCCGTCGGGATAATCAAGATACGCGGCATCTTCAAGCACGCGCGTATTAAAGCCGTTGTTGCGAAGGCCAACGTCCGCCAGCCTTGAAAGGATCGCCTCGGAAAGATACGCCGTTTCATTTTTGAGATCTTTTCTGTAATTACCGCTTGGAATTATCGTTGACGCACCGCGGGCAGATTTGTAGCTGGATGAATTTATGTGAAAAGATAAAAACAGATCTGCGCCCACGTTATGCGCGTAGGTAGATCTTGCATACGTCGAAATATGATTGTTCGCGACACGCGTCCTGTACACTATGACAGCGTCGTACTGCGTCAATCTGTCGTAGCACGCGTTCATCAGTTTATCGTTGAATGCACGCTCCGAATATTCTACGCCGTCAACGGTACGCACCGCTCCCGGGTCGGTCCCGCCGTGGCCTGTGTCAAGCATAACGGTAAACGGTTTGGGCTCGTTGTTTTCCGCAGGTTCCTGCTCAGCTCCTGCCGCTTTTACAGTATTCGGTACGATGCTCATTAACAGCATCATCGCCGCACATATCACGGGCGCGGCGGTCCTGAGTATCATCCTTATGCTTCTTTTCCTGTCGCTTCCGGCGTATACGGATTTATCTTTTGTGTTTTTCATACGATCCTCATCGGCCTTTTTCGGCTGCGTATACTGTAAATCTATATTCCACTTTCTCCGGGACTGTTCCGTCGTTAAGTTCTCCTAAAATATCCCCGCTCTCGCTTTCGCGTTTCGCTCCTTCAAATATAAGTTTCCAGCGGCTGTCGCTGTCAAGGTCCGGGAAATATGCGTCTTTCTTGAAATCTGCGTCGATTCGGGTGACGAATGCTTTATCGCAGTAAGGCAGCATCTGACGGTAGATGCTCATCCCGCCGATGACCCAGACGTTTTCCGAGCCGTATTCTTCTGCCTTTTTTACCGCTTCTTCGATGCTGTGGGCGACGCATGCGCCTTCCGGAGCGTAGTCAGGGTCGGGATTCAGTACGATATTTTTTCTGCCCTTAAGGACGCGGCCTCCCGGGAACGTCGCGAGGGTGTTCGATCCGAGCACCACAGCTCTTTCGCGCGTGAGGACGGCAAAATTTTTAAGATCCGCCTTTATTCTGGCCAGCAGATCGCCTTTATACCCTATTCCCCAGTTTCTGTCTACCGCAACGACGAGATTCATACTTCCTCCTGATGTCAGACTGCGACAGGTATCTTCCCGATCTTTTCACCGTGCTGGTAATTTTCCACGGTAAAGCTGTCTGGCGTGAATTTGTAAAAGTCTGTTATCTCCGGGTCAAGCGTTACTTTCGGCGCCGGATACGGTGTGCGTTTGATTATTTCTTCGACGATCGGTATGTGTCTGTCGTAGATGTGCGCATCGGCAATGACGTGTACGAATTCTCCCGGCCTCAGTCCGCTTACCTGAGCAAACATCAGCACCAGAGCGGCGTACTGGGCAACGTTCCAGGCGTTCGCCGCAAGCATATCCTGCGATCTCTGGTTCAGTATCGCGCATAATTTATCGTCAACTACGTTGAACGTCATACTGTACGCGCACGGATAGAGTGCCATCTCATGCAGATCGGCGAAATTATAAATGTTCGTCATGATCCTGCGCGAACACGGATTGTTTTTCAGGTCGAACAGCACTCTGTCGACCATATCGAACATTCCCTCTTTATACTGATGTTTAACGCTCATCTGGTATCCGTAAGCTTTTCCGATCGAACCGTTTTCATCTGCCCAGCTGTCCCAGATCCTGCTGCCCAGATCGTGTATGTTATTCGATTTTTTCTGCCAGATCCACAGAATCTCGTCAACAGCTTTTTTAAAGCTGATCGGTCTTATAGTCAGCAGCGGAAATTCTTCGGAAAGATCGTAACGGTTCACGACGCCGAATTTTTTTATGGTGTACGCGTTCGTACCGTCTTCCCATTTCGGACGGACTCTCGGATCCTTTACCCACGTACCGTTTTCAAGAATATCTTTGCAAGTGTTAATAAAAGCAATATCCGCGCTGCTCATAATATTTCCTCCGCTCTTTCCTGATAATTATCCTGCTCTTTTACGATCCGGATTCAGCCCAGTGACTCCCTGATCTTTTTAATTGCGCTCTTATCAAATACCACTTCACCGTACTCTTCGAGTATCGGAAGGGCGATCGACGCCGGTATGCATACTCCCCTGTATTCCGGAGCAAGCGTATCGATAGCAGTCAGCCGGAACGTATGTTTTTTCCCGACAAACATCTGAAGATAAAACACCCCGCAATATTCGAAGAGTTTAGAACGGTAGCTGTCCAGGCCGCTGTTCGCCTTCAGGAATCTGTAAAGATCGTTATAGGAGGCGAAAGCGATGAGGCCGATGCCGCCCTCTTCTTCGTAGTTATCGCCGAACTGGAGCCTGCGTCTGGTGTCAAATATTCCTGCGACTCCGTCGTGCAGTGCATCCGGTGCGTCATTTTCAGCGTCAGATCCATTATCCGGTTCGCTGCCCTCGGACAGCTTTCTTATTCCGGAAACAAGATCTCCGCTTTGATCGAACCCGTCGCTTCTATCGTAATTCTTATCCGTATTTTTATTCTGCGTTTCCTTTAGGATAGCCGACTTCATCAAAAGCAATCCGTCGATCATCATCCTGCGCAGAAACTCTGCGGCTATATCCGGGCCTGATCCTGCAGCGGAATTTGCTTCTCCCGAAGCCGAATCCGATGATCTTCCGCCGTTTCTGCCGTATGCGGGCGTAAAGGAAGGGACAGGTTCTTTCTTCTTTTTATTAGTTTCTTTTATTATTTGAGTTTTAACGAAATCGCTGTTCTGATCGACCGGGATCTCGTCGGGCGAAACTGATTCAAGTACGAAACTGATCTTGGAGTTATTATCCGCGACGGTCGAATATACTTTATATGCGCCTATCGGGGCGCCCAGTTCGATCTCAGCATACGAAACCATATCTTCCACAAGCTTTTTATATGCGGGAGCATCTTCGTTCAGTTTTCCGATGTTCAGCGAGCGCTTCTCCATCTCAGGTCCGCTCAGTTCTACTTGTATTGAATTTTCGGTGAGTTTTACTATTTTCAAATTGCTCCCTCCCTTCACTTCCGGACTATGGGATTTTAACACATTTTACGTTTCGCCGCAACGGTTTGGCCTTTTTACGCTGAATTTACGTTTTTTTCCGGAGACAGGCGCCTATTTTTTAAAGCATGATGCCATCAGTTTCCAGAGATCGTTCTCGTTAAACGTGTATGTTCTGTTGCAGAAATGGCATACTGTCTGGGCGCTCTTATCCTCCAGATAAATGTTACGGAGTTCCTGATAGCCGAGGCTCTTCATTCCGTCCTCCATGCGCTCTCTTGAACAGTTGCATTTAAAACCGGCATAAGAGCGTGTTTCGACCTGAAAGTCGAGACCTCTGAGGATATCGCTGCAGATATCCTCCGGAGAAGCACCGGCGCTGAGCAACGTGGTAACGGAAGGCATTGACGCAGCACGGGCGGTGATCTCGTCGGCAAGGCTTTCATCTGCGCCCGGCATCAGCTGGATCATATATCCGCCGGCAGCTATCACACCGTATCCCGGAATGTCATTGTCCGCAGGACCGACCAGAACTCCGGCGGCAACGGCGGTGGGTATCTGTTCGGATGCGGCGAAATAGTACGCGACGTCTTCGGCTATCTCGCCGGAGATCAGTTCCGTTGTCCCGCTGTAAGGCTCTTTCAGCCCCAGGTCTTTTATAACGGTGAGGACTCCTCCGCCCACAGCGGTTCCTACGTCGAGCTTTCCTGCCTTGTTCAGCGGCAGATCGACGTGCGGGTTTTCACAGTATCCCCTTACGTTTCCGAACCGGTCTGATACGGCAAGAATCACGCCGAGCGGACCGTCTCCGCGGATCGAAAGCGTCACTGAATCGGTGTCGTTTTTCAGTCCCGACGACATGAGCATCGCGCATGTGAGCGTCCTTCCGAGCGCAGCTGTCGCGACCGGAGAAGTGTTATGTATGCGAAGAGCCTCAGAAACTGCGTCCTTCGAGTCTACGGCGATCATTCTGGCCATCCCGCCGGCGCATATGCCTGTAATAAAATTATAATTATCTTTCTTGAAATTATCCGGTCTTAGTTCGATCATTTTGTACAATCCTGTTTTATATACGTGCCGCTCTTATGTGATTTTTCGCAGACGAAATATATCCTGTTGCGCCCGGTCTTTCCGCCCGGAGCACCTTTTTCGCCGCCTTTAATATATCTGATCTTTTTAAATCCGGCCTGACAGAGCAGTTCGTTTAAGGTCTCTATTGTCCAGATCTTCTCTCTCACTACGTCATCGGTCCTTTCGTAGATACCGTTTCCGTCTTCGGTCTCACGGAAGCATGCGATGTTATACGTACAAGTTCCGGACCTTTTGTTGTATTTTCCGGTCCAGAAACAGCTTTCATGCTCCAGATCCGCAAAATACTCCATAACCGATCCGTCCGGAGGAAAATGGTCTTCGGTCAGAACGTCAAATATGAGCAGTCCGCCCGGATCGAGGAAATTGTGTGATTTTTTGAAAAAGCTCAGCAGGCGTTTTTCAGTAAGAAGATGGTTCACCGAATCGGTAAAAGATACGATCGCGGTAACTGAGCCGTACAGATCCATCCTGCACATATCCTGGCAGATCCAGAGGATATTCCCGCCGTTGTGCACGCTGCGGGCAATGTCCAGCATCTCTTCTGAAACGTCCAGCCCGATACAGTCGAATTTTTCAGACATCAGTCCGACAAAGTTCCCGGTTCCGGTACCGGCGTCAAGGAGTATCGGTTTCTCTCCTCTCGACGCATAATCTTTCCATGCAGGAGATCTCCTGACGGCGCCTACAACGAACCGAGCAAGTGCCCCGTAATTTACGTCGTAAGTCAGTGAATTGTAAAACAAAGAGAGGTTTTCGTACATATCGTCCGCTAAAAACTACTGAGGCAGTTTCGATCTGACAAGTTCGAACGCCTTCTCAAGCTGAGCATCTTCGCCTGCAGGTATCTTATCAGGAGTCAGATTCTCGTATTCCGCTTCGAGAGAGATCTCCACGTCAGGAGCGATCCCTACGCCGTGGATGCACTCACCGGAAGGAGTGAAATACGTTGCCACCGTCAATACTATCCCGCTTCCGTCTTCGGAGTATGAGCGCGAGATCTGGCCGATCGCTTTACCGAAAGTGCGCTTGCCCACGATCGTGCCCTTTTTAAAATCACGGAACGCTCCGGCGACAAGTTCCGACGCGCTGGCGGTATTTGCGTTGACCAGCAATACGACCGGAACGTTCAGCTCGGCCGCGTCCGATTTGACTTCAGACGCGCGCTTCCCGTTTTTATCCTCGGAATATGCGATGATCCCTTCGCCCAGAAGCGTATCGGCTACCATATCNNCCTGCCTGCCGCTCATACCCTCCCGGATTACCGCGAAGGTCGAGGACGAGCGCCTTCATTCCGCCGTTTTCCGCGACTTTGATCATCTGATTGAATTCATCTCCGGTATCGCTGTCGAACTGGCTTATACGGATGTAATAAACTCCGTCTTCGTAACCCATTCCGAATACAGACTGGCGGCTTATTATCGCCGTTTTCATTTCTACTTCTCGAGTTATACCGTCGAGTCCGACGACGGTCAGCTTAACGATAACGCCCTCCTGGCCAAGCATGCTGCCCACCTGAGAAGCTTCGGACGTTCCGATCTTAAGGCCGTTCACGTGTGTGATCAGTTCGCCCACCGAAAGCCCCGCCTCTTTTGCAGGAGTATCTTCAAATACGTCCGTAATGGTCATTCCTTCGTCAGAGAACGACGTGGCGATGCCGATACCTGCGTACGTACCGGTGATATAGTCGTTGTAGCTGCTGTAGTCGCCGGGCTTGATATAATAAGAATACCTGTCTCCGAGCGCATTCACGTACCCGTCGATCGCACCTTCCACGAGCTGATCGCCCGTATATTCAAGTGCGAAATCTTTTGAGACGAAGTCAATGATATCCTGAAGTTTCGCGAGTTTGTACGGATCGGTCTCGGACGAGAATAAGACTTTATACGTCCTTTCCTTCTCGAGCCTGTTTTTGTAGATCCGGTTCGACACAGTCAGGCAGACCGCTGCAGTCACAGCTATCAGCAGGACGGCAACGAGCAGCAGAACGACTCCGCTTATCCTGACTTCCTTCGTTTCGTTTTCCATATTATCGCTCTGCTCGCGAAGAGTGCGGTTTCTGATACTGTATAATTTCATTTATCGTCATCTCTCTCGGTGTTGATATATTTTCTGATCGCGAACATGCTGGCGACGAGGCCGATCGCAAGTCCTGCGAGAATGAAGCTCCAGAAGAGCCCCTGTGCGTATTCACTGAATGGTTTAAGATTTATGATACCGCGAAGAACGCTTTCTCCGCGTCCGATCGCTTTTGCCACGTAATTATATGTTCCTCTTACCGCGAAGAAAGAGATCACGGCGCTCAGAAGGCCGATCGTTACGCCCTCGGCAATGAACGGACCGCGCATGAACGCGTACGATGCGCCGAGGTCCCGCATGATCCGGAGCTCCTTCTTTCTGGCAACGACCGTAAGTCTGATCGTATTGACCGTAAGAAGAACGGAAAGGAATCCGAGCACGATCAGTGCGACGATCGAACCGGTGCGGACGATATTGCTGATAGATCTGAAATATTTATATATCGAGTCATTGTCCTGGACCTCGTCGATACCGGCGACCTTGCGCATATCTGACGAGAACCCTTCGAGCGAAGAAGCGTTTTTCAGCGTTACGTCGAATGATACGTAAAGGAATTCGCTGTCAGATTCTTCATACTGGAATATATCCTCGTACCCTTTAAGCGTCTGCTTGATCTTCTCGAGGTTATCTGCTTTCGTGTTCATATGAGCGCTGCTTATACGCTCGTCGGAAAGGATCACTCTGTAAACGTTCAGCGCGTCGTCATCGCTGAGCTCGGTGCGGCAGATGATCTCGACTTCGGGATGTTCGGCCTGCTCATTTAATATGCTGCTGATGCTGTTTGCGGTGAGCGTTAAAGTACCCATTATGTACATGCCGGTAAACAGCACGAAAACAGACGCGAGCAGCATGTGCCAGTTTTTAGCAAGATTTTCAAGGCTGAGCTTGAGAATGTAGAAGAAAGCGCGTAATTTATTCATTGTCTGCGCCTCCTTCCGCGGGAACTGAATCATCCCGGGTGAAAAGATTGTCATACCCTTCTTCGCTGCCGCCTGCCTTTTCCCCGTCGGACGATTCGTTATCTTCGTCATAGTAGTTGTCCAGCGCTGCATTAGCGAACGAAGATGAAATATTCACCCTGTCTGCGCCCGGAACGTTTCCGGAAGAGGTATTTCCGTCGTAGAACTTTTTATCATCCCTGGTGCCGTGGTCAAGATAAATTATGCGGCGTTTCATACTTCTTGCCATATCCTGAGCGTGGGTGGCAACGATGACCGTCGTCCCCCTTTCGTTGATCTGAGTAAGGAGCTGCATGATCTGCGCAGCATTGTCCGGGTCAAGGTTTCCGGTGGGTTCGTCGGCAATAAGTATGCGCGGAGTATTTACGATAGCCCGTGCGAGGGCAACTCTTTGCTGTTCTCCTCCGGAGAGGTTTCGCGGGTATTCTCCGGCTTTCATCGAAAGACCCATCAGCGAGAGCGACGCCTCGACTTTATGGTTTATTTCTTTTCTGGATTTTCCCATGATCTCCATCGCAAAAGCGACGTTTCCGAACACGGTCTTATGTTCCAGGAGCCTGTAGTCCTGGAAAACGACACCGATCTGACGTCTGTAGCGCTGTACCGAACCGTGTTTGATCATGGAAAGGTCCCTGCTGTTTACTTTTATCGATCCCTTCGTAGGATCCTCTTCCTTCATAAGCAGTTTTATAAGCGTAGATTTACCTGCGCCGCTCGCTCCCATCAGAAACACGAATTCGTCCTTATATATACGCATAGACAGGTCGTTTATAGCGGCAACGCCGTTTCCATAGACCTTGGTCACGTGATCGAAAATTATCATTGTCTGCCTGCGGTCAACAGCTCTTTGCGGTTGTTCCATTTATCTGTTCCTCCTCAGTCGACAGGCGCGTCTTCTGCGTCTCCCTGTCCCATATAGCGTATTATCAGAAGCGCTATTCTGACTCTTACGCCGTCTGTAAATGAAGTACAGTCGAGTCCGGTCAGTTTACCGAACTTTTCTATTCTGTTGTTTACCGTATTTCTGTGAACGTACATTCTTTTCGCGGTGATCGAACTGTTCTGGTTGCATTGCAGGAATACGCTTACGGTATTTAAAAGTTCCTGCATCGACTTATCCGTCCACTGCTGGCCTCCGAGAACGGAGCGGAGGTATTCGAGCCTGTCTTCTTCTGAGGCGGAGCTTATCAGCCTTTCAAGCCCGAGTTTTTCGTAAACGAGGCATCTGTTTCTGATCCCGAATTTTTCGCCGAGTCTGAGCATTTCAAGAGTCTGAAGCGCCATTTTACCGATGCGCTCGGGATACGTAAATCCGCCGCTCACCGCCACTCTTACGTCGAGCATCGTTTCGGCGATCGCGGTATCTAACAGCTGCATCGCATAATCTTCGGCCGGAGAAACGTCTTCCTCGCTTTTTACAGGCGTCCTGATAAGTGTCGAGACGTACCCTTTCGCACCGTTTTTGAATACGGCAGTAATATATCCGTGATCTTCCGGAAAGAGTTCAGCGGCAACTTCTCCTATCTGCTTTAGCTGGTCCTTTCCGGTATCGCCTGAATCTTCACCGGTGCAGCACGCCGTCAGCAGCCTGTATTCTGTTCCGCTCTCAAGTTCCGGAAGAATATGTTCAAGCTGTTTTCCGGCGTTCGGGATGCTTCCTTCGAGCGCTCCGGCGAATATTACCGATACGGATATGCCCTCCGGTCTGGCGGTAGTGAGACACGTACGCAGAAGTTTCAGGGCGCTCAAAGCAGTATCCGACGAATACGTATCGGTTCCGCGAGGCGCAAAGATTATATATTCCTCGCCCTGCCCCGGCTCGAGATCGATCTCGGCAAAGCCTTCCGCCGGAATGGCGTCGCCCTGGCTCAGACCTGTCTCTTCGGGACAATACAGTACCGTTCCGGTCTTATCGGCTATTCCCGCCCTGAACCCGGCTTCTTCGGTTATTCTTTTGAATTCAGATAAAAATCTGTCCATTTCCACCAAGATAAATTATTAGTCATCCTGTACGTAAGTCAGTCCGGAGACGTTAGCGTGCGTTACCGACGCTATCAGACCTGCCGCTTCCGACACCGCCCCCTTAAGTTCATTATACACCAAACCGCCGTCTTTATTCCACGTGTTTTGAGCAAGGTACGGAATACGCTCCAGAAGAAGATCCATCTCAACGAGCGCGCCTTTATTTTCATTGCCATCGAACATAGATATCACACGGTCGCCCCACGCAAGCAGCTGACCGCCGAGGACCTGACCGCTCGGTTCGGACGTGTAAGATTTTCCGATGAACGGCGAGCCCGGATGGACAGGCTTCCACGTAAATATTGACCACTGCGCTATTTCTTCAGGAGTCCATTTCACGTCGGGAGCAACGATATACATCGGATTCCACGAGCAGTTTATTATTTCGAATCCGCCTTCAAGCAGATCGGGAGTTATCTGGTAGTAATTCTCCCAGCTCATTACGACGATATCTTTCGGGACAAGATCGTTCATCTTTTTAGGGAATCCTTCCCAGACGATCGGTATCCTTCCCTTCTCCTTTACCGCCTCCGCCATGCGGACAATGAAGTTCACGTACAGCCTGTCGCATATTTCGTCACCGGGTCTGTCCGTGTCGATACCGATGCTTTTAGCGTATTCCATGCACCGCGGACAATCAAGCCATCTCTTCAGGTTCGCTTCGTCTCCGCCAATGTGGATATGCTTCGAATACGGGAACAAATCGCAGATCTCCTTAAAAATATCCGCGACCGCCTTTATGGATTCTTCGTGCTGGCAAATGATGCCGTTGGTGCCGAAAAGCTCGGGATAACCGACAGCGAAACCGGTATTGTGACCCGGAACGTCTATTTCGGGGATTATCTCGATCCCTCTGTCGTTTGCGTATTCGTTTAGTCTTCTGATCTCTTCGAACGAATAGCTTCTGCCTGACGTTGAAAGGCGCGGATACAGTTTTCCGGGAAGCGTGTAGCTCTGGTCGTCGGTGAAGTGGAGCTGGAGCGCGGAAAGCTTGTAATACCAGCACATGTCCACGTACGAGAGCAGGAATTCGAACGGATGCCAGTAGCGGGCAAGGTCTACCATCATTCCGCGGTACGTGCAGTCAGGGCCGTCCGATATTTCCAGCGCCGGAAGAACGACTCCGGGGCATTGTGTGTTTCCGTCTTTGCGTATAAGCTGGAATAACGTCGCAAGAGCGTGGTTAAAACCGGAAACATCCGAAGCCGCGATCACGGCTCCGGACGGATCTATCGAAAGCTCGTAGCCTCCGCTATATTTGATATCGTCTTTAACGTATGCGCATATGACGCGGCCGCCGCAGCAGTCCGGTACGCACGCTGAGCCTGAGCAGCAGCCTCCTTCGGCGATATTGACGCTAAGATCTATGCCTAGTTTTGAAACGTATCGGGAAAAAGCATCTCCGGCGCGTTTCCATTCCTGCGGCAGGTATAAAACAGGCTTCAGCACGATACTTCCGCTGATCTCGCTTTGCTTTATATATTTCGGTGCCGGAATTATATTAACTTTCATGTCTTTTCTCCTCTCACTTCAGCTATATGAGACTCCCACTCTTCTTTTGACATCAGAAGCTGTCTGGGTTTGCTGCCGTCCGCTTCAGAGATGAGGCCTTCGGCTTCGAGCGTGTCAACGATCCTCGACGCTCTGGAATAGCCGAGCCTGAGTTTCCTTTGCAGGAAAGACGTTGACAGCTGCTTATATTCGAGCGCGAGCTGAGCCGCAGCGTCGATCATCTCATAATCCGCATCCTGGTCATCATCGCCGCCGTCAGACTGACCGGAATTGCCGCCGCCCTGGGGCTTATCCTTCTGATCGATCGACGACTGTATCTCGTCGCTGTAGAGTGCGGTACCGTACGAATTCCTGACGTTGTCCGCTAAAGCTTCTATCTCGCTGTCCGAAACGAACGCGCCCTGTACGCGAAGAGGTTTTGCCATACCGATCGGGTGAAAAAGCATATCTCCACGCCCAAGCAGTTTTTCAGCTCCGCCTCCGTCAAGTATGGTGCGCGAGTCGATCTGTGACGTTACCGCAAATGCGATCCTGGAAGGGATATTTGCCTTTATCAGACCGGTGATGACGTCAACGGACGGGCGCTGGGTGGCAATGATTATGTGCAGTCCCGCCGCTCTTGCTTTCTGCGAAAGGCGTATGATCGAATCTTCTATTTCTTTAGCCGCCACCATCATAAGATCGGCGAGCTCGTCAATGATTATAAGTATCTGCGGCAGTTTGGTGATCGATTTATCGCGCTGCGCCAGAACGTTGAACGCCTTTATGTCGCGGACGTTGTGCTCGGAGAACAGTGTGTAGCGGTTCTCCATTTCCGACACCGCCCACGCCAGAGCACCCGCAGCTTTTTTCGGGTTCGTGACGACCGGAACGAGCAGATGAGGTATGCCGTTATATACGCCTAATTCCACGATCTTCGGGTCGATCATGATCATGCGCACGTCTTCCGGTCCGGCTTTGAAAAGGATGCTGGCAACGATCGTGTTGATGCATACGCTCTTGCCTGATCCGGTCGCGCCTGCGATCAGCAGATGCGGCATTTTTGCTATGTCGGCGACAATATTTTTTCCCGCGATGTCGCGTCCGAGTGCCACGGTGAGCGATGATTGAGACGATCTGAATTCTTCGCTCTCGACGACCTGGCGAAGCGATACGATCTCCACCTGGCTGTTGGGCACTTCGATCCCCACGGCTTCTTTTCCGGGTATCGGAGCTTCGATCCTGACGCCCGTTGACGCCATATTAAGTGCGATATCGTCCGAAAGCGCCACGATCCTGCTGACCTTCACCCCGGGATTAGGCTGAAGTTCATACCTTGTCACCGCCGGGCCGCGCATGACTCCGATGATCTTCGCTCCTACGCCGAAACTTTCAAGTGTGCTGATCAGTTTCTGGGCTTTAGGATCGTCTTCGGAATTGATCACGCCTACGTTATCCGAACCTCTCGCACCTGCGAGAAGATCTACGGGCGGAATCTCGTATACGCGCTTGATCTCAGGCAGTTTTTCTTCTTTTTTCGTCTCTTCTTTAACTTCGGCTGCTTCAGGTACTGCAGCAATTACAGGTGAAGGAATATCTGTGCGGGCGCCTCGATCGGGTTCGGTATCGAACAGGCTTATCGCGTCGCTTTCTCTGCTATTCTCGGAGGGGTTTCCTTCTAAAATCTCTTTCGTAAGGTTCCGCCTCGCCGATCCTGTTTTCTCGGTGCGTCTTCTGTATTCCTCAAGGGAAGGCTTTTTGTGATGCTCCTGTTTACGGCCGCCGAAGATAGCATTCATCATCGATGAATCGGTATTGACCCTGTCTTTCCCCTGCTGTTCATCGTTCTCTTCTTCGGGTTCATCGTCTTTTTCTTCTACGCTGAAAAGCGTGTTTCCGGTATCGATGTCTTTCGAAATATGCGATCTGACGTCTCTCTCCGGTTCGGAGTCAGAGTATCCCGTTTTATCTGTTTTTTCTGCTTTTCCTGTTTTCCCTGTGTTTCCCGGATCGACGTCGGTCACGACGTTTACGCTGCTGCCCCTGGTTTCGGCATTTTCGGAGTTTTCGGTTTTATCGGAAATGATGTAGCGGTTCCTGCGGACAATGCTTTTGGGCGTTTCGCTCAGCATTTTATCTACGGCATCAGTTATGCCCTCTGAAAATCTGGTGTCGCCGTCAATGTCAGGGCTGTCGAAAAGCGTTCCGTCTGCCGAAGGTGCGACGTCCCTGGCATCTTTAGCCTCTTCTATTGTCTCTTCCGCAGTCTCTTCCGCGCTGAGCGTTTGCGCAGCGTTCCCTTCTGCCTGCCCGGACGCGGCATCCTGTTCCGGAGCGGTTACAGGCGCATCTTTAGTTTCGTCGATCTCACTGATAACTGCTGCAGAAACAGCACTGACAGCCTCCTGAGCTGCACGATCGGGCGCCGCTGTATCGGCCGTATCGTTTTCCTTATTGATCGCGGTCGTTTCAGCTAAGGCGGTATCTTCAGAAACGACACCGGCAGGATCATTGTCAAATGCGATCGCCGCCGCGAGCGGATCGCCGCTTACTTTAGATGCGGCATCGGGCTCAGCGGACGTACGGCTGACGTTCTCACGTTCCGCGTTATCCTTAGCGGCTTTCATACTGTTCCTTTCGGCAAACCGCGTATACGTAAAATCGGTCCCTCTCATATAATCCGACGAGGACATACGTTTTTCTTTTCCGGAAGGCACACTGCCGCCTTCGGAACGGGAATTCCGGTTACCGTTCTTTTCGTCATCCGGAGAGGCGGCAATGATCGATTTCATATCTGTGGAGAGTTTTCTCAGTGACAGGTGCTGCTTTGAGCGCGTGCGGCCGTTTTCGCTGCGGTCAATATCGTTTACGCCTTCGAATATCGTCTCTCCCGGGCCGTTATCGCTGTCCTGCGCGGCGGGGATGTTATCCGCCCTGTTTCTGATGCTTCTTTCATCATGCTTCGATATATCTTTACGGGCTTTTTTCAACCTGATCTTTTCAGAAATGACATCAATAACAAAGCCTGTTGCAAAGTAAAGTATGAGAAGCACCAGGAATGACAAAAAGAATGAAAAATGAAGAACAAATTTCAGGATTAGTGCCAGGATGATCACAGCAATCACGGCGATTCCGTGCGCTTTTATAAATCTGATAATGCCTTTTTTAAACATGTAAAACTTATCTCCATTTGTCTTTTGTAAAAGCGAAAACAGATCCGGCCGGATCAAATTCCTGCCGCACACTGTCAGTCAAGTATAATTATAACAAACTCTTATGTAAAAGTAAAGCGCTTATCGGCGCTTATCAGGTCAATTCGTGCGCAGCAGCCTGATTATCTTCCTGATCTTCGGTTTTTTCAGGACGACGTCTTTTTCAGGGTGTATCACTTCGTCTATCTCAGAAGCGTCGTCGAGCACGTACATGCTCTCGACAGGGCTCGTGCCGCGCACAAACAGAACATAGCCCTCGATCCAGACCTTAACGCCGCATGCCTCTAAAAAATTAGCAAGGATATAGATCTGCCTTTTCACCTGAGCGATCGGATTTTTAACTGTTTTTTCGTAAGTATTTCCGGCTGCGGTCGTCTTTACCTTAAGCCATTCCTTGTCATGCTCATTTCCCACCAGCTGGCCGGACAGATTTTTAGCTTCGATGATATATACGCCGCGTGAGTTGATGATGACATTGTCCAGCTCCGTCATTCTTCCCTTGTAAACCACTTCGACGTTCGAAAGGATGTGATCATCATCATTTAGATACTGTTTGATCATGTCAGTAGCGATCTTTTCCCCCTGACGGCCGGCACGTTTTTCAGGCGGCTCATCCACCGTTACCGATGCATGCCGCTTCTTCACCACTATGATGATTATCGCCACGATGAAAATGGCTGCAGTTAAAAAGATCATCAACAAATCCATGACATTATTCCGTCGTCATAAAATAAAATCTTAAAGATTATAATTTCTGCTGTTTCATCCACACGCTCATCACGAGCTTATGCGGAAGTATTTTGCAGAGCGCGGCCTGCACTCTTGCCTTAAATCCGTATTTGCTTACGTCCTTCCCTTTCTTAAGATCCGTCCATGCGCGGTCAACGATCTTTTCGGGTTCGTACATGGCTATATATTTCTTCACTACGGCCGGTTTTTCGAGGTCAACAGCTCTTTGGAAGAATTCTGTTTTCGTCCAGAACGGACATACGGCCATCACTCTGATATTTTTCTGTTTCAGTTCGCGGTTAAGGGCCCTGCTGAAATACAGCACGAACGCCTTCGTAGCTGCGTAGATATTGATATACGGTATAGGCTGAAATGCCGCGACCGACGCGATGTTAACTACGGCGCTCCCGAAGCTCATGAACGGAAGGACGTACTGCGTTAAAGACATAAGCGCCTCGCAGTTCAGATCGACCATATTCAGATTAACTTCCGGATCCGTATCGGTGAACGCCTCAAATCTGCCGAAACCTCCCGCGTTAACGAGAAGACCTACCTCCGGCTTTTCTTTTTCAAGCATATCGCGAACGGACAATACCGCTTTTCTGTCAGTGAGGTCAATGGCGACCGGCCTCACCGGAAACGGAACACTTTCTTTGAGTTCCTCAAGTCTGCCTGCGCGGCGTGCGATCACCCACACTTCGTCAAACTTCCCTGCTCTGTCGCACGTTTCG
Organism: Mageeibacillus sp. UBA1255; assembly: GCA_002308795.1. Classification (GTDB taxonomy): domain Bacteria; phylum Bacillota; class Clostridia; order UBA1212; family UBA1255; genus UBA1255. The sequence continues at coordinate 62,872 of DBVV01000072.1, read as the reverse complement.
GCGAACCGTCTGCCCATCCCGCTGGACGCTCCGGTAATGATAGCGATCCTCATGGTCATATCTCCTGATCTGTATCGTTAAGAGCCGCCGGTATACCGTACGATCAGATATCAGCGGTCCCGGTGCTCTGTGAGAAGCATACCATTTTACGTAGCAGGAAGTCAAGGCAAAATGCAGAAATACCGCGTCTTTAACGCAAAAAACTTTGCCGGATAAACGCGGAATAACTTGACGCGCAGACACGGATGTTGTAAAATTTCAACCGATAATGCGGGATCAAAAGCGATCCCGGGAACAAAGAATAAAAAAACAGAAAGGATGATTCCAATGGATGAATTTTTGAAACAGGTCATCGACTTCGGGGCAACGACCGGCGGCAGGATCGTAACAGCGATATTAGTGCTGGTAGTAGGTCTTATCGTGATCAAGATCTTAGGAAAGATCATAAAGAAAGCGCTCGGAAAATCCAAGCTTGAAGATCCGGTAAAGAACATTATTCTGAAGATCATTAAGATAATCCTGTACATCATACTTCTTGTCGGAATAATCGAAGTGCTCGGTGTACCGATGACAAGTGTTGCGGCTCTGATCGCTTCCGCAGGTCTGGCTGTAGGCCTTGCATTCCAGGGCGCTCTCGCAAACCTTGCCGGCGGTTTCCTGATCCTCATCTTCAGACCCTTCAAGATTGGCGATTACGTTAACACCGCCGGAGCCGAAGGTGTCGTTCATGAGATCAGCATCTTCTACACCAAACTTATGACGCTCGATAATAAACTCGTGCTCGTTCCTAACGGCGATCTGATGAGCGCTAACGTTACGAACTTCACCGCTAACGAAACGCGCAGGATCGACATCGACTTCAAGATCACCAATGATATCGATCATGAATTCGTTAAATCCGTGCTTATTAAGGCTGCTACCGAGACGGAAGGCATCCTTCAGGATCCCGCACCCTTCACGAGACTTACGGCTGTTGACGACGACACGTTCATCTTCACCGTCCGCGCATGGTGCAATACCAAGACTTACTGGGATAATTATTTCGATCTGATCGAGAACTGCAGCAAAGCGCTCGGTGAGAACGGTATCGATGATCCCGAAGAGAGGATCGCTATCCGCATCGTGGGTAAGGATAAAGAGGATAAAGAATGATCTGATTCCTGACGTTGACCCTTATTAAAACACATTAAGAAGACCGGCCGTTTATAATTCGGCCGGTCTTTTTATATCCTGAAATATTGACGCTGACTGTTATCTTACGCGCTCTAAGCGGATGGTGTTGTTCTCGCCCGAACTGCCGCTGACGCTGCCGCCTACAAGAATGACGTTGTCGCCTTTCGATAGTCCGAGCACCGAGATCGTCTTTTTTAACGCCTCGTAAAACATTACTTCGGAAGAATGGTATTCTTCGCTGAGCACCGGAACGACGCCCCATGAAAGAGCCTGTTTGCGCCATTGACGCGGGTCCGTAGTGAGACCGACGACTGTCGCGACCGGTCTGAATCTTGATACCATTCGAACGGTCGTACCGGAGAGAGAGCATACGGCGATAGCCTTTGCGTTCGTAGCCAGAGCCATATCGCACGCCGAATGTGAGATCGCGTCGATGTTCTCTTTTATCATGAAACTGGTGTCTCTGAACTGTTTTGCATAATCGATATGTTTTTCAGTTTCTTCGCAGATCCCTGCCATAACCTCGACGGTCTTAACCGGGTATTTGCCCGAAGCAGATTCCCCGGAAAGCATTACTGCGGAAGTACCGTCATATACGGCGTTAGCAACGTCCGAGATCTCGGCTCTGGTAGGCCTGGGGTTATTTATCATCGACTCAAGCATCTCCGTCGCCGTGATCACGCGCCTTCCGAGCATCCTGCAGATCGTGATCAGTTCCTTCTGGCGCGCAGGTACCTGTTTGAACGGTATCTCGACGCCCAGATCACCTCTGGCCACCATCACGCCGCCGACGCGTCTGGCGATCTCGTAGATATTGTCAACGCCCGACTGGTTCTCTATCTTTGCAACGATGCCGATGCCTTCCCCGCCGTGCTCGTCAATGAATTGACGCATTTCATCCACGTCTCCTGCTTTTGATACGAATGACGCGGCAACGTAATCGATCTCATTTTCTATTCCGAAAAGAAGATCCGCCTTGTCCTGCTCGGATAAGAAGACCTGGTGAAGCACTTTCCCCGGGAACGACATACTTTTGCGGTTTGAAACAGTCCCGCCTGCGGTGACTGTGCAGTTTATATCCGGGCCTTCGATACTGTCTACCACGAACTGAACTATGCCGTCGTTAACGTATATCTTATCCCCCGGTTCGAGCTCTTTATTAAGTGTTTTAAACGATACCGACACTCTCTGCACGTCACCTTCTACGTCATCGACCGTGAACGTGAATTTATCTCCGTCCGCGAGTTCGATCGGGCTTTTTTTAAACGTACCGATCCTGTATTCGGGGCCTTTGGTGTCAAGCATTATCGCCACCGGTATCCCGAGTTTTTCCCGGACCTTCTTCACGCGGTCCATGACGGTCTTATGCCATTCGTACGTACCGTGCGAGAAGTTGAAGCGGGCAACGTTCATCCCGGCTTTGCATAGTTGTTCAATGATCTCTTCGCTTTCACTGGCAGGGCCGAGTGTGCATATTATCTTAGTCTTTCTCATTTTGTTTTCCTTTCAGGTCTTCTCGTGTCTCTCCCGTTCGGGAATCGTTCGGTTGTTTCAATATTTCTTATATCGCTTTTGAGGGAAAAAGTCAATTTTAATTTACGTTTTCAGAAAAAAGGCCAGCAGCTCAGCAGCAGTCCGGGTATCACCACTAACAGGAAAAAGATCCAGCTTATAAGCATAAAAGTTCGCAGAAATTTTTTACCGTTTCCCGGATATTCGCGTATATAGATGCGGTAGTTGATCACAGAAGCCAGCGAGCCGATTATAGAACACAGTCCTGCGGTATCCGCGCCGTATATAAGGCCTGCGAAGTTTGTCGAGAACGGGTGAAGAACTATCGTGGCCGGAACGTTAGAGATGATCTGGCTAAGCCCTATTGCCCACCAGTATTCGCGGCCTGCAACAGCTCCGGAAAGGAAGGATGCGATCTTTTCGTTGTTCGCTATCGATTGCGAGAAAATGAAGAAGCAAAGGAACGTGAGCAGCAGCACGTAGTCAACGCTTTTGAAGATCCGGATGTCATTGACCGCCATCGCTACTATAACGGCTCCGAGGATCACGTACCAGTACTGTGTTCTGGAAACGACCGTGAACACTACTGCGCAGAAGGCAATGATATATGAAACGCGTCTGGGGAGGTTCTCCTTCCCCGCTTTTTCGGAGCGCGCAGGTTCGACCGATTCTCCCGGGTCTTTTCTGTATATGAAAAGGATGAACAGGGATAAAAGTGCGGCGGACAATGCGCACAGCGGCAGCATGTGAAGCATAAAATGTCCTGCGCTGATATTGACTCGGCCGAACAGGAAGAGGTTCTGCGGAGAGCCGAATGGCGTTAGAAGTGATCCGCGTATCGCGGCGATATTCTGGAGTGTCAGTACCGGCAGTATGTATTTTTCTTTGTTTCCGCCGCGGAAGATGAGTATGGTGATCGGCACGAATATGATGAGCGAAACGTCGTTCGTTACGAACATGGATGAGAAGAATACGCCTAAGACGAGGAAGAACGTGAGCGGCCGCATTCGGCGCAGTTTCGCGCCCATAGCGACCACCGGCGACAGCACCGCCTCTTTTTTGAATCCTTCGAGTACGAGCAGCATCATGAGCAGGATGCCGAGCGTCCTCCAGTCGATCGCACTGATAAGTTTAGCCGAGGGCGGTGTTATGAACAGTGAAATGACTGCAGCTGCCAGCGACAGGACGAGCATCAGTTCTTTTTTTAAAAAAGTAAGAATTTTTTTCATACTTTTATTCCTGTTTTTCGGAATAATTACCTGATAAAACTTATGCTTCAGTTCTGTTCGTAAGTATGCTTTCGTTAAGGGCATCCTCCGGCGTACGTTCGGCATTGACGATCACCGGATGAAGGAGATAATCGAAAAGATCCGGCCCGATATGTGCCCTTGCCTTTTCGATATACTCCGGTTCTTTGTCCGTATCCATCGCCATGAACGCATAGTAGATCGGTTTCGGTTTTCCGATATGTCCAGGCGCGTCCGGATCGTATTTTATCAGACCGAGATTCAGTCCGAATTCGCCGGGGTTGTCAATGCTGCTGTGATGCACGAACATGTCGACCGTCTTCATATTTCTTGCCTTCATATACGCCAGAACGATCCCGGCCTCCCCGTTCAGCTCGAAATGATGCTCGAGCGGACCGCTTGCCGTGTTTAATCCCTGCTCACTGAAAATGATGCGGCGGGGTTCGCCTTTATAAAGGAACAGGTCCCGGGCAAGAAATGCCTCGAGTACTTCCATATTTTTGAACGTGATGTGAGGCGTGTTGAAGTTGAAATCGGCGGCTCTGTCATTCCAGAAATCGGGATAGAAAAGATTTTCGGGGTAAGGATGGTACGCTACTCCCCAGTCGAAATCGCCTTCTGTCTTCGAGCGTACGGCAAGTTCCGTCACGCACTTTTTTGCGGTGTAAAACCGGAGGCTCGAGCCCGGCGTAGCGACGTTCCAGTTGTTCGTTAGCGAAATGTATACACGGAACGAAGAATAGTATTTCCGGCCGATCTGCCATGCAAGACGCATTGCCGCCGAATATTCACCTATATAATCTTCACACGTCATATCGCCCGCGTTGCCCCAGATCCCCTGCTGATCGATCTCGTTGCCGATGACCGCCCCGATCACGTGTCCGAACTTGCCGTCTGAACGCATATAGCGCTTAAGCAGAAACTCAACGAACGCAGCGTAGTAACCGAGTCCTTCTTCGGTGCGCAGGTTGAAAGCGCTGATGAGCGCGGACGGATTTCCGGCGTCGAACGCAGGATGGATGCAGGCGTCTAACAATTTCTTTTCTCTTCGCGATCCGAAGGAACCGGGCGAATTAAGCAGGATAAGTGTGCAATATTCGTATGCACTCATATAGCGGTCAAAATTCTCGATCGCGTCTTTTCGGAAATAATACTCTTTTCCTTCGCGTATAAATGTGACCGTATCGTTTCCCGGCACTGTGGTCATTATACCTGCAAGGCTCACGTCAGGGCGTCCCTGCTCCACCTGCATGCGGGCCTGGAGTTCTGGAGAAGCGTTTATGGATTTTATGGAACGGAATTTCGGGAACGGCAAAACGTTATCCGCAGCCTCAGGCGCGATCTCCGAAACGTATTTATCGCCGGGGATAATTTTTCCGTCTGCACTCAGTTCGAACCTCGACATCATTCTGTCGTGTTCTCCCCCGTCGCTAAAACGCCGAAGCTGTATCTCTCCGTTTCCGAGGTCAATGCAGTGTGAAGATATCACTCTGGCTTCGACACCCGGTCCGGCGACGGGCGTCAATTCTTTTATCGTGACTTTCTCGATTTTCTGTTCTGCGTTTCCGTCTTTAATGATAAAACTGATAAATTCCCTGTCAGCTGTTATTTTCTCGATCTTCATACTATCCGTTCCTCCGTACGCCTTAATATATGCCGATTATAATGTCGCGACCTGTCTTTGTCAATGAAGATATGTGACCAATTATTTAAAATCGCCGCAGAGGCCCCTGTGAGCCTCTGTACGGCGATTTTAAACGTTGATCGTATCGTGAACTATCTTTTACGCGATGACCGCGCAGCATGCCTTAAAACGATCCGGGCAAGCAATGGTATATTATGACATCAAAGTCTCCCACTTCTCGTTTGCCTTAGTCTCCATCTGGTTGAAAGCGGTCTGCGCGTCGGCTCCGCCGTTGATGATCTTCGCAAGAGTAGCCATCATATTATCGTTGGAGAATATAGTGGCGATCTCGATCGGGACCTGTGAAGCAAGGCTCGAGGGTTTCGTGTTATCGGGGTACGAAACGAATGCGTTGTAATTCTTATCCTCCCACGGAGTACCCTTTCCTCTCCAGAATTCCTCGTCGGCAAGTGATTTAAGTACGGGGACGTTTCCGCCGGTCTGGCTGTGGTAAGCGGTCTGACCTTCGGGAGTGAGGAAGAACAGAGCGAACGCGGCCGCGGTATCGGGATTCTGGGTCCTGTTATACACGACGTAACCGGTAGCGCCCGTGGAAATATTATGATTCGGGAAAGCCGGGAACGGGCAGAAATCCCAGTCGATCTGGAGCCTGTCGTACGCGTTGCCGAGTCTGGTGAGCCAGGTCATAGCGCCGAACGTCTTGAAGCATACGCCGGAAATATTGCTGTCGCCGTCGGGGACCGCATATTTGATAGCGTTGATCTGTCCGGTAAGATCCTCGGGATAGAGCCAGCCTTCCTGAACGCCTGTGACCAGTTCGTTGATACCCTGCATGACTTCGTTGCTCGAAGTGATGGTGATCTTGTGGTTGATGCTGTCTACCCACTCGCCGCCGAAGCCGCGGAAGAACATTTGCCAGATCGGGTGCCACCAGATCTTGAAGGCGGCGCCGGCCTGCTGAACTTTACCGTCCTCGATAACGGTAAGGCGCTTGCAGACGTCTTTGAAATCTTCCCAGGTATATGCATATGAATTATCAAAATCGATACCTGCACTCTGAAGCATCGTCTTATTGTAGATGAGGAGCTGTTCGCCTATCTTTCTGGGCACCATATAAAGTCTGCCGCCGATCCTACCGTTATCGATAACACCGGAGTAGATATCGCCCATATCGATGTTCATGGGTTTGAGATAGGAGTCCAGGGGCATGAGTGCGTTATGATTCTGCTGATAGTTATTCGCGTCGTTATCGTCGCACCAGAACACGTCGCCGATATCGCCGGCAGAAATACGAGTAGGATAAGTGGTCCTGTTTGCCTCTTCATATATGACTCTCGTATTGGGATATCTGTTCATAAAAACGTTTACAACGTTTCTGGGAGCCATCGCTTCTTCTTTCGATCCGCTTTCGTTATTGATCGTAAAGGTGATCGTTCCCTTTATGTTAAGGTCATCTACTGTAAGTGTTTGATCTACGTCACCTGTCTGGATAATAGCTTTTTTGCATCCGAAAATGCCAAGAACCATAACAAGCACAAGCGCCAGAACGGCTGCTTTCACAAGCACTGACACATTCATTTTTTTAGAAATCATGATCCATCCTCTTTCCTTTCTGGATTATTTTAATATTATACAGCATCTCTTCTGAAATTACAACTGCAGTGACAGCAACTTTTCGTAAGCCAGATCCCAGTCTGCAGGATTCTGCGGGAGGTATACGTCCAGCGGGAAGGAATTTGCCACGACCTCGCGTGCCTGATCGAGCGAACCGACCTCGCCCAGAGAGATGAGCTGCGTTGAAAGATTACCGATAGCGGTAGCCTCGATCGGACCTGCGTATACAGGACGGTTGATAGCGCTCGCAGTAAATCTGCAAAGCGTTTTTTCCTTGCATCCTCCGCCTACGATGTGGAGCGACGGGATCTTGTATCCGACGATCTTCTCAAGTCCTTCGATCGCCTGCCTGTATTTAAGTGCAAGGCTTTCCATGACGCAGCGGACGATCTCGCCCTTCGTCTCTGGAACTTTCTGGCCTGTGCGTGCACAGTAATCCTGTACCTTAACAGGCATATTATACGGCTCGAAGAAGTCGGGAGCGTCTACGTCGATGATCGACTGGAACGGTTTCGCGCTCAGTGCGCCCTGCTCCAGTTCGTCGAACGTGAAGTTCTCGCCTTTTTTCTGCCAGTATCTGCGGCATTCCTGGTTGATCCAGAGACCCATGATATTTTTCAGAAGTCTTACGGTCCTGTTAATACCGCCTTCGTTCGTATAATTCAGTTCGTACGTCGTATCGTTGATAATCGGCTTATCGAGTTCTACGCCGAGCAGCGACCACGTCCCGGAGCTGAGATATGCTGATTTTTTATCTCTGAAAGGTACGGAGACAACAGCTGAACCGGTGTCGTGTTCGGCGACGGCGATAACAGGAATGGATCCCACACCAAGTTCGGAGCAGATCGAATCGCTGAGCTTTCCGATCTTCGTTCCGGCGTCGATCACTTTCGGGAATATTGCGGGATTTATCCTGCTGTCAACTTTTCTGATCATCTCATATGCCCAGTCCTGAGCCACGGGATCGAAGAGCATCGAAGTGCTCGTGATGGTGTATTCGCAGAACTTTTCTCCGGTGAGGAAGTAGTTGAACAGATCCGGCATGAACAGCATCGTATCGGCGTCGCGAAGGAGCGGATCGTCGTTTCTGGCCATCGCCAGAAGCTGGAAGAGTGTGTTGAATTTCTGGAACTGTATTCCGGTATATCCGTAGATCTCTCTTGCGGGAACCGTAGAAGTCGCGGCTTCGATCATACCGTCGGTACGGCTGTCCCTGTAATGAACGGGGTTGCCTAGAAGCGCGCCTTTTGCAGAAAGGAGTCCGAAGTCAACGCCCCACGTATCTACGCCCATGCCGGCAAGATTTTTATGGCCTGCGTTGTAAGTTTTCAGGATACCTGTCTTCATCTCGTGGAAAAGGCGGAGAAAATCCCAGGTAAACGTGTCTCTCATCATTACGGGATCGCTCGAGAAGCGATGCATCTCTTCAAGAGCAAGTTTCTCGCCGTCAAATTTTCCAAGTATCGCTCTTCCGCTGCTGGCGCCGTAGTCAAATGCTAATATTTCCATGTGTCAGCCTCCTGTAGGGGTCAATAAATGACGTGTCTTTCCGTCAGATCTGTTTTGCGTTGGCGAGCAGGTACTTCTCAGCCTCGGCGTTCCACAGATAGTTATGGCGTGCGCAGATCTCGTCAAGTTCTTTGAACATTTTGTCTTTTTTACCGAGTCCAGCGAAATCCGAAATAGCGGTAAGAGGCATATCGATGTTCGTGTAGATCAGTTTCTTTCCGCCCGGGATCTTCGGAAGATTCATGACGGTATCGACAACAGCGTTAAGACCGCCGATGTGAGTGATCATTGACGCCGTATTCAGTCTGCCGTCGCTCATCATCTTGAGGGACTCGATCATGTCGTCGGTATTGCCGCCGCTGGTACCTACCAGGTGAGTGCTGTTGTAGTGAACGTTATAGAAGTTGAACTCAGCCATGAACGGAGCAGCCTTCGGTCCTGCGAAGAAGTTGAGGCAGCCGTCTTTTCCGAGCAGTCTGTCGCCCATCTCCACTACCGGTCTGACCGGTGCGAACACCATGACGTCGTCAAAGCCCTTCCCTCCGGTGAGGCTCATAATATATGCCTCTGCATCAGGCGTCGTCGCAGTGTTCACGTAAACGAGTTTAACACCGCGTTTAGCTGCTTCTTCGACGGTGTAGATCGATGCGGCGCGGTCAAGTCTCGCCTGGTCGATATCGGTGACGACGAGCAGTCCGGGGCGGCGGCGGCAATGGATAGCATAGTCTATAGCTCCTATTCCCATAGGTCCTACGCCAGCGAGGATCGCCATGTTTCCACCTTTAACGATACCCATCTTATGGGTGTATTTTCCGGCGGTGGTGTGGTACATCGCGTGATAAGTTCCTACGATGCACGACATCGGCTCGGCAACGCTTCCGTAGAAGAACGCTTCACCGTTATATTCGAGCAGGCAGTTCATTTCCATAACTTCGTTCGGTATAATGACGTACGTTGCATCGCCGCCGATATACTGGTACGAATATCCGGGAGCCGCCATCGAGCCTTTATAGTTAAGAGCAGGCTGAATGGAGAACTTCTGGCCCGGCTTGAATTTACCGGCCCATTTTTTACCCACTTTAACGATCTCGCCGCAGAATTCGTGACCGACTATGACCGGTTTTTCTGCGATATCGTTCGGTACACGCTTATGGGCAGTTCCCTGCTCCATAGCTTTATATGTGGACATACAGACGCTGTCAGAGATGATATGCGCCAGTATTTCGTCTTTTTTGATCTCGGGGAGTTCGAATTCTTCGAGTCTGAGGTCTTCCTTACCGTACATTCTTACTGCTTTTGTTTTCATGATATGCCTCCAAACAATTGAATTGCATTGTGTATTTTACCACATTCTCGCTAAAATGCAACCTGTTATTCGTTCTGCGCTGCAGATCCGGGCGCACTGACGGATACGAGTACCCTTGAGACGCGCTTTCCGTCTGTTTCCAGCACTTCGACGTTTAAGCCGCCGGACTCAAATCTATCGCCGGGTTCGGGGATACGCCCCAGCATTTCCATGACCCAGCCGCCGACGGAGACGTTGTCCGAATCGATCGTGAGCCCGAATCTCTCGGCGAATTCCTCAAGATTGGTGAGGCCGTCAACGTCGTAAGTATTGTCCCCGGTCTGCGATATCTCCTGCTTTTCCTCGTCGTGCTCGTCCCAGATCTCGCCCACCAGTTCTTCCAGAATATCTTCCATAGTGACGATACCGGACGTTCCTCCGTATTCGTCGACGACGACGCACAGGTGTGTTTTGTGCTTTTTCATCAGCCTGAGAACGTTGTCGATCTTTTCCCCCGCGTTTGCGAATACGGGCGGTTTCATAAGTTCCGATATTTCTTTTTCGCTGATGCCGGAAGGTGTGAAAAAGTCTTTATGATGCAGTATTCCTACGATGTGGTCAAGGTCTTCTCCGTACACCGGCAGCCTCGAGAACCCGGTCCTGCCGAACACGTCCGCGATCCTGCTTTTATCCCAGTCGAGCCCGACCGCCTCCATTTCCGTGCGGTGGGTCAATATCTCTTCGGCGGTGCTTTCGCCGAATTCGAGTGCGTTGGCCAGCAGTTCTCCCTCGCTTTTATCGATCGCGCCCTCTTTTTCGACTTCTTCGAGTACGATCAGGAGTTCTTCGGGCGTCATCGATTTGGATTCTTTTGACCCGAACAGTTTTCCTATCAGCTGCTTCCATTTTACGAACAGAAAGTTTACCGGCTTAAGGATGACCGTCAGCACAGTGAGCGCAGGAGCGGAAAAGATCGCGAATTTTTCCGGGTAGTCCTTAGCGATGCTTTTGGGAGTGACTTCACCGAAGATAAGCACGACCGCGGTGATAACGGCCGTTGACACCGTCGCGCCCGCATTCCCTATCAGACGCACGAACAGGATCGTGCTGACGGAAGCCAGAGCGATATTGACGATATTGTTCCCGACAAGGATCGTTGACAGCAGGCTGTCGTAGTTTTCCGATAATCTAAGAGCGAGTTTCGCGCCTTTCCTGCCGTTTTCGCTCATCAGCCTGAGACGGCTGTGGCTGAGCGACGAGTACGCCGTTTCCGCAGCAGAGAAAAAAGCGGAGAAAAGCAGACAGACCGTGATAATGATCGCTTCAGTCATCTCTCACGCCTCCGTCCGCTTTTACAGCTTAAAATATAGTTTTCGCGGTTCGTTTTTCGCGCGCCGCCGTCAGGATCGTCCATTTCAGCCGAACAATCCCTTCACTTTTGATACGACTCCGGCGATGCCGTCGTTTTTACCGGCGATCTGAGCCTGGACTTTATCCGTGATCATTTTAACCTGATCGTCCGGGAGGTCAACGCCGATCAGTCCTTCGACTGTTTTAACGGGGTCTTTCGCGAAATCTGCCGCGATGTTTTTGTCATTTTTCACTTTATCAACGATCTCGTTGATCTTTGCTTTGATATCCATACTGATATCCTCCTTACTCGTTTACCTTATTTGCGTTTTTAAAAATCATACTAATTATGCTGCCGTATCAGGCGCACGCCGCGCCATTCTGTGCTCAGACTCCGGTCGAGCACCCGAAACTCGTGAAGTGCGAAGTGCAGGGGCCGCCTTTTGTAAAGATCATGCTGAAATCTGTTGTCCCGGAAGTGCGGGCGAGCTTCAGCACTATTCTGTTTGTCCCGCGCTTTAACATAATGTGACCGCGGTGAATGTTCTCAGGCGTCCAGTGCTCCGAAGCGTCGCTGTAGGCGATAAGATTTGAGTCTATCCACAGCTTGAACGCGTCGGAATGGCCTATCTGAAGGAATGCTTCCGTATCTTCAGGTACGAACAGATCTTTCACCATATACACGACGCAAGGCATGGTATTGGTCATGAAATCCTCGAATCTGAAGCAATCACTGGAGATATACGCTGTAAAGCCCTGATATTCCGGCTTCTGGAGCAACTGTTCCGGAAGGATCGCGTTTCCGAGCAGCTGATCTTCCAGGTATTCTTTATCGATATCCGCCTTCATATTGAGGTGGAACTGGCGCATTTTTGTAAGAGATTCGTCTTCCGAAGCTGAAGGACCAAGTCCGGCGTAGTAGCTTTCTTTCGCCTTGGGCGGTTTAACGTACGTGACGTTCTCCCAGAACGGTCCGTAGACCTTCCATATCTGGTCTCCGATAAACCCGAAGAAAAAGTCGTGAGATTCGCCGCTCTTTAAGTTAACGGTTACTTTCAGAAGATTCTTTTCCATAAGTACCGGAATATCTTTCGGAACGGTGATAAAGAAGTCAAGTTCCGGTTTGAATATGCCGAATCTGAAATTCTGGGAGACAGGTTTTACCTGGAAGCCTTCCGGCGGAGTCAACGTCACCATGCCGCTTTCGCGTTGCTTTCCTGCCGGGATCAGTTTCACTTTCACCTGCTTCGTTTCGCCCGGATGGACAGAAGGAGAACCGTCGGCGTAAGTAAATGCGACCTTAACGGGGAAACGGTTTTTCGCCGGAGGAGCGACCGTACGCGGCAGATCCTCCGGAAGTTCACGGATCGGGAATTTCGGGTTCTGAGGAATGAACATCGTCGCAGCGGCGGCAACGTCGTCTGCCAGATCTTTTACGTTATATGACCTTCTTTCGATCTCCGCGCCCAGTTTGTAGATCTGGTCCGGAATGGAATATTTCTGGAGTATCGCCTCTCCGCCGAGCCTGATACCCATCAGCGCTCCGACGGTCGCACACGTGCAGTCGGTGTCGAACCCGCAGTTAAGCGCTATCATCGTGGTCGTCGTCAGGTCGTCCTTTCCAAGAAGCAGGGCGGCAATAACTATCGACATGTTCTGGAACATATTCGTGCAGTCGGAGTGGCCGTAATCGCGGATAACGCGGCTGAAAACGGCGTCAATATCGCCGTAATCGTCGCACCACTGTATGACCTTCCCCACCAGCTTGTAAAACTCAGATTTTTCGCTTATGAACGCGAGCGATTTGACTATGAGCCCCTTTATGGACAGCTTTTCATTGAACGCCATCGATTCGACGGCCGCCAGAAACTGTTCGGCAACGATGGATTCATCGTCGTGGTCAAGGCATCCGTCTTTCGACGCGAGCTGTGTCGCAAGTTTGGGATTCCAGGGAGCCAGGCACGCCCATATCTCGGACCTGATCGGACAGCCCATCCCGTTATGGTAGAAAGTGTTGTTGAACTTCCCGGTAAAAGGAGGTTTGAGCCCCAGTTCGTAGTTCTTTTTAAAAGTCGCGTATTCTCCGGGAGACGGGGGATATTTTTCGTAAAATGCTTTTGCGAGGTCAAGCGACGTGAAGTCCGGCCCTACCTTTTCTATGACGTCCAGCCACAGTACCTGAAGGTCAAGGTCGTCGTTCGGGAGCATTTCGGCGAACAGTTCGGGTGTGAAGTCAACGTCCATCCTGCCTTTATATCCTTCGTAAGGTGCGCCGATCGTACCGCAGATGCATTTTCCGAGCCAGCATCCGTATACCTTATCTACGTAATCTTTCCACTTATATGCCATCAGATTCATCCTCCCGGTTTTGGTGAGCGGATCCGGGTCTCTTCCCGTGTCTTCCAAAGGTTTATTTTATCATTTTATAACAGAATTATCAACCCGCTTAAGGACCGCCGCTATTTCACTTAAGGATCGCTGCTTTTTCGTGCTTTGCGGGTATGTTATGAGATCCTGAACCATGCTCCGAAATACGGCCCGTTCCAGTTTTTACCGCGCGAAGCGTAATCTTTCAGCGTAAGTACGTCACCGTCGTCAGTTCTTAATTTAACCGTTATGCGGCTGTCTGTAGAACCGCTTTCCGGAGGATCCGCCGATACCGATACTTCTTTTTCCTGGATCGCTTTTTCCGTGAAAAAGGCTGCCGGGACCGGAACGTCCAGACCGTCTTCTGTCGTTTTTATCTCAGGAGAAAGCACTATCGGTCCGTACGTTACACATATGCGCTCGCCGGATAACGGGTCCTGACGGATGATCTGGTCACCCACTTTTTCCGTTCCGAACAGTACCGGTCTGATCACGCGGATCTCAGTCCTGAAGCGGATCGTAAGCTTGTCCCCTTCTGAGAAATTTTTAGTGAATGTTACGAATCCGTCTTGATCTTCGTTTAAGCTGCCTTCGGCAGTTTCTCCCGATACGATCTCGTACGATAGCGCCCAGGAAGGTATCCTCAGGCGGATACCGAATCCGTTCGCTCCTGCTCCGGAGGCTCCGTTTACTGGTCTAACGCGGTCGATCACGATCGAGGCTTCCGGTTCGTACGGGTAGTTCGTAACGATCCTGAATCCGACCGTTGACCCGTCTTTCAGTTTAACCTCTGCGCTTCCGGGAATGTACTGATTGATGAAAATCACGTTCCCGTCTGCTCTTACCGAACTAAGTCCCATTACTGCGGCGCCCAGACTGCCGATACATGCGCAGCACCCGTAATAGCGTCCGCCGGGCATCACCATAAATCCGCCTATTTTTCTGCCTCTTCTCCCAGCGGTAAGAGGACTGTAGCTGTCGAACGGGAGAAATTCCGGGACAAGGCCGCTGCTCTGCTCGGACAATTTCGGCTCGACCTGCTTTTCCGTATTGAGCGCGCCAAGATATGCGTTGTAGAACGACTTTTCGAGAGCATCGGCGAAGGTGTTGTCACCGGTCTCCCTGAACAACCTCGAGAAGAATTTCATCATCGTCACGGTCACGCACGTTTCCTGGGCGATCTCGCACACCCCCATGCTGCTCTGGCGCCATGAAGAGTGGTCAAATAACTCGTGTGTTGTCCCGCCCGAACCGATCACGGTATAGTCCGATCCGAGTACACGGTGCGCAAAATCCACTACGGCGCGTTTAAGCGATTCATCGCCCGTGGTAAGCGCATATTCGAGAAGTCCTTCCATGCAGGAGATCATCTCGTACGCCTTGGTCACGGGATACATGTACGGGTCGATCCGGTTCTCCCTCGCGAGTTCGAAGATATTACCGCCCTCGATACCGCCGTTGTCGACGATATATTTTGCAAATTTCAGCAGCTTTTCCTCGCCGGTGAGATCATAATACAGCATGACCGGTTCGAGTATCGACGAAGAATTGAGCCCCTGCCAGAAATTAGAGGTGCGTGTTATCGGTATCTTCCCTTCGGATTCGGGGCCGATCCTGCTTATGATCACGTTCAGCTGCCTTAAAGCGCTGTTCAGGGCACGTTTTTTCAGTTCAGGATCGCGGCAAATCTCCATATAGTAATACATGCCCAGAAGCACGTATTTTCTTGCCCATATGTCCCATCCGAAAAACTCTTTTCCGGGAAGATAGCTGGATATCGTCCCGTCTTCGCGTGATGCGGTCAATATATCTTCGATCGCCGCCGTCAACGTTTCATACAGTTTTTCGTTTTTTGTATACTTATACGTGAAGCATCCTCCGCGCATCATTTTCCCGAAATATTCACCTCGCCAGCCGCCGTTTTCAGAGTCCTGACCTATCCTGAACATCGAAACGAACCGCTGCCACAGATCGCCGCGAAGGAGCTGATTTTCGAGTATGAATGATTCCGCTTCGCTTATAGGGCCCGCGCAAGGATATTTAATGACCTGACGACTTGATACGTCGTTTTTTTTGCTGCCGTTCATTTTTACACTCCGTAAAATTTAAAAAAGGCGGCCAGCCGGAATGCCGGTCGTCCGCCTCTGCCTTTAACACAGTAATTTGATCATCAGTTTCCGGTTCTGAAGAAAGCGTTCTGAGCGCTGATGCCAAGGAAGAGCATCAGGAAGAAGCTGATCGTGATAGCGGCGATACCGATGGCGAAGAAGAATACGTTTGCGCCTTTTCCTTCGAAATCAGCGAGTTTATCGATTCCTGTGAACATCATGTACAGTGAAAGGATGATCGCGGTCCCGTAGAGGATGACTGTCAGCGGAGCCCAGGTAAGACCGATCAGCAGGTTGAGCAGCGATGCGATCGTTACGGGGATGGAAGCTACGGCGACAAGGTTAAATACGCTCATCAGACTTACGTTCTTCTTAAGCACGAGTTTCGAAGCAAGATAGATCGCAAAAGCGAATGCTGCGAAAACGATGGAGGCAAGGATGAACGAGAAGAGAATTCCAAGTCCGAACCTGTACATAGTTTTAACGGCATCTCTTAAGGGCTTTCCGCTAACATCATATGCTCTCTTCAGTCCGAAGAAGAAGAACTGATGGATATTCGTAGCGGCTGCGAACATAAACGCAACGACAGCCAGGCATGCGTAAATAATCCATGCGAGTCCCTTGCTCTGTGCTGCTTTCTGAGCGGCAACGGCGGGTCCCTTCGTAAAGAAATCTTTTCCGGTAGACGCAAAGTCAACAAAGATCGCGGGAGCTGCTGCTTTTGCTTTTGCTCCGATCTTCGCTCCGCATCCTGCGCAGAACGTTGCGTCGGGATCGAGAGGCTTACCGCACTGAGGGCAGAAAGCCGGACGTTCTTCTGCTTTCGGAGCTTCTGCTTCTACTTCGGGAAGGCTCTCTCCGCACTTTGGGCAGAACTTTACATCGTCATCGCACTCGGCCTGACATTTTGGACATATTTTCATATCATAACCTCTTTTCAGCCTTAACGGCATATATTTGCCTTTGAGACATTTAGATTTTACTTCATCGTTTTAAAAAATGCAAGAGATTTTTATTATTACTGCGCTTATTTGATCGTTTCGGATCAGAAAGCGATCTGCGGGTCTTTTTAAAGGCGCGGGGACGTGCAGTAATCCATTGCGTTTCTGCACGATATCTTTTCCATAACGGAGGAGGCGTTGCCGGAATACTCGCCTTTATCTACCCACTCCGCTATCAGATCCGCTGCGATCCGTCTGAAATAATCGTGGCGGACGTACGAAAGGAAGCTTCTGGAATCAGTGAGCATTCCGAAGAATGATGAAAGCTGAGCCTGGCGCGCGTAGATCTCAAGCGTTTCCCTGATGCCTGCGAGATGGTCGCAGAACCACCATGCTGCGCCGAGTCTTACGCCTCTGAAGCACCCTGCGGCGATCGCGAGCGGTTCGGCCGAGCCGGGGTCAAGCGTATACAGAATCATTTCGGGCAGCGCTCCTGATGATTCAAGTGCATCGAGCAGATCTGTTACGGCGCGTACCGGAACGGGATCCGAGACACAGTCGATACCCGAATCCGGCCCGAGTTTTCTGAAAAGGCTCGAGTTAACGTTTCTCGCGACAGAAGTATGCAGCTGAAGCAGCACGCGCCTGTCGTGGCAGAGCTTGCCGATAAAAAGGAACATATCCCAGAGATATGCGTTGAAGTCCTCGCCGTCCGGTATCTCTCCCCTTAAGGCAGAAAGGAATGCACGTTCTGCGCTTCCGTTTTCTTTTGGTTTTTGGGGGAAGTACGGTATGCCGATGTCGGCGAAGCGGCAGCCCAGCATACAGAATGCCTGGATCCTTCTTTCGAGCGCCTCTTTTAGCGTGTCGAGGTTGTAGATCTCCGCTCCGCATACCTGCCCGAGGTGCTCTATATACCCTTTAAAACCGCCCGGAGTGCCTATCTTATTAAGCATGAGCACGCGGTCCGGCCTGAAAGCGGGTGTCATCGCAAAATCATTATAACCGCTGCCGGAGAGGAGTTTGTGATAACCCAGGTCGTCCGCAGGATCGTCGGTGGTGACTACGAGTTTTACGCGTTCTTTTTTCAGTACGGCGCGTGGGGACAATTCCGTTTCCCGCAAAACGTCATTAGCCCTCTCCCTGACCGAAGCGGCATTGTCCGCCGTAAGAGCGTCGTCAATTCCGAAAAATTCCTGAAGCTCCATATGAGTCCAGTGGTAAAGAGGATTGCCCGCCGCACCCTCGAGCGCATAAGCGTACGCTTTGAACCTGTCCTGTTTCAAAATCCCGACGCTGCTCTTATGACCGGTGATCAGTTCTTCGGGAATTCCGGCGGAGCGCATCAGCCTCCACTTGTAATGGTCGTGATCGAGCATCATATCGGTCACGTCGGGAAACGGCCTGTCTTCCCATATCTCTTTTGGAGAAAGGTGGCAGTGATAATCATACACAGGAAGTTCCCTGACGCCGCCGTAAAGCTCACGCGCAGTCTCGGAATGAAGCAGAAAGTCTTCTCGCATTGTCTTCTCCCCCTCTATAACTCTGTAGCGTATCCGGATCGTGTTATAACAATTGACCGCTTTCCTTCCGGAAGGCGGTCGATCGATGACTTAAATGTTATTTCGTAGCTCTGGCGGCAATGATATTTGCCATCTCTCCAACGTTTTTCATGGTTGAAACTTCGCCCATTTTGAAGCGCATTCCGAATTCGCGCTCGACTGCGGCGATCAGCCTGATGTGCTCAAGGCTGTCCCAGTCGTCAATATCTTTCGCGGTCGTTCCGGGATTTACTTTAATGGACTCGTCATCGAACACGTCCTGAAATACTTCGTTAAGTCTCTCAAAAATTCCACTCATGTCACTCATCGTAAAACCTCCTAAATCTATAAAACCTTAATTAGTCATTTGCCATTTGCCATTTGCCACTT
>DBVV01000072.1:645-44104 GCA_002308795.1 Mageeibacillus sp. UBA1255 | reverse complement strand
TTGCCACTTGCCACTTGCCACTTGCCATTATCTTAATTCACTTTGATCACTTTATTCTGATTCTCATAGCCTTCAGTCTTAAGCGACCAGACGGTATTGCCCGCGTCATCCGAACTTAAGAGCGTGAATCCGAACGTCTCGTAAAGTTTCTCCACCATCTTGTTCTTTGCCGTCGGATAATAATATCCCCGGATCTCGTCGATGCCGCGAAGCGCAGCCTGCCTCACGACTTCGTCTAGCATTGCCTGCTCCATATCGCGCTTCAGCACGCGGCAGCTCATCAGCCACAGCTCCATATGAAGGATATTGTCCTCCTGGCGCCCGATAACAACGGAAACTATACCGTTATCGCCGAACTTGTCGACGAGCCTGCCGTAGAGTCTAACGTATCTGTCATCCGCCGCCACAGCCTCCATCTCCGATTCGGTAAAGCGCTTAGTCGTCAGGTTGAACTGGTTGCTCTTATTAGTGAGCTGCGTGATCCTTGCGAGGTAGAGCGGCTCGAAATCTTTTATATCGGCGTGCATCTCGAGGCTTAAGAGATACTCGTTATAATCGGTGAACAATTCCTGGGCCTGAGCGCGCATTATGTTCTGGCGGTACATCTCAACTCTCGAAGCGTCGTCAGCAGAGAACGTGGTCACTTCGAAATATCCGCCGCGGTCAATATTCCGGATGTACTCCTCAACTTTATTGACCTCCGGAACGGCAACGCCAGGCACGTACGCGCGGACGATCTCGCGCTCGGCGGGATTGTCGTCAACGAATACGAGGCTCTCGGGCAGCAGCGACAGTTCTGCGGCGATCTTCTTCAGGTTCTCGGATTTAGCGTCCCAGTTTGCCTTGATGATCGTGAAATCATCGGGTCTCAGCACTCCGGACGGATGGTTCAGCCCCGCGATCGCATTTTCATGATCGTTTTTGGAAGCGACGTTCAGCAGTATACCGAGCTGTTTGTGCGCTTTTAAATACGTCTGGAATTCGTAGAATCCCTGCCCCACCGACGTTTCCTGACCCACGTCTATGCCGTCCACACCGTCATCGCCAACGACTCCGGACCAGAGAGTGTTGTCAAGGTCGAGCACGAGCGCCTTCTTGTTTTTACCGAATATCGACTTGATGATATTCGAAAGGTTGAACGCGAATTCGGGTATGGCCGGGAGGCACAGGCAGTACTTGTACATATACCAGTAAAACGGATCGGACCACTGTTCGAGACCGTAAGCCGCGGAAATGTAATTGATGTCGTGGATGTAGAAATCATTGTGCTCATCCGCGTACTGATAAAACCGGCGGTTGAGCTCCGTCACGAAATTCGTGCGGCCGCGGTAGTCCTGCGCGTCTTTATTGCCCAGAAGCCTGTAGAAAGGCATTTCGAAGTTATTCTGGATTATCGGGCAGTTGAACTTTGCCCGAAGTTTCTCCCACATGCCCTCGAAATATTTCACCTGGCTGTCGATCAGTTCCTTCACCTGCTCGCGAGAATCTGACATTGACGGAAACCCTACGTTAATATTGCGCAGTGAAGTATGAACGAAAATTATGTCCGGATGGAATTCGTCAAGTTCGGGATTTCCGAACATTGCATCCTGGTAATACTGCGCGTATTCGGATTCGTAAAACGACGGCTCGATCCCGTGATTCAGCAGAAACAGTTCCAGCGCGGCGATAATATCGTGAGTCGTTGACCCGCCCAGCACAGCAATGTTTTTCTTTATTCTGGCCGATCCGTCCGCAAGCAGAGCTTTTCTTAGTTTTCTCCTGTTCTGCAGGATCATCTCGCTGTCAAAAGGATATTCAAGTTCTCTCATTTTTACGCTCCTTAAAACGATTATTTTATGTTTTTATTCGCATTTTGTTCAGTATTATCTGTTCTGTGCCACGTATTCGTAAAGCTTCACGAATCCGGAAGTGGTGTGGTCAAAAATATTGGCCAGCCCGAGCACGTCTGTTATCCCCTGGCTCTGTATCAGGTCGTAAACGTCCATCGTGTAGTATCTCGGGTCGATCATAATGATCCTGTCGAAACTGCCGAAGAGGAAAGACGGTGTCGGATTTCCGAAGCTGTCCTTGATAATCAGCAGTCTTCTTCCGGTTCCTGCGTCAGTGTTTGAAATAGTAAGGTAGTTATCGAATCCCATCGCGATGCTGTAGCTGTTCGCCGTATTCACGTCAAGCCAGTAAGCGTCGTACGCCTCGGAAACGTCTTTGTATTTGCTGAAGTTTTCTGCGCTGTAATAGTTTACGCTCACGTTTCTCGGAGAAATATAATACGTAAACGTTTCAGGCTTCGATTTCAGTTCTTTCATGCCGAAGTATGAATAGAACGATCCGACGAATCCTTCTCTGGTGTGTTCGGAATATTCCGAGATGTCAACGAAAGGTACTCCGGCGACTTCCGCGAACTTTTTCATCGAGTAGTATGCTCCGAGGTGCGTCCAGTGGTGGTCGGTGCGAAGGTAGATGTTCTCTCCTGCGTCAACGTGGCTTTTCAGAGTGTCGTAAACGCGTACGACTTTAACTTTGCTCGAGAACAGACCTTCAATGTAGTTGAGGTCGTTCAGCTGCTCTGTCGCGTTAGATTTGTAAGAAGGCGGAAGGAAGAACATTGACGACAGCGGTACGGTCATACTGTATACGTTCACGTCCGGGCAGCGGTCTTTAATGTATTCCATTGCCGCCACGTACCTCTTCATCGCGCTCTTGGAACCTCCGTACAGTTCCATTCCGCGGTCTCCGTAAAGGATAGCACCGTCTTTCGGATACTCGACGATAGCCGGTTCTCCTCCCTGCTGGTCAGGGGTCTTTCCGGGAGTAGGTGTCGCAGGTGCCTTTGTAGGAGTCGGAGACGGTGCCCTGGTAGCGGTAGCAGTAGGCTCGGGAGTCGCGGTCGAGGCAGGTTCGGGAGTGGCTGTCGGTTCAGAGGTGTTCTGATCCGGAGTTTGCGTCTCTCCGACCGGGTCGGTCTCTTTTGTCGGAATATCGGTAGGTCCTTCCGTTATAAATTCTGTCGGTTCCGGTGCTTTAGTTGGAAGCAAAGTCGGATCATCATCTTCAAAAGGCACGGGCGTAGTTATCTGCCTCGGCACGAACGTCCCTTCATCTTCGGGATCATCAGGCTCGTCAGTCGCTCTTATGATGACCGGATTATAGATGACAAGGTTGTTCAAAGGAAGCCCTTTCATTCTCGAGAGTATATTAGCGCTTATCTCTTTATAATCTTCTCTTCCCGGAACGGTGTCATCGTAATATGCCTGCAGGTCTGAAAAATACTTGCCGGAAAGCAGCGATGTAAACGATATTTCCGGTTTCTCCGTGAGTTTTCTCTTTTCACTTTCTGATTCTGTCGGACGTTTTGCAAACAGCATATAAATGCCTCCGACGATAAGTGTCCCGGCTACGAGAACGACGAAAAACAATTTCAAAAAACTCTTATAATTTTTCAAATCTCTCACCTCCGTCAGAACTTAGTGTAGAGGAACGGATGCTCGGTAGCGTTCACAAGGAACAGGCTCGAAATGACAAGCATCGCAACGCAGCAGGCACCCCAGATCACACCTACGACCGTCTGCGCAGTCTTATACGGTTCAAGTTTTTTCTTCACAAACGGCACGAGCGGGAAGCAGCATATCAGCGCGGCAATGAAAAGGAATATGTTGTTCACGAAATACGTGCCGAAGGTATCCCCGACGAATCCGGCTTTCGAGAACATAAAGATCCCTCTGAAGAAATACCCGAGCTGTTTCATATCGGTGAAGTAGAATATACCGAATCCGATGATTATGACAAGCTTGGTGTAAATATGTTTGACAGCCAGCGGGATCTTCTTGAGCCGTTTTTTCCCGAGAAGCGTTTCGATCAGTATGAACAGTCCGAAATAAAGTCCCCAGATGATGTAGTTCCACGAAGCGCCGTGCCATAATCCGGTGCAGAACCATACGAGGAAAAGGCCGCCGTATCTGCGCATTTTTCCGAAAATAGGAACGTAAAGCAGGTAGTCTCTGAAGAACGATCCGAGCGAAATGTGCCAGCGCTGCCAGAATTCCGCGATCGAAGTACACATGAAAGGATAGTTGAAGTTTTCTTCGAAATGGAACCCGAGCACGCGGGCAATACCGATGGCCATGTCGGAGTATCCGGAGAAGTCGAAGTATACGTACATCGAATAAACGATCACGGCATACCACGTATCCACCGATGCGACGGCACCGGCGTCAACGGACCAGTATGCATTGACGATCGTGATGAGGTTGTCCGCGATCAGCACCTTTTTAGCGAGACCGACGCAAAGCCGGGTAAAGCCCTGGTACATATCGTCGACGTTGACCGTGCGATCCTTCAGTTCGGCGCCGATCGATGAATAGCGTACTATCGGGCCTGCGATCGTGCACGGGAACAGCGACGTAAACAGGAGGAAATCGGGGAAATACGTTTCCGCTTCGATCTTTTCCCAGTAAACGTCGAGCAGATACGAGATCGTACGGAACGTAAAGAAACTGAGGCCCAGAGGCACCCAGAAGTTCGGCACGCTGATCGACGTTCTGAATATGCCATTGATGTTTTCGAGCACGAAGCCTGTATATTTAAATACGAGCAAAATGCCAAGATCGAGGAAAAGCCCGATCGTGACGAATATTTTAGCTTTCTTTTCGCCGATATTCTTTTTGATCAGTCTGCCCAGCGCGAAATTGATCAGGGCATATATAGTGATAACGAAGAGCGCCTTTATATCGCCCCAGGCGTAGAAAATCAGCGAAAATATAACGAGCACCGTGTTTTTATACTTTATCTTCGGTGAGATAAAATAAACGATAAGACACAGCGGCAGGAATGCGTACAGAAAAAACAGATCCGAAAAACTCATTTTTTATTTTACCCTTTTGTCTTTTATCCTTTGCAATGCCTGTTACGCTCTTTTTCGGGAACGGATCCTTCAGAGCATCAATACGCAAGCAGTCCCATGAACGACAGTTCGCTCTGGGTGGTGTCGCAGCGGCTGTACTGTACGACTACCGGTACGTCTGAATCGACCAGGATCGCATAAGGAACGCCGCGCTCGATGCCTTTCCCGTCGTCATCCTTCAACCTGTCAAGCCTGATGTGATGAGTGCGTCTCGCACCGCAGACGGCATGGAATCCGGTCCGCGGTTCGCGGCCTTCAAAATAAAGCGTCATATCTATGTGCGCATCCTCGTCGCCCGTGTTGAGAACACATACAGCCTCATGGCTGACGTAAGCGCCGTTGTCCGTCTCCGGATAAAACGCATCAGGTATCAGCCACTGTTTTTTTCCGTTGTCCGTCATTTTTTTCAGCTCCTGTCCAGCAAAACTTTCAATATTTCGACATACTTCCGTGAAGCGTTATTTTTCCAGTTCCCGACTATCGTCTCGGCGTCTTCCCTGTCCGCCGCAGGAAGTGTGATATCGATGTCGGCGTTAAGACCTTCCCTGACGTAACAGTGTACGAAGTAATTCCCCTTAGCGTCTCTAAGCCAGTTCGCATCGATCCTCGTGCGCCTTTTTATATCGTCTTTATGATTGCGTATGTAGCTTTCATACGCGGCCCCGAGGCCTCCGCTGATCATATATTTCATCGACGCGAGCGTTTCTTTTCCTGACGCGGTTATATCATACATTGCTTTGCCCATGCTGTCAAGTTCTCTCAGGACGCTGCCCTCGTTTATAAGCCCTGAAAGGCAGCGGCACATCGTGAAATAGTTAACAAGCCCGGGCGCCATTATAAGCTCGGTTAAAATATCCTCAGGGAGCGGTCCTTCCATCAGGTCAAGTACGTATAATATAAGCACTCCGTTTGCGGTCATCTGTGTTCCGTCTTCAAACATTCCGCCGGTTTTTTGCATCTTTCATCCT
Source organism: Mageeibacillus sp. UBA1255 (assembly GCA_002308795.1). Taxonomy (GTDB): domain Bacteria; phylum Bacillota; class Clostridia; order UBA1212; family UBA1255; genus UBA1255. The sequence continues at coordinate 38,233 of DBVV01000072.1, read as the reverse complement.
CCGATCGGCGCGGTTCCGTTCCGCCCGGTCAATCCATAAAGTCGAATTCGCATTCGTAAATGCGTACGGTGTCGCCGTCCTGTATCCCCATCTCTCTCAGGCGGTCAAACACGCCTTTCTTTTTAAGCTGCATCTGGAAATATCCGAACGATTCCTGGTCGGTCATGTTAATGGACAACGCAAGGTTGCGTATCCTTCTGCCGGTCACGCTGTACGCTCCGTCCGTGTCGATATGTATCTCGTACGCGTCGTCGTCATCGTGTATCTCTTCGGGAATGCCTTCCACGACAAATTCTTCCGGTTCGAATTTGTGGAGGATGCTTCCCGTATATTTCATGAGTTTTTCCGTGCCTTCGGCGATCGCGGCCATTATTTCGAATATCACGTACGCGCCCTTTTCGCGGTTTTCTGCTATAAGTGCGTCTTCTTCGGAAGCGTCTGAAAGCCATTTGTTAAATTTTGCTTTAAACTCTGCCGTTTTAGTTCCGTCGGCGTCCATATCCGTCTTATTCAGCACGATTATCTGCGGTCTCGACGCCAGTTTCGGGTCAAAATTTGACAGCTCTTTATTTATCATCAGGAAGTCTTCGAAAGGATCTCTGCCTTCCGAACCTGAAATATCGATAACGTGAAGCAGGAGCCTGGTCCTTTCAACGTGGCGCAGGAACTCATGGCCTAGCCCTGCTCCTTCGGCGGCTCCTTCGATGAGGCCGGGTATGTCGGCAAGGACAAATCCGCTGCCGTCGTCTCCGGTGTACACTACTCCGAGGTTAGGTACGATCGTCGTAAAGTGATAATCCGCGATCTCCGGCTTGGCGGACGTCGTCACGGACAATAAAGTTGACTTCCCGACGCTCGGATATCCTACGATGCCAACGTCAGCCAGCAGTTTGAGCTCCAGTCTCAGTTCCATTGTCCGTCCTTCTTCTCCGGCGCGTGCAAAATTCGGCACCTGGCGTGTCGCGGTGGCGAAATGCTGATTACCCTGGCCGCCTTTTCCGCCTTTTAAAAGTACGACTCTGCTGTCTGGGTCTTTAAGATCCGCCAGCAGTCTTCCTGAAGCGTCGTCGTATACGAGCGTCCCTCTCGGAACGCCTATCACCATATCTGCTCCGCTTTTTCCGGTGCGTTTATATCCGGCGCCTTTCGACCCGTTTTCAGCCGTGAATTTATGTTTGAAACGAAAATCGATGAGCGTCGACGCCCTCGGATCGACTTCGAAGATAATATCTCCGCCGTTCCCGCCGTCGCCTCCGTCGGGTCCTCCCGCGCTAACGTATTTCTCGCGCCTGAACGACACGCATCCGTCGCCTCCCCTGCCCGAACTCACCGTGATCTTAGTCCTGTCAATAAACATACCGTCCTCCGCCGCTCAGCACGCGGCAAATCAGCCGCACTCTTTCCGGCCTTCATCCGTTATTATACTCTAATTCGCGAAAATAAAAAAGGCTTTCGGAACATATTATTTCGAAAGCCCTCGATCGCTTTAATTTGCGGTGCCGTCAATTATTCAGCAACGATGACCGCCTGTTTCTTATCTTTTCCCAGTCTGCGGTAAGCTACTTTTCCGTCAACTTTCGCATAAAGGGTATAGTCAACGCCGATACCTACGTTCTCGCCGGGATGGATCTTCGTCCCGCGCTGTCTGACAAGTATCGTACCGGCCTGAACGGTCTGTCCGTCAGCTCTCTTTACGCCGAGGCGCTTGGATTCTGAATCTCTGCCGTTCTTTGAGCTGCCCAGTCCTTTTTTATGAGCGAACAGCTGTAAATTAATTCTAAGCATAACCTTTACCTCCGGTTTTTGTGTCAATGATCCTGATGTATTTTCCGCCGTAGGAATATCTTATCTGTTTAACTCCGATGAGCCAGGCGTCCATTACCGCCTTCGCTCTGACTTTGAGCTTTCCCTCCGGTACTTCCGAAAGATCCAGCATCATATAGCCGTCTTTCTCTTCGTAGCCGTATTTTATTCCTTCAGGCTTCGCCGATTCAAAATATCCTGCCGCCGTATAACACAGGGCGCTCACTGCCGCACAAATAATGTCGCTCCCCGCCTCGGCATATCCGGAATGTCCTTTTACGGTAAATCCCCGCAGGCTTCCGTCTTCAGACCGGCTTACTTTGATATTTATCATCTGACCGTCACGCGTTTATTTTCTCAACTGACAGCTGAGTGAACGGCTGTCTGTGACCCTGTCTTTTCCTGTAGCCTTTTTTAGCTTTATGCTTGATAATGCGGATCTTATCGCCTTTACCATGCTTAACGATCTTAGCTTCGACCGTCGCTCCTTCAACGTAAGGAGTTCCGAATTTCACTTCATCGCCTGTTGACAATGCGAGTACCTTATCAAGTGTGACCACTTCGTCAACTTCGCCCTCGATCTTCTCGACGAATACGAAATCGCCTTCTTCGACCTTGTACTGCTTTCCGCCTGTAGCTATGATTGCATACATCCCCTGATTGCACCTCCATTTAAAATCTCGCCTATGCTGCGGTCCGTGCGCGACCGCATTCCGCGGGCAGTTCCCTTCCGGAGCGCTGTTTTGCAGCTGTCCGTCGGGAGCGTTTTAGGAGCCCCGTAAGAGCGGCACCAGGTTATTATACATCATAGCTACTTAGTGCGTCAAGGACTTTTTTTACCTGTTTCAGCCCGATTTTCATCTGATTTTCAGCCGCCCCGCATTTAATTTATGTTTAATTATCTCACAGTTTGTGATATAATCCTCTCCCGAAAAACAACATATAAGAAGGACGTTAAAGATATGAAAGAATACAGATTCGGGACAATGGAAAAAGGCCGGAGAAACCTGATTACAGACGTTCCCGGAGTGCTTGTCGGCCACTGCACGCTATCGGAGGGCAACGTCCAGACCGGTGTCACGGCGATATTGCCGCACGCGGGAGACATATATCACGAAAAATGCATTGCCGCATCGCACGTGATCAACGGCTACGGTAAAAGCACCGGCCTTGTCCAGATAAACGAGCTCGGAAGCATAGAGACGCCGCTGATATTGACGAACACGCTGAGCGCCGGCGAGGCGTTTACGGCTTGCGTTGAGTATATGCTCGAAAAGAATGAAGGTATCTGCAGGGGCGAAGGATCCGTTAATCCGGTGATTCTCGAGTGCAACGATTCGTTCCTTAACGACATCAGGGGCCTTCACGTAAAGAAAGAGCACGTGTTCGAGGCAATAGCGGCGGCAAAGGAGGATTTCGAACTCGGGTCAGTAGGCGCGGGGCGCGGAATGATCTGCTACGGACTTAAAGGCGGCATCGGTTCCGCTTCGCGCATATTTGAGATCGCGGAGCGTCAATTCACTTTAGGAGCGCTGGTGCTGACAAACTTCGGATCATTGTCCGACCTCGTGATCTGCGGCGACCATATAGGCAGGCGCCTTTCCGGCGAAGAAGAAGACCCGAAAGGATCGTGCATAATGGTAATTGCCACCGACGCGCCTGTGTCGTCGAGGCAGCTTGCGAGGATCGCGAGGAGAGCACAGAGCGGCCTTGCCCGCACAGGCGGATACACGAGCGGAGGCAGCGGCGAGATCGTTGTCGCATTCACAACCGCAAACAGACTGCTCATGTCGGAACAGATCCGGCACCCGGAGATCCTGAGCGATTCTGTGCTGAATCCCCTGCTCAGGGCCGCTGTAGAGACAGTTGAAGAGGCAATCGTCCGCTCGATGCTTGAAGCGGAAACGGTCACGGGAAGAGACGGGAACAAACTCGTGTCCATACGCGAGCTCGCCGGAGAATAAGATATTTTCCTACCGCCTACCTGCGGCACTATTTAAAATAAAAAGCAAGCCGGACGGCCCTGTCGCAAAGCGTTCAGACTATCCGGCTTTAACTTATTTAGTTCAATTCGTCAGATCGGACTATATCAGTCGATCTTCGGAAGTTTCGCCAAAGAAACAGCGAGGTCTTCGTCGGTCGGGCAATAATCGTCCATAACACCGTCGTGGAATTTCTGGTATGCCACAAGGTCGAAATAACCTGTTCCGGTAAGGCCGAACACGATGTTCTTCGCCTCTCCCGTCTCTTTGCACTTGAGCGCCTCGTCGATAGCGACCTTGATCGCGTGAGAGCTCTCCGGAGCGGGAAGCGTGCCTTCAACTCTCGCAAACAGCTCGGCAGCCTTGAACACTTCGGTCTGAGGCACGGAAACGGCTTCCATGTAACCGTCAGCGTACAGCTGTGAAAGCGTTGAGCTCATGCCGTGGTAGCGAAGTCCGCCGGCGTGGTTCGGTGCGGGGATGAAGCTCGAACCGAGCGTGTACATCTTCGCGAGCGGGCATACCATACCGGTATCACAGAAATCGTATGCGTATACGCCTCTCGTAAAGCTCGGGCAGGACATAGGTTCGACGGCGATGATGCGTGCGTCAAGTTTGCCCTTGATCTTATCGCGCATGAACGGGGCAATAAGTCCGCCGAGGTTCGATCCGCCGCCTGCGCAGCCGATGATAATGTCGGGCTTCACGCCTATCTTATTAAGCGCCGCTTCGGTCTCAAGGCCGATCACGCTCTGGTGAAGGAGCACCTGGTTAAGCACGCTGCCGAGCACGTATCTGTATCCGGGCGTACCGACGGCGACTTCTACGGCTTCCGAGATCGCGCAGCCGAGGCTTCCGGTAGTTCCAGGGAATTCCTCGAGGATCTTGCGGCCGACGTTCGTTGACATCGAAGGTGAAGGAGTTACGTCCGCGCCGTACGTGCGCATAACTTCGCGCCTGAACGGCTTCTGCTCGTATGAAACTTTAACCATGAACACTTTGCAGTCAAGGCCGAAATACGAGCAGGCCATTGACAGCGCTGTGCCCCACTGGCCGGCGCCGGTCTCGGTCGTAACGCCCTTGAGGCCCTGTTTCTTGGCGTAATACGCCTGTGCAATAGCAGAGTTCAGCTTATGCGAACCGCTCGTGTTATTGCCCTCGAACTTGTAGTAGATATGGGCCGGAGTACCGAGCGCTTTTTCAAGGAAATAAGCTCTTACCAGCGGCGACGGACGGTACATTCTGTAGAAACTAAGCACTTCGTCGGGGATCTGGAAATACTCGGTGTCGTTGTCAAGCTCCTGCGCGATCAGTTCTTCACAGAACACGGGGGCAAGTTCTTCCGCCTTCATAGGCTGGTGTGTGCCGGGGTTAAGCAGAGGCGCGGGTTTATTGACCATAGCCGATCTGATATTGAACCAGGCTGTCGGGATCTCATTTTCGTTTAAGTAGGTTTTGTAGGGAATTTCGTTCATAACAACCATCCTTCCTTTCTTCGTTTCGGTTATGAATTTCGTTTGCTATATGTGTGTTTTTCTTCTAAATACTGTTTCAGGAACAGGATCGCCTGTCTGTATCCTTCGAAGCCGAGTCCCGTGTACGTCTTTACGCATGCCATTCCTGCGTACGAAATCTGCCTGAACGGTTCGCGCGATGATACGTCGGAAATATGTACCTCGACCGCCGGGATATTGACCGCTTTCAAAGCGTCAAGTATCGCCACGCTGGTGTGGGTGTACGCCGCCGGGTTGATCACGATGCCGTCGAATTTTCCCAGTGCGTTCTGTATCTCGTCAACTATCGCGCCTTCGTGGTTCGACTGGAAGCACGTGACGCAGATCCCCGCTTCTTCCGCGCTTTTCGAAACAAATCCGAGCAGCGCCTTGTAATCGTTCTTACCGTAAATATCGGGCTCGCGTATGCCGAGCATATTGATATTCGGTCCGTTGATCACCAGTAATTTAAGTCTGTCCTCCGGGCTGGGAGCCGCCCAGCTGCCTGTCTCGCTCGTGTACATCTTCGCCGCGATCCTCTCATATACCGCTTCGGCCGTTTCTTCCGGTATCGCATTGCCCGTAAAGAGTTCCGAAGACTTAACTGCCTGCATGACGAGCATGTAAAGACCATTCAGCGCCTTCATACCGAGTTTTTCGGCCTGCATCAGCAACGCGGTCTTTTGCGGATTATAGATCGCGTCAAGCACGCATTTTACATTGGGAAGCGCGCTGAGGTCAAGTGGAGATTTTCCGGTATCCGGGTACATCCCCACAGGCGTCGCGTTCATCACCATCACGGCGTCAATATGTTTCGCGATATTGCCGTAATTGTTCTCCCCACTTCTGCTGATATTGACGGCGGTCCCGCCCAGATCGCGCACGGCCTGCATAAACGTCACGCCGGTGCCTCCCGAACCGAGCACGATCACCTTTTTTCCGGAAATATCGAGCCCTGAAAGACCGATCAGCTTGCGGGTGCCGAAAATATCTGTATTGTCACCGAAAAGCGTACCGTCCTCGCGCCTTACTATGGTGTTCACCGAACCGAGCCTTGCGGCATTGTCCGAAAGCTCGTCGATAAAAGGCAGTACCGTTTTTTTGTACGGAATAGTGACGTTAAGTCCGTCGAATTCTCCCCTCTTAAGGAACGGCCCGACTTCATTCTCTTTCAGTTCGAACAGTTTATAGTCGTAGTCGCCCAGTTCGGCGTGTATCTGGGGCGAGTAGCTGTGGACAAGTCTTCCGCCTATCAGTCCGCATCTCAGTTTCATATCAGACCACCTCGCTGTAGCTGCCCAGGTACGTAAAGCTTTCGCACGCGGAGGGCAATTCGGCTATCAGTTTCAGGAATTCCGGCGCGTACACCGAAACGTCGAGGTCGAAATAGAACATAAATTCAAACTCGCGTTCAGGTATAGGGCGGCTCTCAAGTTTCAGGAGATTGATCCCGAGCGCGTAGAACCTCGACAGCAGTTTGTAAAGGCTCCCCTGTTCGTGAGGAAGCGTTACCATAAGGCTCGTGCGGTTCGCACCGGGAAGGATCTCGAGATGGCGCGTAATACACACGAAACGGGTATAGTTATTGTCCTTGTTCTCTGCGGCCTGTTTTAAGCATTCGAGCCCGTAATATCTCGCACATTCCGGATTCGACAGCGCCGCGATATCGTTCCTCCCGCTCTCCGATACGAGTTTCGCCGCGAGCGCCGTGTTTTCGTACGGGATCTGCCTTACGCCCGAGAGCGAATTCAAAAAGTCCGAACACTGCATCAGCGCCTGAGGATGCGAGTAAACCTCTTTTATATCTTCCAGCCGCGTCCCGGGCCTTGCTAGCAGGCTGTGCGAGATCTTCATTCTGGCGCTGCGGACAATATAAAACTTATGGTTCATCATAAGGTCGTACACCGTGTTCACTGTTCCGGCGAAGCTGTTTTCTACCGGGACAATGCCGTATTTGCAGAGCCCTTTTTCGATCGCGCCGAACACCGATTCGAAGCTTGAAAAATACATTATATTCGGGTTTTTGAACAGTTTCAGGCAGGCGTACTGAGAGTTGGTACCTTCAACTCCCTGGCACGCGACAGGCGCAAATTCAGGCAAAAACTTCTCGCTCCCGTTTATTGCGCCACTTATCTTTTTGCAAAGATCGCCGGACAGACCCATAATGTTCTGCTGATATGAGCGGCTGAGCTCGAACATGAGCCTTAAAAGCAGCACTGACTGACCTTTAAGCTCTTCCGGAACGCCTTCCACCGCGCGGGCAAGTTTATCCTGTTCGCGTTTTGCGTCAAAAACTCCGAGCCCGTGCTCGCGCTTGTATTCGCCGATGTTTTTAACGATCTCCATGCGCTTTTCGAACAGTTTGAGGAGCTCGCCGTCAACTTCGTCGATCTGTTTTCTATATTCGGTCATATCCGGCTTTTTTTCTTTCAAAACATCCATTTAGAGTCGTTCCTTCCGGTCTTATTTCCTGTCGTTTGCCTCTCCTGCGAGCGCGTCGTACACAGCTATCGCCGCTGCCGCTTCCACACACGCCAGTGCTCTCGGGACAATACACGGATCGTGTCTGCCTTCTATTTTCAGCGTCGCTCCCGTGCGTGTTTCGAGGTCAATGCTTTCCTGCTCCTTCGCTATCGACGGCGTGGGTTTGAATGCTGCGCGGAACGTAAGCGGCATTCCGTCTGTGATACCGCCCAGTATTCCGCCCGCATTGTTCGTACGCGTTCGGACAATGCCGTTGTCATAGTAGAATGCGTCGTTGTTCTCGCTGCCCCTGAGCTTCGAAGCACCGAATCCCGCGCCGAATTCGATTCCCTTGACCGCCGGTATCCCGAAAACGATCGAGGATATGCGGCTCTCCATCCCGCCGAACAGCGGCCCGCCGATCCCTGCTCCGAGTCCCAGCACGGTACATTCTATTACTCCGCCGAGCGAATCCCCTTCCGCCTTCGCTTTGAGTATCGCTTCCTGCATCATCTGACCCGCCGTATCGCTTACCGTCGGGAATGCTTTTTCGGAGATATCTTCCGAAAGTTCGCCTTCGTCTTCAACGACGCCGATGGAACAGATGCGCGAGATGATACTTATGTGCTTCGCTTCCAGAAGCTGTTTGCAGATCCCTCCTGCGATGCACATGGGGGCAGTCAGCCTGCCCGAGAACTGTCCTCCGCCTGACATATCTGCTTTTCCGCCGTATTTAACGAACGCGGTGTAGTCAGCGTGGCCTGGTCTCGGAACATTCTTTAATTTAGCGTAATCCGAAGGCCTCGTGTTTGTGTTGCGAATGATTGCTGAAATGGGACCTCCGCACGTTTTTCCGTCTTTAATGCCACTCAGAAATTCCGGTCTGTCTGCCTCGAAGCGCGGCGTGGAATAGCTGTTTCTTCCGGGCGCCCTGCGTTCCATAAAACGCATAAGTTCGGTTTCGTCAATATCCAGTCCGGCGGGTATGCCTTCGAGCGTCATTCCTATCGCTTCTGAATGCGACTGGCCGAATATCGTCAATTTTATATTTTCTCCGTAAGTATTATTCATTTTCTCCGGCCTCCTTCAGGCACCCGCAGCCTGTCCCGCGCTCGAGCGTGATATCGTTTTTAAGTACGTCCCAGAAATCCGGGAAAGATTTAGAGACGCAGCACGGATCGGATATTACGACAGGACCTTTTGCACGAGCGGCGGATATTGCCGCAGCCATCGCGATCCGGTGGTCGCCGAACGAATCGACGGATCCGCCCGAAAGTGCGCTTCTGCCTGCTATCACGAGCCCGTCAGGCTGTGTGAACGCCTCTCCCCCGATCGATTTTATCATTGACGCCGTCGAAATGAGCCTGTCGGATTCTTTAAGCCTGAGTCTCGCGGCGCCGGTGATGCGTGTGATGCCTTCCGAAACGGCTGCGAGCGCGGCTATGGCAGGGACAAGGTCGGGTATTCCGGATGCGTCTGCGTCAATGCCGCGAAGTGTTTTTTTGCGTACCGTCACACTGTCATCCGTCTGTTCCACCGAGGCTCCGAAAGCACGAAGGACGTCAATAATTCTCTTATCACCCTGCGCCGAATCCGCTCTGAGGCCGCAGACCGTGATGCCGTTTACGGACGCCCCGCCCTCACAAAGCAGGAAAGCAGCGCCGGACCAGTCGCCCTCAATAAAATGCCCGCCCGAAAGTGAATAGCGCTGACATCCGGGGACCGTGTATTGTCCGCCAGCAAAGCTGAATTCGATACCGGATTTTCTAAGCGCGTCTTCAGTAAGTTTTATGTAATCCTGCGACTCTGTTTTGCCTTCGATCGTAAGCGTGCTGACGCCTTCCAGAAGAGGCAGCGCAAGCAGCATGCCGGTGATGAACTGAGACGAAATATTGCCGGGAAGCGAATATGATCCGGAGCGCAGCCTGCCGCTGACAAACAATTCATTGCCGCATCTCGAAAACGTTCCTCCGCCGCCTGAAAGCGCGTCCAGTAGAGCGTCCATCGGTCTTTCAGGAAGCCTGCCTTCCATCGTGAACACGGCCATTTTTCCGAGCGCGCACACGACTGGGACAAGGAATCTTAAAGTCGACCCGCTCTCGCCCACGTTAAGGCTTACCTGCTCACTGTTGCATTGACCGCCTCGCCCGATAGGATCAATAACGAAGTGCGTATCGTTTCCTTCAGTGCTCTCGGTTATTACTGCACCGAGCGCTTTTAAGCAGGATACGGTGGCGTCAATGTCTTTCGACTTTTCGCGTATCGTGATCTCCGTCCTGCTGCCCGACAGTGCCGCGCATATGAGCATGCGGTGGGCAACTGATTTCGACGAAGGCACGTATGCTGTGCCGGAACGCGATCCGGGCATGACCGTCACGGATCTTCCGTCTTCTGCGAACGATATTCCGTTTTCAGACGGTTTTTTGTTCATCGTATTCCTCCGTCCGGCATCAGTTCTTCGATCTCTTCGAGCCCGAATTTTCTGATCTCACACTCACCGATCCCTCTCGGGAGCACTATATTGATGCGGTCAGTCTCGGCCTTTTTATCACCGTAAATGTACGGCAGCAGCACGTCACCCGAATACTCAGTATCGATCGGCAGTCCGTTTGCCGAAAGCACGCGCTCGAGCCTTGCGGGAACGTCATCGCCGCAATATCCCCTGTTGCACGCACTTCTCGTTATTACCGCCATCCCGGCAGCCACTGCAAAGCCGTGCAGTACGTTATATCCTGATGCGGCTTCGATAGCGTGTGCGAACGTGTGGCCGAAATTCAGCATCATTCTCGCCCCTGTGTCGCGCTCATCCGCTTCGACGAATCTGCGTTTTATATCTACGCATGAGGCGATAAGTTCTTCGGCGTTCTGCCTGAATCCGGAATTCTCGAGCTTTGAAAAAAGCGCTTCGTCCGCTATCATTGCGGTCTTTATTGCCTCTGCCATTCCGGAGCGGTACTGTTCGTCAGGAAGCGTAGCGAGAGTCAGAGTATCGCACAGCACGAGCGAAGGCTGGTGGAACGCCCCGACCTGATTTTTACCGCCGGGAAGGTCGATCGCAGTCTTTCCGCCTACCGAGGCGTCAACGGCAGCGAGCAGCGTCGTCGGCAGCTGCACGAACCTCACACCGCGCTTAAACGTTGCCGCCGCAAAGCCCGTGATATCGCCCGTTACACCTCCGCCGAGGGCAACGAAAATGTCGTTTCTTTTGATATTGTCCGATAGCGCCTTTTCGAGCAGGCGCGAATAAGTTTCAATATTTTTGGAGCCTTCGCCGTGCGGGAATACGAATGCGTTGACAGCGATTCCGGCGTTTTCAATGCTCGCGGTGACAATATCTCCATAAAGTCCGAATACTGTGTCGTCCGATACGAGCAATACTTTTCCGGCCCCGCCAAGCTCTTTTACATACTGCCCTGCGTCTTTTAAAAGATCTTCGCCGATGATCACGTCGTAGCCGGCGGAAACGTTTACGTGTATTTTTTTCATCTTCCGTCAGCCTCCTCTTTCATCCTTCTGCCATCGGCGAGCAGTTTTACCAGCGTTTCCCTGTCGCCGGAATCTATCGCCGCTTTATATTTGTTAAGCTCCTCTATAAGACCGCCGAGTTCCCGGGAAAGATTGTCCGAATTTTCCAGGAACAGTTCCGCCCACATCTCCGGGTTCAGCCACGCTACTCTCGTAAGGTCCTTGTAGCTGCCTGCGGAAATGCCTTTGTGATTCTTTGATGACGGGCTTTTTACGTACGCGTTCGATACTACGTGCGCGAGCTGCGATGTGAAAGCGATCATTTCGTCGTGCTTTTCGGCGGTGGTCACCGTATATTTTCCGAATCCGGCCGGAGCGAGCAGTTCTTTAAGTCTTGATAGTAATTCTATATCCGGAGATCCGCTCGGTACGAGCACCATCGGTGCGCCTGAGAACATATTTGCTTTCGCGTATTTGTAGCCTGAATACTGCGTCCCGGCCATAGGATGGCCCCCTACGTACGTAAAACCGTATTTTTCGGCGAGTTTCGAGCAGCCTTCGACTACCAGACGCTTCGTGCCGCACGCGTCGATCACGACGGGCTTATCGCCAATGAAACGGCCCATTTTATCGAGGTATGAGATAGCCGCTTCCGGGTAAAGGCAGATGATAACGATATCGCACCCGGAGATATTGTCCGCGGTAAGTTCGTCGTGTACGTCTCCTGAAAGGATCGCAAAATCGAGCACCTGACGGCTTCTGTTTGCCCCCAGCACTCTGTGCCCTTCTTTCGCGTACGCTTTTGCAAAAGACCCGCCTATAAGTCCGAGCCCGACGATACCTGCTGTCATCGCATTGCCTCCCTTACGCGCCTGACCTTTCCGGCCAGCGCGTCGTATTCTTCCGGTCTCAGAGACTGAGCTCCGTCGCAAAGAGCGTGGATCGGATCGTTATGGACTTCGATGATAAGTCCGTCCGCTCCGGCGGCCACGGCCGACAATGCCATCGGAGGCACCATCCGCGCTATTCCGGTGGCGTGGCTGGGGTCAACGATGACGGGAAGGTGCGACAGTTCGTGCAGCATCGGTACCGCGGATACGTCAAGAGTGTTTCTGTAGTAATCCGAGAACGTCCTTATCCCGCGCTCGCAGAGGATGACCTGCTCGTTACCGCCCGCCATAATATATTCAGCGCTCATGAGCAGTTCTTTCAGCGTATTTGCCAGGCCGCGCTTTAACAGGACAGGTTTTCCGAAGTGACCGAGCTCGATCAGCAGATCGAAGTTCTGCATGTTGCGTGCGCCTACCTGAAGGATATCGACGTCTTCGAACAGTTTAAGGTCGTGTGCGCTCATTATCTCTGATACGATCGGCAGGCCTGTCTCCTGCCTTGCAATTTTCAGCAGTTCGAGTCCGGTCGCTTTAAGCCCCTGAAAATCGTAAGGAGAGGTCCTTGGTTTAAACGCTCCGCCTCTCAGAATATTGGCCCCGGACGCTTTTACAGCCTTTGCCACCGAAACGATCTGTTCCTCGGTCTCAACGGAGCACGGACCTGCGATCATGCAGAAATTTCCTCCCCCGATCTTTACACCTGCCACGTCAACGACAGTATCGTCCGGATGAAATTTTCTGTTGCACCGTTTAAAAGTTTCCGAAACTCTCTTTACCGATTCAACTATGTCGAGGCTCTCGATGAGCTCCATATCGACCTTTGAAGTGTCTCCGATCAGTCCCAGGACCGTTTGATATTCTCCGGTGGAAATATGCACTCTGAGTTCCTGGGATTCGAGCCAGTCTATCAGCTGTTTGCGTCTGTTTTCGTTTACGTTTGATTTAAGGACAACTATCATGTCTTTTCCCTCGTTAATGTAATATACGTTCAATGCGGCAGGAGGGCAATATCCGTCCCTTCGGCGCTCGTTTCAGGTATTGATTTTTACGGGGATAACAGGACCCGCGGCGGTATTCCGCCGGATAAGAATAATAGATCAGAACTTCCGCCATCGCCAGTTACGTACCGATGAGGCAAAATAGAATGCAGAATATACGAACGTGAAACGGCCGTTTGCGTTCAGATCATTATTCAGCATCAACATCACCTTCATTCAGTATGTAATCCTGTAAGAACCTGGCGGAACTTGCATTGACGGAATTTTAACAATATTTTATTTGGCAGTCAAGAACTTTTTTTGCGTTTTGTTATTTTTTCTCTTTTTTTATACCGTTCTTCACGTTGCGGCCGGTAAAAAAAAACGCCGGCTGGATCACCGGCGGAGAAAATATCATTTTATCAACGGAGTTATTTCTTGGACGTGTTCTCGTCATCGTCATCGTCGAAATCGTCGTCATCGTCCAGATCGTCATCGAAATCTTCATAATCTTTATCGTCCTGCTTGTCTTTCTGGGCGGCAAGCTTTTTCTTGAGCGGCGGATCGAGGTTGATCAGGAACTGCACGAAATAAAGGGCGCAGAAGATACCGACTTTTACGAATTCGTTCTTCGGAGGAGTGATGTTTACGAGGAAGAAGAGTACTCCGACTACGACGGCCGCAATGAACAGCAGAGTTTTTGCGACCACTTTTACGATAAAGACCGGTTCAGACAGTCTTTTACGGTTATCGATCAGAGGGAATATAAGATCTATCAGCAGCACGGACAGAAGTGCCAGCGGCATACCCACGTAAGCGACCATGGCGTAGTTAAGGGATCCCTTTTCGTTCACATCCTTACCCGGAAAAACGTTGAGGTAAGCGAGGACGACTACAACTATCGCCAGCATCAGTACCACAGTGAATATATCTGTAAGCAGCTTCCTTTTTTTCATATATTTATACCTCCAGCGCAATCGGGTCCGCTTCCGGAACGTTCATGCATTGTTATTATACCCGAAAAAAACGGATTTGTGAATAGATAGGACAATAATTTTTATTGTCCGGCTGAAAACCGGCTTTTGGCTCGTTACCGAAGCCGGGTAATTACAGTTACCAGGAGTAATCTGCCGTTCTCGTATCCAGCGTGATACCGTACATCGTGTATATAAACTCGCGTATTTCTCTGTGAGCGTCCGCGTAATTCTGATATTCGGGATTCGCGCAGTGATCAAGCTCATATTTCGGGATGTTGTCCATGTAAGCAGCCGTGAGCATCAGCTTTCTCAGCTCGTTTTTAGCAAAGTCCGAATGTGCGTCCAGGACCGCCACTTCCATTGCTATCCTGCTTCCGCACGGCATTATTTTAACGATATTCGGCAGGTCTGCTTCTTTCGATGCTGCGCTCAGCAGGTGCTGTATAGTATGCATCGTGTCGGGGTAAAGCAGTTCGTCGTGTTCCGAGTTCTTGAAAACGATGTAGAAAAAGCTCAGCTTGGAATTTCCTATCTGTACTTCTTTTCCGAGCCTTACTCCGGGACCTTTAAAACCAGCGGGGCTTGCGCCTTCGGTGATAACGGGCTTTATCCTGCCGGAATTTTGTTCAGCCTGCCGGTCTGCAATGATCTGCGGGCTCGTCGCATCGGATGCAGTAACGTTTTCCGTTTTAGCAGCTCGCCTTACGACGGTCCTTTCAACTGTCTGAACGGATCCCTGCACTGCCGTATCTCCAGTCACATCCGGCGCAGGGAGCGGTGTTTTGTTTTTGGGAGGTCTGCCTCTTCTTCTGGGAGCAGGTTGCAAAGCGGTTCCTGCATCCGCCCGGATCGCAGGAGCGGCCGGCAGAACGGGATCGTTCGCTCCTCCCGGTGCCTGGGAGGCAGCTGCACTTCGGACGATAGGAACGACATTGTCACCGGCGAAGTCCAGACTCGAATGGAGCACTTCCGTACCCGTGCCGTCAACGTCGGATGATACAGTTCTCCTGACGATAGTGGATTTTGCAACTATCGTCGGAGGCGGATTTTTTCTCGGCCTTCCCCTGCCGCGCTTTTCACCAGTTTCTGTTATCATATGTCCCGCCGATCCTTCCGTTTCGGTTTATAAGATCACCTCAAGGCGATCATTTTAACAAATTCATCGACCGATTCCAGAGATCTCTGCTCTCCGGTCCTCATATCTTTAAGCGTTATCGTTCCGGCATTCATTTCGTCTTCGCCCAAAACGATAGCATACGGTATTCCCAGTTTATCCGCGTAACCGAATTTTTTACCGAGCTTTCCTTCTCCGAGATACGTTTCGCACGCGATACCTGAAGATCTGATCTTTTTCGCCACGCTAAGCGTATAGTCGAGCGTGTCTCCCATCGGTATCAGCAAAACGGCGGAAGGCGTCGCCCTGCCGTCTGCTTTTATTATCCCTGCCGCGCACAGCTGATAAAACAGCCGCGATAATCCGATAGATATACCTACGCCCGGCAGCTTCTTTTTTGTATAATTCGACGCAAGATCGTCATATCTTCCGCCTGAGCAGATCGATCCGAGTTCGGGATAATCATTTAATTTCGTCTCGTATACCGTCCCGGTGTAGTAATCCAGTCCGCGGGCGATCTTCAGATCGATGCAGTATCTGTTTTCAGGCACGCCGAACATTTTAATATATCCGCAAACTTTCTCAAGTTCAGATAATCCTGCGTCAAGCATTTCATTCTTCCCGCGTATCCCCATCTCATCGAGCGCTTTGAATACTTCTGCAGGAAAACCTCCCACTGACGTGAGGGCAATGATCTTTTCGGCCTGTTCGCTGCCGATCCCCTGCTCCGTAAGCTCTTTTTTTACGTTTTCCGCGCCGATCTTATCAAGTTTATCTACCGCACGAAGAGCGTCCGTAGGATCACCGATGCCGAGCGTCGCAAAGAACCCCCCGAGCAGTTTTCTGTTGTTCAGCATTATGGTAAAATCGCCGATGTCGAGCTTTTCAAACGTGGAATTAATAACGCTGACAAGTTCCGCGTCATTAAGGAGGTTTAGCGTTTCGTTGCCGATTATATCGATATCGCACTGGTAGAATTCTCTGAATCTGCCTTTCTGAGGTCTCTCTCCCCTGTACACTTTACCGATATGATACCGTCTGAACGGGAAAACGAGGCTGTCGTAGTGCTGGGCAACGTATCTGGCGAGCGGAACGGTGAGGTCAAAGCGCATAGCCATATCGGTATCGCCTTTTTCAAACCGGTAAACCTGTTTAGCTGTATCCCCTCCGCTTTTTGCTAAAAGCACCTGCGATTTTTCAAGTACAGGCGTATCCAGCGGAATAAATCCGAAACTCTCAAAAGAATTACGGATCGTATCCTGCATTTTTGTAAAAAGCATCTGTTCTTTAGGCAAAAATTCCTGGAATCCTGCAAGAATAGACGGTTCAACTATATTTTTGACTTTATTTTCAACATCTTCACTCATATTTCCTCCGGAAAATGCATGGTTTCTCAAGCACGTACGCTATACTACAACAAACCGGACGGCGTTGTCAATATCCTGCGCTGTAATTTGCTTTGATTTTTGTGCCGTTTTCTGTTAAAATATAATCAATTCCAGAGCTGACAATACCTGTTCGTTCAAATCAATAAATGCGGAGGCAATATTATCATGTTTGATCTGATTCGTGATACCAAAAATGATTCGTATGACGTCAATGACGCTGTTCTTACCCGGATCGGCGAGATCCTTGTCCGTGAGGATTCATACGCTGCTGCTATGGATGAAAAAGTCATTCCGTTTCTTAACAGTTGCAGGACGGATAAATATATTGAGGCTCCGGATTCGCGGAACCTCCACGTCGTACGGTATGATCAGAAAAGCGACGATTCGAAAGGAACCGTGCTGATAGTTCACGGTTTTACGGAGTCGACTGAAAAATACAGGGAGTTTATTTATTATCTTTTGAATTTCGGCTTCAGCGTCTTAATTTACGATCAGCGGGGGCACGGTTTTTCGTATAGAGAGGTACCGGATAAAATGGTCACTCACATTGACCGGTTCGAGACGTACGTAAGTGATCTCGAGGCAGTCGTTTCGGCTGAGCTTTCAGATGCCGTAAAGCCTTTATATCTGTTCGCACATTCGATGGGAGGCGCAGTTTCAGGCCTCTATCTTGAAAAGCATCCTGATTGTCCGTTCAAAAAGGCGATCCTTTCTTCTCCGATGATAGCTCCGGAACGCGGCGGTTTCCCGCTGTGGCTTTCCAAGGCTATGGCAGGTACTTTTGTGGCGTTCGGTCAAAAGAAAAAGAGGATGTTTCTCTCTAAAGTTCCCGAAGGGCGTGAAAAATACGATGAATCGGCGTCAAGCTCAGAGGCGCGGTTCGAGTTCTATCAGGACGTGAAGTTAAGCAAACCGGAATATTCCAACAACGGCCCTTCGTACGGCTGGACGCTCGAGTCGCTAAAAGTTACAAAAAAACTTTTGAAAAAAGGCGAACCGGAAAAGATCAAAATACCGGTGATGCTGTTCGTTGCCGACGGCGATAATATGGTGATCAAGGAAGATATCGAGATTTTCTGCGACCGCATCCCTAACGGAGCACTTACAAGAATTGAAGACAGCAAACACGAGATATTCTTCGGTAAAGACACGGTGCTTATCCGCTACCTGAATATCATCATTCATTTTATTTCCGAAAAGTAACCGTCTCGGAGCCAAACGGCTGAAAATGCGGAGTTGTATTAAAGTATTATCAGCTCCGGTCATCCGGCGTATGCGCCGTCCACAAGTTCTTTGATATATTCGAGTGTATGTTCCGCATTTTTGCTCATGCGGCACACGCATAATATCATACTTCTCTCCTGGCCCGGTATTTCATCATTGAGCCACATTACGGAGGTGTCTTTAAAGTATTCGGAACCGGCTTGTGTGAATTCAATTCCGTAAGTTCCTTCCGGTATCCTGTCGCCGTCATATCTGTAATACTGAAGGTCGGCGAAGGCGGGATCGTTCGAGTTCTGAGCTAGAAAATCATCAAGCGGAAGGAACACGTACTGGTCGAGGTAAACGTCGAAGTTGTCTTTATCGATAAATATCATATCGATCGATCCTACAGTAAACTGCGCTCTGAACGCTACCGCGCCGTTGGCCGTCTCGCTGTCATTTTCCGAAGAGTTTACCGTAACTGAGAAGAAAGATACCTGCGGAGATCTTACCGCTTTGCTTTTTTCTCCAAGCTCGGATTCTACCTCGCCGGGATTGAGCGCGTAGTATGCGCCTACGAATTTTACGTAAAGGTCGTCTTTCCCTGCATCTTTTACCTGGAAATATATCAGTACTCCGAGCACGGCTGTGATCAGAACGGCGAAAATTATGAATTTGTAATGATCGAGCCTTGCGGATAATTTATAGAAAAAGTTGCGGAATTTGAACGGCAGCGGAGAAGTCGGGTTGGGATCAGAAAAATCGTGCACGGTCCCGACGATATTGTCGTATGCCTGCGTGATCGTTTTGTAATACTCCATATCCTCGTCGGTCGCGCCGTATTCGTCGGTACGGCTTTTGTATGACCTTAACATCGCGCCGTACTTTCGTTCTACCGTTTCTCTGTCAGTTCCCTCTTCGAGGCCTAATACTTTATAATCTTCAGCTGTTCCCATCGTAAAAATCTCCGTTTCCGAAGTTCAGAGAATGTTCAAATCCGTCTTCCCCGAAAAGATCGTCCCTGTATGCCGAATTATCGACGGCGTAATTAGATGCTTCTATTTCTTCGTCATATCCCCTGAGGGCAGCGAAAGGCGCGAACTGCATTGCCCGCTCCTTCATCGTCATATGATTTCTTGACGCAGAACGGTGGTGCGGCATATCGATTATATCGGCATATTTTTTTAAAGCATCCATTATCCAGCCGCTCCCGAACTTTTTACTCCCTGTGTCCTCCGACCTGTGAATTGCGCTCGATAGCGGTAGCGCCTTCTTCCAGGTTCATTCCCCGCAGGACAGCGTTTTTCCCGAACCTCCTTCTGAGATCGAGCACCGCTTTCTGCATATCGTGTTCCTTCCGGAGTTTATCCTCCGATTCTCTTTCGGCCCGTTCTTCAGCTTCTTCGTCCGAAAACAGGCTCAACTGCTTTACCGCTGTCTTTTCCCTGTTCCGTTTATCGGCCGTTTCGGCAGATATCACGTGATTTGCGACAACGTACATCCTCCTGACCGTCAGGCCGGGGTCAACTATTCTGTCGAACAGTTCGTTCAGCACCGTCAGTATTTTTTTCGTGGAATCGTAAAATCCGCCCAGATTTTGAGAGCCGTGTGCACTTTTAGGCACCTTCCTGCCATATCTGTCGATCTCCGTTCCCGGCTGCTCATTCCCGTACCCGGCCTCGGACCTCCTGACGTTTTCCGTATCATATCCTACCGTCAATACGAGCTGATCAGTCTTCAAACGTTTTTCGACCAGGTCAAGCACGAGCGAATCCGCCATCTCTCTTGCCACGAGTTTTGCTTTATCGAACGGGTACGGTGCGGACAATACCTGCCCTACGCTCAGGCTTCTGTTTTCCGGCTCGCATCCGTGTATGTCTTTAATAGTGCACGGCTCCCATCCCCATGCGTGGTCAATAAGCAGTTCGGCCGCTACTCCGAATAATTTGTACAATTTATCTTCGTTGTAGACAGACATCCTCGCAATATCGCCCATCGTCCGCATGCCTGCGCTCTCAAGTCTGCGCTCGTAACCCTTTCCGACTCTCCAGAAATCGGTTATCGGAGTATGGCACCAGTATTTTTCTCTGTAAGCGCGCTCGTCCAGGCTGGCCACCCTTACTCCGTCCGCGTCCGGCGCCATATGCTTCGCTTCTATATCCATAGCGATCTTCGCAAGGTACAGATTCGTGCCTATACCGGCCGTCGCGGCTATTCCTGTCTCCTTCTGCTCCTCGCGAACGAGCATACGAGCAAATTGTTCCGGATCTAAATGGTAGAGTTCAAGATACGGAGTCGCATCGATGAACACTTCGTCCACTGAGTAAACGTGCATATCTTCCGGGGAGACGAAGCGGAGATAGATCCCGTAAATTTTAGAACTGATCTCCATATAACGCCTCATACGCGGCCTTGCCACCGTAAAACCCAGTTTCAGCGTCTCATCAGATCTGAGCACTCTGTCGTCGAACGCCGTACCGGTAAATTTTGCATCTTTACCGTACTTCTTCTGTATAGCGGCGAGGCGCCCGGCATTGACCTCGTTCACTCTCGCGATCACTTCAAACAATCTCGGCCGCCCGGGGATACCGTGGCTTTTAAGCGCCGGAGAAACAGCCAGACATATAGTTTTTTCTGTTCTGGTCTCGTCCGCGACAACAAGATATGACGACAGAGAATCTATGCCCCGGTCAACGCACTCGACCGAAGCATAGAATGATTTGAGATCTATCGCCACATACACTTTTCCGGACATGATCCCACACTGTTAAATTACTTTTTTTCTCCCATTCCGAAATCGCTGTTGGACTTGGAGTACGGATTAATGTTATCCTGCTTTACGATCGGACCGGCATAGTTTTTATTGCCGAAAGTGATCACAAGTGCGCTTATGAGCGCGCTGAGCACCCATATCCCGAGACCTGCGAAAACAGGCCAGAGCGGGTACGAAGCCGTATAATGTACGATCAGCGCGATGACCGTAGCCACCGCCCATCCTGCGTGGTATAAAAGGCTGACAAGGAAACAAATGATAAATCCTGCGAATCCGCTTCCTTTTTCTCTCATCTCTTATGCGCTCCTTTCTGCTGCTTTCTTTGCGCGTTTATTTGCGTGTATAATTGTGTGTTGATTTGCGTTTTAATACGTCATGCTGCGCGTATTCTATTTAACCGGTTCAAAGTCAGCCGCTCCGTGCTTGCACAGCGGGCATACGAAGTCTTCGGGGAGTTCGTCGCCTTCGTACACGTAGCCGCAGACTTTACATACGAACCCTTTCTTTCCTTCCGTTTCGGGCTTGGGTTTAACGTTGTTCTGGTAATACGTATACGTCATCGTTTCAACTTTCGATATCACACGCGCCTCTGTCACGGAACACACGAACAGGCCGTGGGTGCCCATATCGATATATTGCTCGACTTTAAGAGACATAAACGAATTTATGTACTGAGGCAGGAAACGAAGGCCATTATCCGAACGCATCTCCGCGATGCCTTCAAATTTATCCTCGTTGCGTCCGCTCCTGAATCCGTAATTCTGGAATACGGAGAAAGGTGCTTCCGTAGACAGACAGTTAACGTTCATAATACCGGTCTGTCTGATGATGTGGTGAGAGTAATTATCCTTATTAATCGCCACCGCGACACGGTTGGGAGAACTCGTAAGCTGCGTCACGGTATTAACTATAAGACCATTGTCCCTCTCCCCGTCATTCGAAGTGACGACGTACAGGCCGTAACCGATATTGAACAGTGCCTTCAGATCGTTTTTATTAGCGCTGTCACCGCGCTGTGCTATGTATTCCGTGCACAGTTCATCGGCGAGCGCGTCGATCTGATTCCTGGATTCCTCGTTAAGCGCAGACCGGATATGCACCGTATTATCGGCGAATTTGATATTCTTTCCGGATGAAAGCATTTCCTTCATGACCTTAGCGGCCTGAGGTGCCCAGGAACCGTTTTCAATCAAAGCGACCGTCCTGTTAGAGAAGTTCCGCTCAGTCAGGTGCTCGATAAACGTACGCATGAAAGGAAAGATATCCGCGTTATACGTAGTGGTCGCAAGTACGATCTTACCGTATCTGAACGCGTCTTCCACCGCTTCGGCCATATCGTCTCTGGCAAGGTCGGTCACGGACACCTTCGGGCAGCCCTTTTCTTTAAGCTTTTCCGCAAGTGCGTCGACAGCTTTTTTAGTGTTACCGTAGACTGACGTGTACGCGATGAAAATACCTTCTGTCTCTACGCCGTATGACGACCAGATAGAATAAAGATTCAGATAATATGACAGATTTTCATTCAGCACAGGTCCGTGAAGCGGGCATATAACTGCGACTTCGAGCGCCGACAGCTTTTTAAGCACGGAAGCCACCTGAGCGCCGTACTTCCCTACGATACCGAAATAATAGCGTCTGGCCTCGCACGCCCAGTCCTCATCCGCATCCAGCGCACCGAATTTACCGAAAGCATCGGCGGAAAACAGCACCTTCTCCGTGCTCTCGTAGGTCATTACGACCTCCGGCCAGTGCACCATAGGCGCAGTATGGAAATTCAGGACATGCTTTCCAAGAGAAAGAGAATCCCCCTCGCCGACGGTTATGCGGCGGTCTGCGAAATCCGTGCCGAAGAAGTTCTGCATCATGGAAAACGCTTTAGCCGAAGCCACTATCACCGTATGAGGATAAAGGTTTGCGAAAGCAGCAATATTCGCGGAATGATCCGGTTCCATATGCGAAACTATCAGATAATCAGGGGTCCGGCCCCCCAGGGCCTTTTTCAGATTATCAAGCCATTCGTGAGAATAGTTCCTGTCGACAGTATCGAAAACAGCTACTTTATCGTCGACAATAACGTATGAGTTATACGCCATGCCGTTCGGTACTACGTACTGTCCCTCGAAAAGGTCGATCTTATGATCGTTTACACCGATATACTTGATTGAGTCAGAAATAAACATTACATTTCTCCTTTATTAAAACGCGTATGCCGGGTACTGTATCTCATCCGATCAATTTAAGCAGATCAGCCTTCGATCTGTATCCGACAGATCTGGCGGCTATCTCTCCGTTTTTGAAAACGAAAATTGAAGGGATGGCGTCGATACCGTACTTAACGGCCAGAGCCTGCTCATCATCTACGTTAACCTTACCGACTTTTATATCTTTCCGCTCCTCTTCTATCTCCGCGATGATCGGGGAGAGCATGCGGCAGGGACCGCACCAGGTCGCCCAGAAATCCACGAGCACCGGAACGTCAGATCTAATAACTTCCTCTTCAAAATTGTTTTTAGTTAAAGTGATCTCAGCCATAATAAAACAGCTCCTTTCTGATCAGAATCTATGAACTTTATGACAGACGTCAGATCTCCTCAGGCGGTCAATCCTTATGCTTATAGTATAGCATACAGTGGCAGTAGCCTTCGAATTCAGGATCTTTTATCTGGTTTCTGAATTCTTCGCACATGCATTTGTATTCGGGAGTGCGTTTCATTCTGCACGGACAATATCCCCCGGTCCTTATGAGCCCTTCCTTCACTGCAGCCACTACTTCGCTGTCCTCGTTCAATGTGATATGCATATTCTCACGCTTTCCATAATCCGTGGAGATTGCAGTATGCATACACCGCAACTACTTCGTCGCAGTCGCAGATCCTGAAGCAGACTTCGGGAGCGGATCCGGGCGAAAGGAGTTTTCTCTGATTCCCTTCTCTGGTCTGGAGTACTACCCACTCGATATAATGTTCTTCGGTCATCGGATGATCGATCGAACCGATCCTCACGGTGACGGTCCCGCCGTCAACGCTGTAAACAGGAATGTGTTTTTCTTTAGATGCCTCGACCGTTCCGGCGACGATCTCTTTCATTGGTTTTCCGCAGCAGACGACCGGTACGCCGGTATCGTTCACCTTTGCGATGATCTGTCCGCAGTTTTCACACTGATAAAATTTAATATCCATTTTTCAAACCTCCCGTAATAATTATTACGGATTGATTATAGCATACGGCGGTATCAAATTAAAGTGAAACTTGCGAACCGAAAAAGCCTTGACAACGGCCGCTTTTTTGTGTACGCTTCAGTGCGCAGATACATATCTGAAAGGCGGTACGAAATAATGTCCGTGTACGTAAGTTCATTGACGCTGAAGGGAGCAGAGCCTTGCGGAACAGATCCGCTCCCCAGATTCAGGAGAGAGACAGGGTTCTGCATTTTAAAGCCGAAAGGAGAATTCCCTCCCGAAGCTGCCGAAAATATCGGCGCCGAGACGAGGACGCTCCCTTATATGATGCAGGACAGATACCCTGAAGTTCTTTCGGACGTCACGCTGAAGACGATAGTAATGGAAAACGGCTTTTTAAGAGCTGAATTCACGCCGGGATACGGCGGAAAGCTCTGGTCGTTATATGATAAAGAAAATAAAAAAGATCTGCTGTTCGCAAATCCTGTCCTGAGGCCGCGGAACCTTGCTATCAGAAACGCCTGGACTTCAGGAGGGATCGAGTGGAATTTCGGTTCTCTCGGTCATACGGTATTCTCCTGCGAAGACGTTTTTGCCGCGATCCTGAAAGATGCCGAAGGAAATGATTTCCTGCGGATCTATGAGTTTGAGCGTGCGAAAGAATGCCTCTGGCAGGCGGATTTCCACCTTCCCGAAGGATCGCGCCGGCTATTCTCACACGTTAAACTGATCAACCCGAACGACGAAGATTCAACGACGTACTGGTGGACGAATATCGCAGTTCCGGAGGACGGCGGGACAAGGGTCCTATGCTCTTCGCAGGACGTCATCGCTCTGGGCAGCCGCGGCTCGATGACGTTTGAAAAACTCCCGTATCTTTCTGAGATGTCCGGAGATCTTTCCTACCCGATCAATGCAACGCGGAGCTTCGACTATTTCTTCCAGCCTCGCAAGGATGAGAAAACAGCATGGGAAAGCAGCGTAAATAAAGACGGGTTCGCTTTTTACGACCGCTCTACGGCGCCGCTCCTGTACCATAAAATGTTCTGCTGGGGAAACCACAAGGGCGGAAAACGCTGGCAGGATTATCTGTCCGTGCCCGGGAAGGGCGATTATATCGAACTTCAGGCAGGGATAGCACAGAGCCAGGTACACGACAAACTGTTCCCGGCCGGAGGCGTATTTGAATGGACGCAATGTTTCGGCGGGACGGTGCTTGACCCTGCAAAAGTTCACGGCGTCAGTCTCGAGGCGGCAGACGAATATATGGGCACCGTCATGGACAATATCATCAGCGAAGCGGATCTTTTAGAGTTTGACAGGAAGTTCAAAGAGGCAGCGGAAACGGAAATGAGCGAAA
Source organism: Mageeibacillus sp. UBA1255 (assembly GCA_002308795.1). GTDB lineage: Bacteria > Bacillota > Clostridia > UBA1212 > UBA1255 > UBA1255. The sequence continues at coordinate 13,166 of DBVV01000072.1, read as the reverse complement.
AAGATATCGTCCATTTCGCATCGGGATGGGGAGCGCTCGAACAAAAGCGCAGAAAATCAGAAAACGAAAAAGAATTGCCCGCGTCGATGTGTTTTCCGGAGTGCACGCTCGGGAAAGAACAGGAGCCGTGGCTCGAACTGCTCGAAAAAGGCGTATTGACGCCCCCTGATCCTGATGATATACCCGTTTCATGGATGGTATCGCCGAAATGGATGAAACTGCTGGAAGCAGGCATTGACCGCCCCGGCGGAAGAAACTGGTTCAGCCTGCTCCATTACGGAACGATGCTTTTCGAATACTGGCCCGATAACGTTCCGGCCCGTGTCGCATACGGATGGAGCGAAGATGAGAAAAAACGTTACGAGATCCGCGCCGAAGAAGCATGGAAAGAGTCCGATATGCTGACGCCTAACGTCTGGGCGAGACGCGATCTGGCGCATCTGGAGATGCTGCGTGATAATTACGGCGGATCTGACGAGTATTACAGGCGTGTGTTTGAACTTGATGCCGCAAAGTCTGATTTCGCTTTCTGCGCCGAGTATATGGATGACCTTTGCGACCGGAAGGAGTACGCAGAAGCCTGGGCGCTTTATGAATCGATGCCTGATAACATCAAAGAAGCGGACCGGGTGTCGATACTAAGTGCGATCTGCGGCGTGAAGCTCGGAAAGCTGGATCATGCCGAAAAGATCCTGATGGAGCCTCATGCCACGATAAGAGAGGGAGAGACGAGTCTCACAGACCTGTGGTTCGAACTCTGCGCCAAGAAAATCGCAAAGCGAAGGGGCATCGATACGGAAACGTGCGGCGCGGAAACACTCGCCACGTTGATCGAAGAGGCGGAAGAAAATTGTCCCCCGCCTCATTCAATAGATTTCCGTATGAGTTATGATAAAAAACACAAATACAGGCTGTCGGAATGATATGATCATTCGGCAGCGGGATATTCGTTGCACAGCAGCCTGTACGGCGGTTCGTCTTCTTCGATCGAAGGAAAACGGCCGGCCGGAGGGTCAAAGTGGTTATCGGTGTTATCGTCGTTGCACTGGCTCACTTCGCCGAGAAGGACGTCGCCTGTGCCTGCTTCAACGGTGAAATCATGGTAGAGACGCTGCTGGATAAAGATGCTTTCTCCGGGGGTCAATCTCACCTGCGTTCCGGCCGGTACAGTATACGTGCGCCCGTCAGTATGGACAGTAACATCTGACTCATAGTCGATCGACTCGTCAGGGTGAGAGTTATAAACGCGGATAAGAATATTTCCGCCTCCCCTGTTTATAATGTCTTCGGTCTTGAACCAGTGAAAATGATTGAGAGAATACTGACCTTCTTTCAGGAACAGCAGTTTCTCCGCATACACTTTCGGGTATTTATCCGCCATCGCACGGTTTCCGTTTCTGATCGTAATGAGCGAAAAACCGATCTTATCAAAATTACCGATGCCGAAGTCCGTTATATCCCAGCCAAGCATACAATCTCTGACTTCATCGTATTCGTGGCCTTTTGTTTTCCACTCCTCCGGAGTGAAATTGCAGAAAGGAGGAAGAACAAAGCAATGCTTTCTGCACATTTCCTCAAGTTCCTTTAATGCCTTGTTGATTTCACTGCGTTTCATATTATTCTCCTTTTTACGCTGCCGTTTTTTCGTCTGTCAATGACTCGCCATGCCGCCGAAGATAGTTTTTCTTCGTTAGGGCGCATGACCCTGACGGTTTTTATACGCGGCTGAATTATACCGCATCCGGTAAGCTGTTTGCAATAAGATACTTATTATAGACAATCGCGCGCTTTTATTATAAAATACGCAGGACAACGTTGTTGCCCGGCACCGCGATGCGGCGGTCCGTTAATTCAGTCAATGCAGGAGACGACCCTATGAAATTAAATGAGATCCACATCCGCGATCCGTTCATATTTGCAGAAGACGGGGTATATTATCTTTACGGGACCCGCAGAGGGCCTTCGACAAAAGTGATCCCGTGGAAAGGGCTCGACGTTTACACCTCACGCGATCTGTACGAATGGTCTGAGCCTCACGAATGTTTCACGCGGCCGGACGGTTTCTGGGCTGACAGAGATTTTTTTGCTCCGGAGATACACAAATATAAAGGCGTTTATTACATGTTTGCAAGCTTCAGGAGCGAGACGCGGCTTCGCTGTTCGCAGATCCTCAGAAGCGACAGCCCGATGGGGCCGTTCCTTCCCTTCACTGACGGACCGATCACACCGGAAGGATGGGCATGCCTTGACGCCACATTCTACGTTGACGAAAACGGGACACCCTGGACCGCTTTCTGTCACGAATGGACGCAGATCGGAGACGGAACGATCGACGTTATGCCGCTTACTGACGACCTTGCCTCCCCGGCCGGACCTTCAAAAGTTATTTTACGCGCAGGTGACGCGGAATGGGCTTATTCGCTTATCGATCCAAGCAGCCGGAATTACGTAACTGACGGCCCGTTTTTCAGAAAAGGCAGAAACGGCAAGCTGTATATGTTATGGTCCGGTTTTCACGCCGGGCCGCAATACTGGTACGTACAGGCGCTGGCGATCAGCGACAGCGGAAGCATACTGGGTCCGTGGCGCCACGCGGATAAATTCATCTACGACAGCGACGGAGGTCACGGCATGATATTCGACGGTTTCGACGGGAACACGTATCTTATCCTCCACAGCACGAACGTTAACCCGAACGAAAGGCCGCGCCTTTTTAAAATCGAAGAGAATGACGACGGATTTGAGATCACAGGCGGTGCGGAAAACGATCGATGAAACTGATCAATAGCAAGCAGAAAAACAAAAATAAAGAAGAGTCGCTTACTCTGCCGACCGGTATTCCGGAAGGGCTCGCTTACACGCGCGCGTCAGGTCTTACCTCCGCCGAAGCAGACGAAGCGATGGAACAGGGTCTCGGAAACGCTGCCACGGTCGATCCCGGTAAATCCGTACTGAAGATCATTTCCGGAAACCTTTTTACGCTGTTTAACCTTCTGAACGTGCTTCTGGCGCTTGCTCTCGTGATCGTAGGAGCGTACAGGAACATGCTCTTTATGGGTATCGTTATCAGCAACACGCTTATCGGTACGATCCAGGAACTAAGAGCGCGCAAAACTGTACAGAAGCTTAAACTGCTGAGCGAATCGCCCATAAAAATAAAACGAGACGGAGAAACCGTCGAGCTTCCCGCAGCCGGAGCCGTAAAAGGAGACATCATAATCCTCAAAGCCGGTGATCAGGTCCCGGCAGACGCCATAATGCGCTCCGGAGTCTGTTCCGCCAGCGAATCACTGCTGACCGGCGAACAGGACGCGGTAGATAAAAAAGAAGGCGACTGGCTTTATTCAGGCAGTTTCCTCACGGCAGGAGAATGCAGCTGCCAGCTGGTATACGTAGGCGATAACAGCTATATCAACAGGCTCAGCAAGAGCGCTAAAAAGATCGTTCCTCCGAAGTCCGCACTTATGACCGACCTCAGAAGGATAGTCAGGCTCGTCAGCATCATGCTCATCCCGATCGGGATACTGCTGTTCTGCAAGCAGTATTTCATGCTGCATTTCCCGCTCGAGGATTCGATTCCTTCGACTGTGGCGGCAATGATCGGTATGATCCCCGAAGGACTTATGCTTCTCGCTTCGATCGCTTTAGCCGTGGGCGTTGTAAAATTAGGTCTTAGAAACACGCTCGTTCAGGAGCTTTACGGTATCGAAACGCTCGCAAGGATCGATACGCTGTGCCTCGACAAAACGGGTACGCTGACCACGGGGTCAATGTCTCTCCGGACGCTGATCCCTATCGACGAAAGCGAAGAAGAACTCAGACAGACGATATCCCGTTTCGTTGGGTGCGTTGACAATTCCTCCCCCACCATCTCCGCCGTTGCCCGCGCAGTGGCACCCGCACCGTCTGTACCGGCAGTCATCCTCCCGTTCTCATCCTCACGCAAAAACGCCGCCGTATCTTTTAACGACGGTACGACCGTAACCGTCGGAGCCCCTTCATTCACTCTCGGAAACCTTTACTCGGGCAGGATCAGAGAAATTGCCGAAGAAAACGCCGCGAAAGGATACCGCGTGCTGTGCGTCGCTAAGAGCGGAAAACCTATCGAGAACGGCGAGATCCCGCCGGTCGAAAAGATCCCCGGACTGATCATAATCGAAGATGAGCTCAGAAAGGAAGCGCCCGAATGCCTTGAATACTTCAGGCAGCAGGACGTGGATATAAAAGTTATTTCCGGCGACGATCCCAAAACGGTGTCGTTCATTGCTGAAGCCGCAGGGCTTAAAGGAAGCTCGGAAAGTGCCGTAGACGTATCGCAGCTGAGCGAAGACGAACTGCAGGAAGCGGCGGAAAAGTACAGAGTTTTCGGCCGCGTTACGCCGGAGCGCAAGCAGAAACTGATCGCGGCAATGAAAGAAAACGGCCGGAACGTTGCAATGACGGGCGACGGTGTTAATGATATCCCCGCAATGAAAACGGCCGACTGTTCGATCGCGATGGCGGGAGGCGCAGACGCTGCAAGACACTCAGCACAGCTGATACTGCTTGACAACAATTTTATTTCCCTGCCCGAGGTCGTTTCAGAGGGACGCAGGGTGATCAACAATATAAACCGGACCGCCTCTCTTTTCCTTGTTAAGACGATCTATTCGTTCCTGCTCAGCATGCTAATGCTTTTCCTGCCTGCGCCTTACCCGTTCCAGCCCATCCAGTTAACGCTTATTTCAGCGTTTACGATCGGCATTCCGTCGTTTTTCCTGGCGCTGGAGCCGAATTCGGTCAGGGTCGAGGGCAATTTCCTTAAAACCGTTATTTCACGCGCGCTTCCCGGCGGTATCTGCGTAACGGCTGCGGCGGCGTTGTCAACGATGCTCAGTTCGTTCTGGTCTCAGGAATCGTGTTCCACGCTCGCGACCGTTGCCGCCGGTTTTATCGGCCTCTTGATGCTCCTGAACGTATGCCTCCCGTTCACGAAACTGCGCCTTGCAGTTTTCACGTCAATGTGTGTTCTGTTCGCCGTTGCGTTATCATTCTTCGGCAGAATATTCTTCCTGACTCCCATCAGTTCCGGTCAGATATGGATATTAGCAGGTATAGTACTGGTCTCCGCGACAGTCATATTCAGCGTCAGATTTATCACCTCTGCACGCCTGCGCAGGAATTCCAGAAAGAATTGACGGCATTTTCGTATTTCTTATGATCTTTAAGACACGACAGCCCGTGAGGCGCCCCTTCGACACTCACGAAAGTGATCATTTCGGGATTTGCAGCATATATCGCCTCACTCATATGATAAGGCACGAAATGGTCCCCGGTACCGTGTATAAGCAGGACCGGTATTTCAGTGTTTTTAACGGCGTTTTCCGCGCTGCTTTTGAAAATGTTGAAGTGACCGAATATCAGTGCGGAAACAAATATAAAAGGCTTCATCAGGCGCGCTGATCTGACCGTTTTCTTTCCGACCTCATAGATGATACCGAACGGAGACGAATACGGACAATCGGCGACTATCCCGCGGACGCTGCCGGGAAGGCCGGTATCGGACGCCATAAGCACGGTCGCCGCGCCCATTGACACGCCCTCGATAAAAACGATCGTATCACGGCCGAAGCGGTCAATAACATATTCCGTCCAGCTTTTTACGTCGAACCGCTCTTTCACCCCGAAGCATATCGTATGCCCGTCAGATCTTCCGTGTGATCTCTGGTCAACGAGCAGCACGTTCCCTCCTGATGCGAGTGCGAGCTGCAATCCGCCGCTGAAATCCCTGATGCCGTTGCCCTTATAGCCGTTAAACTGTATATGAAAAGGCGCGCCTTCTTTCTGAAAATACACCCTTCCGTACAGCGACAGTCCGTCGTATGACCTGATCCGGACTTCTTCGAACGGTATCTTCATCGCGCGGTCAATAATGTCGACCATCTCGTCGTGGAATTCGTCGTAATCAGGTCCCCTGAGTACTTCTCTCGATACGTCCCTGTCTTTTTTGTTGTAGAAGGCAATAAAATATATCCACAGCGATACTGACAGCACCGCGAGCAGGAGCAGTAGGATTACCGAGATGAGAATATAGAACGCTATCATGATCCGGTCGCTTCCGTTATTTAAGAGTGTTTTATTTGTGTTCGTAGAATATTATATCGGAGGATTCTTTTTCAGGCAGTGTGAATTTATACCCGGACTTCAGTGCAGATGCGCTGACGGTGACGTCGAAAGTACCTTCCGCATTCCAGACTCTGTAGCTTCCTGATTTCAGGCAGCGGAGTTTCAAAGTCATTTCGGAGACTTCCGACTCAGGACCTCTGAACAGCTGGACGGCACCGCTCGACGTCTCAGGATCGTAATACTGCCACGCCCTCCATGCATCGGGAGATTTGCTGAATTCGGTAAGCGGATAGAAATCCGAATAATAATACTTCGAGAGCTGGCGCCACTCCGTTTCGGCCTGTTTCGCGTTCGTCCAGTCGGAATTATTATTCGTGTAATCGACGCTCAGGATGAACCAGGGAGCCATTGACGACCGGTAATTGTACATTGTCGCCGGAGCGGTGGAATGAACTTCAAGCTTGAAATACGGTATCCAGCGCGAGAACTCCAGCACACACGTCTGACGCTCGTTAAAACCGTCGTCATTGCCGTCCCAGAAATCGCTTATGTGAAGCGGCACACTTCTGCGCATAGTCTCGATATCGTTCCTCCCTCCGCCCGAAGCGCAGGAATCGATCATCATCGACGGGTACCTCTCAAGGATAGAATCCCACATCTTGAGATATCCCTGAACGTAAAGATTCTCTTTGAATCCTTCTTTGAAGAAGTCATCGGCAGTCCGCCATACCGGGCCTGGATTAACGTTGAAATCCGAACGGAACATATCTATATTTCCGTCATCGATCACCTTGTAGATGCGTCCGAGCAGCCACTCCAAGCAGTCGGGATTTCCGAGATCGAAGAGCTGTCCTTCAAGCCACGAACCTGCCGCGGCGGTGCCGAGGAACCACTCCTTTTTAAAGCCGGGCATATTCTCAACGAAATCGTCTTTATTGCAGCGCATTACCTCGGCCTCGAACCAGAGCATCACCTTTCCGCCTTTTTCGTGCATCAGCTGCGACACTTCCGAAAATCTGTCCGGGAAGCGCGAGGTATCCACGTCGAGCGTTCCGGTCTCCGGCCAGGAGCAGGGCTGCCCCTTCGCGTTCAGATACCAGCCTGCGTCGATCCAGAGATAATCGAGCTTCAGGCCGTTTTCACTGTACGTATTTATCAGTTTTTTTAACTGGTTCGTTGTCATCCCGGATGCTCCGGAAGAAGCACAGAATACAGGATCAAACCGCTTTCCGTCCGGATGCCTCATATTGCAGTCGATGAACCAGTGTCTCCAGAGGTTCATGTTTTTTGCCTCGTCGCGGCCGTTGTATCCGACCATGACGATGAGCGGAGTCCTGATCTTATCGCCGGGGTCAAGGAACATATCGACGTGGTTCTGTCCCGCCGTCACGTGAGTTTTACCGTTACCCTCTCCTTTGAACGATGCCTTCCAGCTTCCCGGCCATCCGACGGCAATGAACGTTCCTCCGTTTCCGTATTCAAGATTGAAATACGGAAAATCGACGTGGGTCGGGCGCCCTGTGTCGGTCCCTTTTTCTACGAAATTATTTGTCAGCTTATATGAGTACGGAGCGTACATGTCGCCCAGATCGCCGTTCATACCTTTAAGTACGGGGTCCTTCCCTTTTGCCTCCCAGTCAAGCGCGTATAATTCGGTAAAATTATCAGTAGCCGCATTGCCCGGATTTTCGAGCCAGACCGTCCACTCGCACGCATCGTAATCAGAATAGACCTTGCCCTCAACTGTGAATATCACGCCGCTTTCGGTATGGAGAAACTGCGCGTTAACGTCTTTTCCGTTAACGCCGTCCGTAACAGTATATGATTTTTTCTCAAACCCGTCGCCGAAGCCGTGATACCTGTGCCGCCCGTATTTAAAAGAGACGGGAAAAGTTGACGGCTCTTCAAGCATCTTTATAAGGGAAGGAGTGTTTCTGCGTGCGCAAGAACTCATCACGACCGGCAGAGCAGCCATAAAAGCAAGCGCTAGCACAGGGATCATATATCTGATTTTTTTCATGTCGGTACCTCCGCATTTGATTCGTTGCCTATATTATCGTCCGTTCCGGAAACATTTTCAAGCCGTTTATACAATATCGAGAACGCTATCATCTGCGCGGCGAAAGAGATCGTCCACGATATTATGTATGACATATAAAGGATCTCAAGCGTGTGGAATTCCGGTATCGAAAAGACGGTCAGTATCCATACTATCCTCATCACGCAAACTCCCACGACGGTGATGACCATCGGAGTGAAGGAAGATCCCATTCCCCTTATCGCGCCTGTGGCAACGTCCATCAGTCCGCACAGGAAGTACGGCAGGCATATGAACGCGAGCCTGATCATACCGTAACCGATCGCTTCTTCGGAGTCAACGATGTATATCGACAGGAGCGGCCGCCCGAATACGTACCCGAGTACGCCGAGCAGCAGCCCGAATATTCCTACGCAGCAAAGGCAGCACAGCATTATCTTTTTAACGCGCTTCTTGTTTCCGGCACCCATATTCTGGCCTGCGAAATTAAGAGCCGTCTGGTGGAAGGCATTCATCGAAACGTATACGAAGCCTTCGATATTCGCAGCGGCGGAGTTCCCGGAAGAGATCGCCACAGAGTTGAAAGAATTGACAGACGTCTGGATGAATACGTTGGATATGTTGAACATCACGCTCTGAAATCCGGCGGGAAGACCGATCTTCAGTATCTTTACCAGAGATCCTTTGTATATGCGAAGCTTGTGGATCTTGAATTTTGCCGAATCGTCCCTGCGGGACAACGACATAAGTACGAGCAGCGCTGCGATAGTCTGAGATATGACCGTTGCCCACGCCACGCCGTCAACGTCCATGCCCATTGCCAGCACGAACAGCAGATTCAGCACGACGTTTATTATCCCTGCAATAGTGAGAAACATTAGCGGTCCGCGCGTATCGCCCAGCGCCCTCAGGATAGCCGCGCCGTAATTATAGACCATTGACGACAGCATTCCGGCGAAGTATATTCGCATATATTTCGTTGAAAGCGGCAGTACGTCGTCGGGCGTGTCCATCATTTCCAGAAGATTTCCGGCGAACGCTATCCCGATCCCCGTGAGGATGACGCCTCCTATGAGGGCGGTCAATATCGCGGTATGGACGGCTTTATGCATTTCTTTTCCGTCTCCTGCGCCTTTCGCCTGCGCGACCGTGACGCCTGCTCCGACGGAGAGGCCTATGAACATATTAATTATGAGATTGATCAGCGCTCCGGTGCTTCCGACGGCGGCAACGCATACGCTTCCCCTGAACCGGCCTACTACCACCAGATCCGCCGCGTTGAACAGCAGCTGCAGTATGCCGGTAAATATTATCGGAAGCGTATAGAGGATCACGTTTTTCAGCAGCGGACCCTCTGTCATATTGATATCAGATCGTTTCAGCATATAAACACCGCCGCCGGTCGCGGCGAAGGTACGTCAAACGCTCAGCCTGAAAGCAGGAAGCGGAAGGCCGAATGAATTAACCACGTTTGCGTTCTCCGGATACGCGAGGTGGAAAAACGCATAGCATACGTGTGAGATCTCGCCATCGCTCTCAAAAGCGCTCACAAACACCGTATCGGGAGAAATGAATTCTGCTTTGGCATTTCGCATTTCTTCCTCTCCTTTAAGTACGAAACCGAATCCGGCGGGTACGCTGCCGGTCCCGGGACGTGTTTTCAGCCCTTTTCCGGTATTTTTGAATTTGATCAGAAAACCGCCTTCGGCCTTTTCAACTGATACCGGCGCGGGAGATTCGTATTCTGCAGGATCTTCCATAGCTTTTTCCCCGTCATACTCGTATGCAAATGCCTGAAGCGCAAGCCTGCGCCCAAGCTCGGCTTTGTGCGGTGAATGTGCAAAATCACTGTCTGAAGGAAGCGAGCCTAGGTCCATCGATACGGCAAGGTGGCTGTCTTTTATCTCCGAAACGGCGTCAAACTGTCTTATGCGGACAACGTGCAGGTGCGGGAAGTATTGTTTTCCTTCTTCTCTGTACGAACTGAGCTGTACGTTGTAGAACGGAAAATCTATCTTAAACGTATTTCGTTCGTCCTCTACGAGCGCTGCCAGATCGGCATCGTAAGAGTACGCCATTTCTTTCCAGATGCCTTCGCTTTCGCCCTGGAAAAAGATCTGGCCGTAGAAAGGAAAACGTGCGAACGGGCTTATGAGAGTGTTGTAATAACCTCCCACCGGCATATTTGCGCCTACAGTGTAACCTCTTTCTACCGAAAGGCCGTACGGCATCAGTTCGCGCAGGCAGGCTCCTCCGGCGCATATCATCACCATGCCCAGAGGAACGTCGGTATGGCGTGTAAGTTCTTTTGCGAAATAGTAGCCGATCGCAGAAAAATTAAGCGACTCGTACTTTCCGGGCCTTGTCCAGCGCCATGACGGGTCAATAATTTCATCGCGCGGGTAAGCGCAGTCTTCTCTGAAATCGAATGCCCTGGCCTGGCTCTGGAAGAACAGCCTGAAATTATCATCCGCCGAAATTTCCGGAAGGATCTCAGGCTCGGCGCTCATGCATTGTGCCAGATGACATTCCGCGTTTGATTGACCGCCGATCATCCATACGTCGCCGACAAGTATATCGCTAAGTACGTAGCTGCCGTATGCGGAGCTGATGATCATGCACGAAGGGTCTTTTTCAGCCTCCCTCGGCGCAAATTCGAGCGTGAACCGTCCGTCGTTTCCGACGAAGGTTTCAGACTCTGATATTCCGGCTCCGGTCCATATTCCTTTCACTTTAAGCCCGGGATGGCGCGAAAAACCGTATACTTTCGCGAAAGCCCTGCGCTGTATCACCATATGAGACGAAAAGCAGCCGCTTAGTTTAAAATCCGGAAACATCGTTATATCTGCGAAGCTGCCGCCGTTTTCGCATAAAACCTCCTGCGTCACTGAGCCGTTAAGGTCCGGAAGCGCAGGTGCGGTCTGTTCGTTATTTACGTTTTTTTCTGATTCGCTCATAGTTTTCCCCTCGATATTTCCTCTTGATTTTATTATACGCCTGTGGTAGAATCCCATCCGTTCGGGGACGTAGCTCAGTTGGTCAGAGCGTTCGGTTCACATCCGAGAGGTCATGGGTTCGAGCCCCCTCGCCCCCACTTAAAACCGGTTTAAGACCGGTTTTTTTGTTTTTGTTAAGCGCCGCCTGGCCGCGACACGGTCTCAGACCGGATACGGGTACTCTCCGAAAAAGCTTATTACCTCTATTTCAGCTATCTCTGCGACCCATGCCGTTGAATACGTCGGAACGTCATAATCGTTTATTATGAGTTTAACGTATCTCGCATCGACGGGCGAAAATTCCAGCACCGGCACGCAATCTGGCGCTTCAACGTTTTTATACGATACTGCGGATGCATATTTTTTCCCGTCCGCGGAGCATAAAACGTCAATAGTTTTCGGAAAATACATTCCGGTGTACGTGCCGTCGGATGCGGGGTAAATATCCAGTCTGCATACGCGGTAAAGCGCGCCGAGGTCAATAACTATTTCTGCCGGTCCGCCTGCTCCGGTAAACCGCATATAAGTAGCTCTGTTTCCGTCCCCGAGGACAGCAGGATCATCAGTTGTAGTCGAGCCGTTCAGGGAAAAAGATGCTTTCGGTGAGATATTGCCCTCAAACGCCTGTGTGGGAGGCGCAGGAGGCCCGTAGCGGCCCGTACATGACGTGAAGCATAAAATTACCACGCTCACTAAAAGCAGCGTTAAAACGCCTCTTAGCAGCCAAATTTTCGATCGCTTTTTCGGACTTCCCTTTGGTTCCATTTCTTGCTTATTGTTTTTCCTGTCTGCGTTTAGCCAGTTTTCTCTGGATAGCTTTTACGATCTCAACTATCGGTATCATCAGGAACGCTATACCGAGCGCTACCGAGTATTCAGCGAAACTGATGGATGTGAATCCGAACGCGTCTCTGAGGAAAGGCACGTAGATGACTGCTGTGGTGAGCAGGAGCGAACCGATCGTGGAATAGATCAGGAATCTATTATGATTACCCTTAACAGCCATGCCGATGATCGATTTTCTCTGCGAACGCATATTGAGAGAATGGAATATCTCCGCCATTGACATCGTCAGGAACGCCATCGTTATACCGTCGTTGCTCGCTACTATGTGCCACTGCCCGGTCTCAAGGAATTCTCCGACAAAGTACGCCGTGAGCACCAGCAGAGTCGTGACAGCTCCCTGGTAAATGATATCCCTGTCCATCCTNNAGTGTGACGAGCAGTCCCTGATACAGGCAGTCGCCTCCGACTCCTCCGGCGAAGATACCGTCGCGGCTCTTGCGCGGAGGTCTCCTCATTATATCATCTTCGGCTTTTTCTGTGCTAAGAGCGAGAGCCGGGAAACAGTCTGTCACAAGGTTGATCCATAGAAGGTGTAC
>DBVV01000072.1:391-546 GCA_002308795.1 Mageeibacillus sp. UBA1255 | reverse complement strand
TCGTAGATGCGGCGTCCTTCTTCGACGGCAGTGACAATAGTAGCAAAGTTATCGTCTGCCAGCACCATGTCGGCAACGTTTTTAGTTACGTCGGTACCGGTTATTCCCATACCTACGCCTATATCCGCCGATTTGATCGAAGGAGCGTCGTTCAC
>DBVV01000072.1:222-347 GCA_002308795.1 Mageeibacillus sp. UBA1255 | reverse complement strand
CCGTCACCCGTCATAGCGGTGATCATGCCGCGCTTTCGCCAGGCGTTAACGATACGGACTTTATGCTCGGGCTGTACCCTCGCGTATACGCTGAACATACCCACTTTCTTTTCGAATTCTTCGTC
>DBVV01000072.1:0-153 GCA_002308795.1 Mageeibacillus sp. UBA1255 | reverse complement strand
GTGTCCAGATGGTCGCCCGTGATCATTATCGGCCGGATCCCTGCACTGTGGCATTCTTCTATCGAAGCCTTTACTTCTGGGCGGACAGGGTCGATCATTCCGACCAGGCCGCAGAAGATCATATCCGTTTCAACCGTATCGGAATCATATTTA
>DBVV01000155.1:30228-39080 GCA_002308795.1 Mageeibacillus sp. UBA1255 | reverse complement strand
CCGCCTTTTGACCATTTGCGGCCGTATTTATCGATCCGCCCCCCGAAAGCAGGTACAAAAAGGCAATCAACAAATTTCAATTGATGATTTTTTTCAAACGAACTGGTATAATACACACAGCATTTGACCGGAAGGAGTTCAGGATCATGGAAAACTACACTATAAAGAACGACCATATCACGCTCGAGGCCGTACCGGCAAAATTTTACTACGCCGTAACGCTCTCCGACGGAAGCCGCTGGGAAATGAAGCGCACGCCGTACGTAAAATTTGGCGACGGAAGGATAATTGAATTCCCCGCTCCGACGTCAGTCACGTATAAGAGCTCAGGAACCGCCGACATTATTAAATCTACATTTGACCACTTTGAAAACTCAGAGATCAGCATCATAACCCAGGTGTTCGCAGACAGGACCACAGGCGACGTACTGTTCAAAATAAACGTGTCCGGCGACAAGAAATTCGAAATCGAACACGTGCAGTTCCCCGCTCCGTTAGAATTCGGAGCAGAAGAGGGGCATGGATACACGGTACTGTCGCAGATGCAGGGCACCCTCTACCCCGCCGGAATGCAGATCATTGCCGAAACAGGCCTGGTCTACGAGCGGGACGGGTACATGCCTATATACGGTCAGGTGCGGGACGGTTCCGGGTACGCGGCAATCTACGAGACTCCCTACGACGTACGATATCGCGTTGACGAAGACCGCATCCTGCCGCTCTGGGTACATTCTCTAGGCCGTTTCAGATATATGCGCACGATCCGTTTCTGCTTCCGCAAAAACTGCGACTACAACGTGATCGCGAAATGCTACCGCTCTTACCTAAAGGAGCGCGGAAGGCTCGTTACGCTGAAGGAAAAGATACAGTGCAACCCGAACGTGGCAAAAATGCAGGGCATTCCGGTGATACATTCAGGCATCGCGGCCCATACTTCGCCGGAGTCAATGTTTTACGATAAAGAACATCCGGAGCGCAACGACTGGAACACTACGTTTGACCACCGTGCCGAAGAGCTGCGGAAGCTTAAAGAAAAAGGGCTCGAGCACGCCTACACACACTTCGACGGCTGGGGCAGACACGGCTACGATAACCTTCATCCCGATCCGTTCCCGCCTCATGAAAAAGCGGGCGGAGCAGCGGGCATGGCGAGACTTTCGGATACATGCCGGGAACTCGGTTACATTTTCGGGATACACGACCAGTACAGAGACTACTACTTCGACAGCCCCGACTTCTGCATTGACGACGCCGTACTGAAAGCAGACGGGACTCATCAGGTATATAAAGTCTGGGCCGGAGGAGCACAGACGTTCCTGTGCTCCGTATTCCAGCCCGATTACGTGCGCCGGAATTACCAGAGGTTCAGGGAACTGGGGATAAATATTGACGCCGCCTACCTCGACGTGTTCTCCGTGGTGGAACTGGACGAATGCTATAACCCGGACCATCCAGCCACGCGCTCCGACTGCGCAAAATTCCGCAGGCACTGCTTCGATATGCTCACGGATCAGGGCATCATACCCTCATCCGAAGAAGGAATAGACTGCATCATACCATCTCTGGTACTCTGCCACCACGCACCGTTCCACTCCACAGCATTCGACACCGACGTTGACGCAGTAGGTATACCGATACCGCTGCTTAACCTCGTATATCACGATTGCTTTATTGTCCCCTGGATCGGACTGCCGGGAGAAAGGGGCGGATGGTGCATACCAAAAACCGATTCCGCGTACGCATACGCGATACTTTACGGGCAGCCGGTGTATTGTCCGATCGACGCTTCGGAAGAGGATATACGGGACGTCAAATTCGCCTGCGCCAATGCCGGGAAGCTGTTTTTTGAAGAACTCTTAAGCCACGAATTCGTGGGCGAAGGATACAGGGTCCAGCGGACAACGTTCTCGGACGGTACCGTTATCACCGTGGATCTCGACAGCGGGAAGTTTGAGATCAAATAGTCAAATAACAGTAATAAAGCCTGCGGAGAAAATGATTGCCCTGACCTCATCCGTTGCCAATTAATCGTTGCCAGTTACTCGTTGCTCGTTGCTCGTTGCCGGTTGCTGGCCGCCTTGACCTTTCCCCTGCTTTATAGTAAAATTATCACGGCAGGCGGGAAAAACCAAAAAGCCAAAGCAGACCCGAAAACGAAGCCGCAGCATTGCCCCCCGCTGAAAATGCAGGCGCATTGGAGAAATACAAATTGGATAAAAGGCGCGTGATCTACTACAGCGACGAACTGAACGACGAGTTCTCGCGGGCCGAGATCACTCCGGTAACAATAGACGAAAACTACAGATACGACAGAACGGGCGGCTTCTCCGGGATCGTAAGATTCATACTTTACAGGATCGTTGCCACACCGCTCGCTTTTCTGTACACAAAGCTTGTCCTGCACCACCGTACAGAAAACCGGAAGCTGCTCAAACCGTACCGGAAGACCGGCTATTTCATGTACGGAAATCACACGTCGAATTACGGAGACCCGCTGATGCCCAATATGTTCGCGTTTCCGAAAGACGTATACTTCGTTGTCCATCCGAACAACGTTTCGATGCCGGTGCTGGGAAAGATCAACAGATATATAGGAGCGATGCCGCTGCCGGGGAATATTGCCGCAGCGAAAAACTTCAAAGCGTGCATGGAAAAACAAATAGAAAGCGGAAACTGCGTCGTCATCTACCCGGAAGCGCACATATGGCCGTACTATACAAAGATACGCCCGTTCCCGGACACTTCTTTCGCATACCCGGTAAAACTGGACGCGCCGGTATTCAGCTTCACGAACACTTATCAGAAGCGGCGCTTTTTCAGGAAGCCGAAGATCGTCACTTATATCGACGGGCCGTTCTTCCCGGACGGATCGCTGTCGATCTCAGTCAGGAAAAAGGCGCTCAGAGATCAGGTGTACGAAACGATGTGCGAGCGGGCAAAAAAATCTGACGTTGAATATATAAAATACGTAAAAAAGGAGGCGTAGGTCGTGGTCAATATTCTGTTTTGCGGAAATGCGGGCGTTTTCGACGGAATGCTCACCGGTATGCTGTCGATCCTTAAAAGGACAGAGTCGAAGGAGCCGTTCACGTTTTACGTTTTCACGATGACGCTCACGAGGATAAAGGATAACTACACTCCGGTGACGGCGGAACAGGCGGAATTTTTAGAAAAAGTTGTCCGCTCGTACAACAGCGAAAACCGGATCCGCCTGATCGACGTGACGGAACTGTACGAAAAAGAATTCGCGCATTGTCCGAACGAGAACGCCTACTGCTCCCCGTACACACTTATAAGACTGCTCGCTGACCTTGTCGACGGAATGCCCGACAAACTCCTGTACCTTGACGCAGATATAATGTTCAACCGCGACGTACATCTGCTGTACGATACCGACGTAAGCGAATACGAATACGCCGCAGGACGCGACCACTACGGCAAATATCTGATCCAGCCGAACTACGTAAACGCCGGCGTACTGCTGTTCAATATGAAAAAAATGCGCGAGACCGGCATATTCGCAAAAGCGCGCGACTGGCTGCGCAAAAAGAAGCTCGTCTTCGCCGATCAGAGCGCCCTGATACGCTCGACGACTCGTAAAAAGATGCTGCCGCAGCGTTTTAACGACCAGAAATTCCTGCACAAACACACCGTCGTGCGCCACTTCTCGAAGCGCCTGTTCTGGCTCCCATACCCGCACACGGATAATATTAAGCAGTGGCACGTAACGCGCGTACATAAAGTGTTTAAATACTTCGAATTTGACGATATTTTATTTGAATATATTTATTTGAAAACACTTCTTGAACGGAAAGGAGAGATCAGATGACTCTAAAAGAATTCAAGATGGACAACGGCGAACTTGCGGACGCACCTGCGCGTCCGGTTGTCCCTATATTTTACGCATGCGACGACCGGTTCGTTAAATATACTATAGTTTCGCTGAAGTCAATGAAACAGCATGCTTCCCGCAAATTCGAGTATCGCGTCTGCGTGCTCCACACCGATATTTCCGAAAGAATGCAGACCGTGCTGAATAAACTGAGCGACGATAATTTCCAGATCAGTTTCTGCGACGTGTCTGACTATATCCTCTCGATCGCCGAAAAACTTCCACTTCGCGATTATTATTCAAAAACGACGTATTTCCGCATGTTCATCGCCGAAATGTTCCCGGAATATGATAAGGCCATCTATATCGACAGTGACACGATCGTGCAGGGAGACATCAGCGAACTGTATTTCACGGATATAGGCGATTCATACGTCGGCGCCTGCCACGAGCAGGTAATGATCCAGTTCGACGTGTACGGGACGTACGTTGAAAAGGCTCTGGGAATATCACGCTACAACTTCTTTAACGCAGGAATACTGCTTATCAACTGCGAAGAATTCAGGATGCACTTCATTCTTGACGCGTTCATACACTACTTACATATGTACAATTTCGTTGTCACGCAGGATGAGGATTACCTCAACGTTATCTGCAAGGATCACGTTTTCTGGCTCGATCAGCGCTGGAATTCGCAGGTGCTCGATAACATCCCGTTCCCGATCGATGAGGCGAAAATAATTCATTACTGCCTTTTCAGCAAGCCCTGGCACTATCGTGACTGCAAGCACGGAGATATATTCTGGCATTACGCTGCTCAGACGGAAGTTTACGACGAACTTCTGGCAGATCTGGCCGCTTACACCGCGGAGCAGCGTGAACGGGACCGCACAGGCAGCGAGAATCTTAAAAAGCTTGCCAAGACCGAAACAGAGAAGGAGGACAATTTCCTCAATATGCTTAATTCAGAACACCGTTCAGCGGATCGCGTGGCGATCGTCAAGAAAATAGAGGAGTTTGAGCGCATCGGCAATTATTTCGAGGATGTCGAAAACGACCCGCCTTCGAGAGTGCTGATGCCTGACGAGATCGAGTATTACCGCAGAAGCATCATCCAGAAGACCAAGACAAAATTCGCGTTTATGATCGCGCGCCGCTTCATCAACCGTCTGATCGATGAAAAGCAGTTCATAATGAAAGAGATCCGAGGCATTGAAAACTTCCAGGCACTCGAGTCCGGCGCTGTGATCACGTGCAACCACTTCAACGCTTTAGACAGCTTTGCGATCCAGCTCACTTATGAGGCGTCAAATCAGCCCAAGCGCACGTTCTACCGCGTCATCCGCGAGGGCAATTACACTTCTTTCCCCGGGTTTTACGGCTTTTTGATGCGCAACTGCCACACTCTCCCGTTGTCGTCAAACAAGGATACTTTAAAGAAGTTCGTGAAGTCAACCGATCAGATCCTTCAGGACGGTCATTTCGTTCTGATCTATCCCGAGCAGTCAATGTGGTGGAATTACCGTAAGCCCCGTCCGTTCAAGCGCGGCGCATTCACGTTCGCGGCGCGCAACAAGGTTCCGGTCCTTCCCTGTTTTATCACGATGCAGGATTCGGACAATTACGATAACGACGGTTTCCGCGTCCAGGAGTACACGGTCCACGTCTGTCCTCCTCTCTACCCTGACGATTCAAAGTCTGAGAAGGAAAATATCCGCAGCCTGATGGCCCAGAACTACGCCGCATGGAAGGAGATCTACGAGCGCGAGTACGGTCTGCCTCTCTCCTACACGACCGAGACCGGCACCGTAGAGCCCGACGGCGTGAAGCCGTTTGCGGAGGAGAAAGTTTAGAGAGAGTGGCAAGTTGTGGTTAGATTTTATTTTACCGCCTGACGGCGGGTTTTTTCTATGTGTTAAGGCCACGCTTCCAAAACCGTAATTAGTCTCGGTATGTCTCGGGCCTCGCCGGGTTTTCAAATCTCCAAAATCCTTGTTGCCGCAAAAGCCCATACGATCTCGCATGTATTGTCCACCTCCAACCTCACTGCTCATGCGGCCGATATACACGCGAGAAAAAATATATAAAAATTTTCAAAATTTTAGCACTCACCTATTGACAGTGCTAACAATCGGGTGTATAATACCCCCGGAACCTGAGATAAGAGGGTTCCGGAAAACATATTTTAAAGAACAGGAGTGAATCAAAATGATGAATATGTTACCTAGAATTTACAGAAAGAGTTTGTTTGATGACTTCTTTGACGCTCCGTTTAATACAGGCAGCGCATCCGGTCTTATGAAGACGGACGTTAAAGCCACCGACGCAGGTTACGAACTGGAGATCGACGTCCCCGGCATCGATAAAGAGAACATTTCCGTACAGCTCGAAAACGGCTACGTTACCGTGACCGCGAAGACTGAAAAGAAGAACGATGAAGGTAAGGAGAACGGTCATTACATCCGCAGAGAGCGTTTCTACGGCACGTACAGCAGAAGCTTCTACGTAGGCGAAGACGTGAACGAAGAGGACGTAAAGGCAAAGTATGAAAACGGCACGCTGAAGCTGTTCGTTCCGGATAAGGAAAAGCAGCCTAAGGACGAGACCAAGAAGATCATAAGCATCGAAGGCTGACAGCAGAAACAGCCGCTGAATAAGCGTTAGACGAAAGCCGCCGGGCTCGCAAGAGTCCGGCGGTTTTGTTTTACAGCAAAAGTATCACTGATAATTCGCTTCATTTAGCCACTCAGCTTCACTCGGCTAAATACGGCTTCAGGTCGAGTACCTTCACCTTAGCGAACAGGTGCGCATGACCGTCGCCATATTCGTCCGCTATGCCGGTCTCTATTATCGTTTCCGCTCCCAGATACAGAACACTATCTTCTATAATTGTCCAGTATATCCTTATGTGCTCAGGGTCGTCAAAATAATTGTCCGGGACAGTTATATTTCGGTCAACGAGCTGCTCATTTAACTGATCCGTGAGCTGCTTTTTGAATTCCGCCATTTCCGCGTCCGTAAAGTCATTGCTAAACGTATCAAATGATACTCCCTTGTAGCAATGGTCGAAGCAGCGGGAAAAATCGCGGTCGGCATAATAACAATAAGTATATTGTATCGCGGTGAACCGCAGTCCGCCCAGTATAAGATCATAATCCACGTCCCAGTTGCCGCTGCTGCCGCCGACAAACGTATGAACATAAAAGCGATCTTGCGGTATGCGGGCAAATTCGGGAAATTCAGCAGACAGGGCTTCGTAGGCAATATCTTTCATTTTCTGCTCGCTTGGCGGCTCAGGAGATGCGGTGGGCGTTGACGGCGGCGCAGTGGGCGGCAACGTAGGAGTAGGCTCCGCGCTGTGATCGGTATTGTCCGGCGTCTGCGTATCACCCTGGAAATTTTCACGCACCTGCATGTAGATCTCCGTCAAACTGCTCAGCGAAGGATCATCGCCCATAAATCCAAAACACATTGTTCTTTCCAGCACGATCTGGCCAGCATTATTCTTTTGAATGAACGTATACGTGATCTGGCTCGGGTCATCAAACGATATCTCGCCCTCACCGAGATTTGTCTGATCATTACGATAGAAATGGATCTCATACGTTTCGGGGAAGCCGTCCGAATCAGCCTTTGCGGTTATCGAAAAAGAGTCCCCCGCGTTTTCCGGGAAAGCCACCCCCATTTTATCCATGACCTCGATAAAAGAATCGCCGTAGTCGATCTCAAAGGGCAGCGGCAATGCGCTTAGTTCCACATGCGCCGAATATGTCAGATCTCTGACAGAGTACCGGCTGTTATTCGTCGCGCTGAAGTAATAGTTTTCAGCATAAAACGTTTGAGACTCAGTATCATCCTGGGTGTACTTATCGAACTTGCCCTCAGTCCCGTTGTCAATTATCTTCCCTGCCAGCGTGTTGAAGCAGTCGGGATATTTAGCGTCCGCGAATCCGGAACTTTTCATGTAAGCGTCAATTGCAGGTAGCAGCTGGGAACTGTCCGGCGGCACGTACGTCGAAGGCATCGTTCCCATGGGCGTTGCGGGCGAAGTGGCAGATTCGGTCGTCGGATCTGGCGTGGCTCTGTGAGCATCGATCTCTGTCTCCGCGGGCAACGGCACGGACGTGGGTCCGATCACAGTGGTGTCTTTCGGCGTGCGGTTATTACTGTTTTTATATGACGTGACGGATATCACCGTGATTGCCGCGATCAGCGCCAGCGGGACAACAATAAGCGGTATGATCATCCTTCCCCGCCCTTTTTCTGCGAAAGACCGTTTCGCCTTTTTCTCCGCGAAACAATTGCCCTCCTCCGACCTCGTTACCAGCGCGGGAT
This sequence comes from Mageeibacillus sp. UBA1255, assembly GCA_002308795.1. Taxonomy (GTDB): domain Bacteria; phylum Bacillota; class Clostridia; order UBA1212; family UBA1255; genus UBA1255. Next base: position 30,913 of record DBVV01000155.1, on the reverse strand, counting down.
CGATCTTGTCAAAAGCGTTATATAAATCATTTTTATCCATTTTGCTTCTCCTTAAGATACTTCTTCAGCTTCTTGCGGGTCCTCGCCAGGATCGAACGGACGTAATTATCCCCCACACCGTATCTGGCGCCGATCTCCTCCGGCGTCTCGTGTGCCCGGTAGCGTCTGATGAAAATGTCGCACGCCGCCTCGGGAAGCGTCTTCAGAAAGCCGTTCAGCAGCGCCGGGAGGTCAATTTGGCAGTTTTCGTTGCTTCCGCTTTTTCCCTCTTTTGGCACGCACGCGGCCAGTTCTTCAATAATGACGTCTTCCTCGCGGACAATTTCTTCCGGCTTTGCTTCGAGCGTTTGGGCAATTTTTTCGACCGTTTTGTAGTCCGGTCTGCGGTCGCCGCTCTCCCACTTGCTCACCAGCTGCCTTGACACATACAGCCTGTCAGCCAGCTCCTGCTGGGTCAGCCCTTTTTCCCTTCTGAGTTCAGTTATCCGTCCGCCGATGTCCATTTCGTCCCTTTGTTTCTGTCCTTTTGTTTCTGTTTTCGGTATCGATCGATCCAATTATTGCATGCATGCGCAGGCTCCCGCCTGCTTCAGCTAAATTATATAGTTGCGGAGCCGGTCAAGGCAAGATACAAATCGCAACACCGAACCGGATGATGACAAGTGGGAAGTGGCAAGTGGGCGAA
>DBVV01000155.1:24833-30087 GCA_002308795.1 Mageeibacillus sp. UBA1255 | reverse complement strand
AAGTGGCAAGTTGTAAGTGGCAAGTGGGAAGTGGCAAGTGGCAAATGGCAAGTCGAAAGTTTCAAGTGGATAGCTGCGCCGCTTTTCCGGCCTGGCGCTGCCCCTTCAGTGACAATGCACCCAGAAGTCCTAGAGAAAACCGCAGATAAGAAATTCCCTATGACATAAAGCAAAGGGGTGCTTGAATCGTATCGACAAAATTTGCCAGTGTGTTTTTGGAGGAGGTGGCGGCGCCACGAGTTTTTAAATACCGCCGGACTTCTTTGCCGTTTTAATCATTTACCTTTTCTCCGCTCGGCGAAGCAGTGAGCAATGCGAAGAATTTCGTTTCTCCCGAAATTCGCAGCATGCTCACAGTTCGCCGTGCCACTTACAACTTGCCATTTACAACTAGCACTTCCCCTTCGCACCCTTCCGGCCCGGTCACGGAGTAATTGTCACCGCAGAAGGAGGCGGAAATGGGGCCCCGGGGCGTTGGCAGCACGATGGAGGCGCGACCGATACCGGCGCGGCGGAAATTGACCCGGAAGCGGCTGTAGCCAGGCTCAAGGGGCTCGATGCCGAAGATGCCCCGGGCGATCAATGCGGCGGGTGCGGCGCCCCACGGGTGGGAGAAGGTACTGTTGGGCTTAAGTTCAGGGCTCCAGGCCTCTGCAGTGATCGTTGCCCCAAGTTCGTGCATCATGTAGGCCCATGTGTACACGTCCCCCGGGCGCTCCGAAAGCATCCAGGAGGTGGCGAGGGCGGCGGCTCCGGGCACTCCGGAACGGTAAAGACCGTCAAGCACGAAAAAAGCCCCGTAAACGCTTGTTTTAAGGCCGTTTGCACTCCGGATATATTCACATACCCCTTCGAGCTGATCTCGCCTTAAAAAGGCATTTCCGAGGCCCCAGAGGGCATAGGCGGAGGCGTGCTGGGAAAAATGGGCGGATCTAGTGCCGTCTTCATATAAACCGTCGCAGAACGCGCCCTTTTCACTGTCATATAAAGTGTCGTTGACCGCCGAGGCCAGTTCAACGGCAGCGGCCAGCCAGCGCGCTTTTTCCTCCTCCATGCCAAGGTACCCGGAGATCTCCGCCATTGACACAAAGCTCCTGACCTGGAGTGCGTTTAGCACCGTAGGATAGAGCACGCCGGTGTCGTAACCGTCGCGCTGAGACGGAGGCCAGTCGTACAAAACCGCATTGACGCCCTGGGCGGCAGTATTGCCGCTCCGGACCAGCCCCTGAGGCCCTTTTAAAGCCCAGAAATTGCACTCCTTCAAGAAAGAATATTGACGCCTTGCCGCGGAGAAGTCGCCGGTCTGCATCAGATCGAGAAGGCAGATGTAAGGCATAAGCAATATATATTCGGCGGGCCAGGTGCGGTGCGTGCACAGATATTCGAACGTGAACCGCGGGACTGCGGTCTCGCTGTAGAACGTGTACGAAGCGAGCATATTTATAAGCAGGTCGCCCTCATAAGCCCCGCGCTCACGGGACTGGGAATCCACGTACAGATCCTGGGTCGTCGCCTTCACCGTATATTTCGTGAAATCATAAAGTTCGTTAAGCAGCGGATTATCGGAATCGAAGGAAGATTCGCTGTCGTCCAGTCCCAGACCAAGCTGGAGTCCCCGCACAAATTCCAATTCAAACGGAACGTCGCTTTTAAGTTCCACGTAACGGTACGTAAACATGTCAGGCGTCCGGATCACGCTCCTGCCGGCAGGAACACGCCAGCTTTCACGGTAAACGTTGCCCGTGCGCATCGCGGACCGCACACTGCCGTCGGGGTTCAGCTCCTCCCCGAATCCTGCGGAGATATCTGCAATGCTTCCGGTCTTAAACCCGGCTTCGATGCCTCCCACGATCTCGCGGCCGAGGTCAATAAAGTACCCGCCGTCTATCGCTCTGATATTCCCGGGCGCGACTTCGTGCAGGAAACGCTTTACCGGCCCGGTCTTTCCCGGGGCCAACGGATCCCCCACGATCTGTTTCACCACCGTCTTCGCGGCGATCCGTTCGGCGGTGAGGTCAATATTCGCAGCATACGCTTTATAATAGTGCGTGCCGGTCGAATTGTCCGGGCGGAACACCGGATCCATATTGAAGCATTGCCAGCTGCGGTCCGTCGGGATCCGCTCAATTTCGTTTCCAAACCCGTCATAAAAACGCAGCAAAGCATAAAACAGCTTACCCTCCGCCGTATGGCACAGCGCTTCTACACGATTCGCCTTTTCACCGCGCCTTACGAGCCCGGTGATATCGTAGGTGTTATAATACAGGATCAGCTTTCCGTTTTGCACATCGAGCCTGGACGGACCCACGCCCAGTTCAGCGCCGTTCACGGCAAGGTTATACACGAACTGACGCGCCGGTTCCGGGGACAATGCAGTCACGTCGATAAACACTTTTGAAGCGCCGTCGGGCAGCGTGAATTCTTTATAAAAGAAAGCGAAATAAGGCTCGCCTTCGGGCCATATTCCGCTTACAACATCATTATTTTGATCTTTCATAACTATTTCTGCTAAATCAGTACATTGCAAGATACTGTATCGAAGTTACGGTATCGTCCTTTAAGAGGATCAGAAGCTGCGACGACCCTTTTTCTAATTCCACTTTTGTCTTCCCTGCGGCTTCAGTTCCGTAAATGCGCTGAACATCAGCAGCGGATGCGCCGATGAACAATCCTTCGGGCGTTTCTACGCTGTCATCCCAGAACACCACGCCGGAGATGTAATCAACGCCGCCTTCGGTATAGGTGGTGACGTCAAATCCGGGATAGGAGTACGTTTTATCCATTCCTTCAAATGCGCAGCTCGGAGACTCGTAATAGCTGGTCGGTTTGCCCAGGGCGGTGATTATGTCAGCTGCTTTTGCTTTCATTTTCACGGTGACGTCGCCTTTTTTGAATACGTATCCGTCATCCTGCGAAGGAGCAGTCGTAGCGCCGCCGGGCAATGCAGTGGCGTCTGAAACCGGCTTTCCTGTCGCATCCGACGGTCCGTCTTTATTTCCCTCGCAGCCCGAGAGCAGCACGACAGATAATGAAATGACCAGCGCCATAATAAGCGCAGAAATTAAGCGGCCTTTTTTTAAAACGTTCTTTTTCATGATGATCCTCCTCAAACGTTATCCCCAGTATCCTGTCAGTTTTCCTTCTTCGCGAAGCTGAGTGTACTGAGCATTCTTCATTTCTTCGTAATAATCTTCCTTTTCCTGCCAGATCAAGCAGGTGTCTGGTTCGGTGCGCCTGTCGCCGAGGGCCGTGTTCGCTTTCAGATAATTTCCGAACCATTCCGAAAGTTTTTCCGCGCCGTTAAGGTTCAGATGCATTCCGGCATCGAAAGTATCTGCGTTTTCCGAGTAATAATCGATACCGATCTCATCCGCCTTATCCAGCAGATTCACATAGCAGAGGCCGTTGTCAGCAGCATATTTTACGATCTGCTCTTCCCATTCGTCGTACCAGTGCGGCATCAGAGTGGGAGCCTTTATCAGCACCAGCTGGATGCCGTTGTCATCGCAAAGATCGCGGATCTTGTTGAGGTAATCCCAGCACGTGTCCGAGAACGAATAATCCGGGAGCGGTCTGGCGCGCGGTATATCCGTTACCGGCTTTGAATCGACGCGCATCACGAAGCCGTTGTGCGAAAGCTGTCTGGTGCCGAACATGTATTTAAAATCTTCGCCTGAGAGTTCGTTCCAGCGGGAGTGGAACCTGAGCAGCGGAAAGACGTAGCTGGCAATGGTAAAGCCTTCGGAATCGGCTTCTTCTTCCGTCATAGACGCCCTGATCGCCCGGACCTTCGTATTTGTCCACTTCATTCCGTCGAGGGCAAGACGGTTATACGCTTCGCTCTGGGGCTCGCCGTATTTCATTGACAATACGTTGAACACGACGACTTTCGGCGTCTCATACCTGAGCGTGTCTTCGAGCATGTAATACGAGTGCCATATGAGCTGCTGAGGGCTGCCGCGGATCGCGGAGGTGATCCCGAAATCCTGCCAGAGTTTTACAGGCGAAAAGTTGGAATAGACTTCGCAGTCGCCTATGAACAGCACGTCGTTTCCTCCGGCGTAATCATAATATTCTTTTACAAGCAGTCCTTCTTCGTTCTTTTCTATGTATTTGGGCACCAAAAGCCTTTGCAGGAGCCACAGCGAAAGAGCGAGCACCGCGATGACGGCGACGATCCGGATGATTATTTTTAAAATTTTCATATGATCCCCGCCTCCTTTTAGAATTGACCGTAAATGAACGCGCCGGCGTCGTACCCGATGCCGTACGCGCCAAACACCGCTATCAGCAGTACGATCAGTGCGAACATTGCGAGCCTGATTGCGACCGGACGCTTCAGAATGATATTGTCCCTGACCTGCCCTTTATTCTGCAGGATACTTACGGTCAGCATGATCCCGCAGCCGATCAGTACCACTATGAAATCCTGCCGGCCGAGCCCGAGTTCCAGGAAACTGCCGTTGAAAAGATCGCCCCAGTTCGCGGTGGTAAATATCGTCCCGACCTGCTTAAAGGTCCCCGGCACGTCGCGGTAAACGTCGAGTACGCGTATGAAGCCCATAAGCCAGAACGTGCGGAACATCTGAAATACGTTGTACCCTTTAGTATTGCTGAATCCGAAGCGTTTGTGGAATTTGCCGTAGAGCGGCGAAAGCTCCTGCGAAATGATTATCACGAGGCAGTTTAGCAGTCCCCATACTATAAAGTTCCACGCAGCGCCGTGCCACAGACCTGTCGCGAACCATACGATTATCGTAGAAAGATATACAGGAACGCGTTTTCCAATCGCGTTTCCGAGCTTTTCGCGCGACCATTTGGAGATCTTCAGCATCTTCGGGCTTACGGACAGCGGATAGAATATATAATCCTTGAACCAGGTGCCCATCGTGATGTGCCAGCGGCGCCAGTATTCCGTGATGTTCAGCGAGAAGAACGGGCGGTCAAAGTTCTCGGCCACCTGTATTCCGAGCATTTCCGCGATACCGATCGTAATATCGATGCCGCCCGTGAAGTCCGCGTAAAGTTCTATCGCGTAGAACAGTACGAGGGCAACGACGTACACGCCTTTATATTGATCCGGGCTTCCGGACAGTTCTATTACCGCGGTGATCATCCTGTCCGCGATGATCATTTTCTTGAAAAAGCCCCATGCAACGCGCCACGCGCCGCGGGCGAATTTGTCCCAGTCAAAGTCGTGCGGTCCGTACAGCGTTTTGGACAATTCGTCGAAGCGGCTGATCGGGCCCTGCAG
>DBVV01000155.1:732-24763 GCA_002308795.1 Mageeibacillus sp. UBA1255 | reverse complement strand
ATATATCCCATGCTCTGGAAGATATAGAACGATATGCCCATCGGGAGCGCGAAACGGAGGAAGCCGATATTCGTCTTAAAGATGCCGTTGATTATCGAAATGCCGAAATCGGTATATTTGATGACGGCGAGCATGCCGAGGTTCAGGATGAGGCAGAGGCTCATTATAAGGTAAGTGCGCTTTTTGACTTTAGCTTTATATGCCTTTTTCGCCTCTTTATCGAGCTCTTTCCCCTCGCCTTTAAGGTACGCGTCGCGGGCGGAGGCAAGCTTACCGATATAGATACCCGCGAAATACGTTGACAACGCCGTGACGGTGATGAATATGAGCGAGCTCCAGCCTGCGAAGGCATAGAAAAATATGCTGCCCGCGAGCAGCAATATCCATTGTCCGCGTTTGGGCACGGTATAATAGAGCAGCATAAGCACTGCCAAGAATGCTAAAAATCCGAGCGATACGAATGACATGCGCGTGCGTTCCCCTCAGTAATTACCGCATGACGAGCTCTTAGCGCGACCTTCGCGGGTCTTTTCGCCTTTACTCGTCTTCGAGTCTCTCAATAAGCTTCCAGAGCGCTTCGGCAGAGTTGAAGTTCTCGGGAACGATCTCGTTGGCCGGGATCTGCACGTCAAATTCGGAACTGACTTCCGTGATGATCGAAATAATATCGAATGAATCGAGTATCCCGTCGTCGATCAGCGTCGTGCACGTTTCGTAGTCAACGTCGGAATGTATCTCTTTTAATATTTTGAGTAATTCTTCCATAGATCTTTCTCTCCTTAATGCTTTTTCTTTTGTATTGACCGGCCCGTATCCGTGTGCAGTAGTTCTGAGCGGCAGGTGTATGTCAGTCAGCGTTTATCCATCTTTCTTTAAGCAGCTTCCTGTCGATCTTTCCGTTCGGCGTGAACGGCATCTGATCGAGCTGTATGACGGCGTGCGGCAGCATGTAGCGCGGAAGTCCGGCGCGCAGTCTCTTCGAAAGCTCGTCCTTTTCCACGTCGCCTACATAGTATAGCACAATTTTCTTTGCCGCGTCATCAAAAATACAGCAGGATGAGCGAATTTCGTCTTCAAGATCTACTACTGCCTCGATCTCACCGAGTTCGATGCGGTGTCCCATGTGTTTTATCTGGTAATCTTTGCGGGAAATGAACTCCAGTTCGCCGCGTTCGTTCCTGCGCGCCAGGTCGCCTGTGCGGTAGATAGTTTCGGGGTAAGCGGTATTGAGCGGGTTCTGCACGAAAGCTTCGGCGGTCTTTTCGGGGTTGTTGTAATACCCGAGCGTTACCGACGTGCCGCGCACGCATATCTCGCCCGTCTCGCCTGTGGCGGCCAACGTATTGTCGTCTTTTAACAGCAGTATTTCAGTGTTTCGGAACGGTCCGCCGATCGGTATGACGTCGCCGGGGCCGAATTCGCGGTCAACTCTGTAGTAGCAGCACATTCCGGTAGCTTCGGTCGGGCCGTAAAGATTCGTAAACTTTGCCTCCGGCAGCGCTTCGCGCCACAGATTGAACTGCTTGATCGGGAACACTTCGCTGCCGAACGCGACGGTGCGCAGATACTCGGGCTTCACGGTTTTGAACGTGCCGAACGCGGAGATCATTGTCAGTGCCGAAACGACCCAGCAGACGGTATTTATGCGTTTTTCGTTGAGATATTCCACGAGTTTGACCGGGAACATGAACAGCTTTTTAGGGATCAGGTACGTCGTTGCCCCGAACTTCAGCGTCGGATAAAGTTCTTTCAGGCAAGCGTCGAAGTAAAGCGGCGTCTGGTTTCCGAACACGGTGTCGCTGTTAAATTCGAGCGCTTCGGACAATGTTTCGATGTAGTCGATGACGGAGCGGTGGCACGCTACGACGCCTTTTGGCACGCCGGTTGAGCCGGACGTGAACACGATGTATATGGGGTCAATATCGAGAGCTGCTTTTCTTATCGCCTTCAGTGCCGCATCGTCTTCCGGAGTGTCGCATATGTCGTTGAACATAAGTATCTCGCCGCCGAAATCGAGAGCGCGCGCTTTTTCGCAGGTATTTCCGTCGCAGATGACTACCCTCGGTCTCAATGCGTTGAAGATAAGCCCGATCCTGTGCGTGGGCATTTCTTCGTCGATGGGCACGTAAAAGCAGCCAGCATACACGACGCCGAAAAACGCGTTGACCATATCCGGATGTTTGTGCATATATACGACGACAGGCTCGCGGTAGTATCCTCTCGCGTGAAGCGCAGTACCAATACTTTTAGAACGGCTGAAGATCTGTGAAAAAGTGCGCTCCGCGTCCTCACCCGCGAAAGCCACCTTATCAGGCACGTAAGGCGCCGTCTGTTCCATATATTCAAGTACGTTGTTCATTGTCGTCAGCCTCTGCAAGTCCGCCGGGGACTGAAACTCCGGCTCAGTATAATTTAAGATATATCTCTCCCGTATCCCAGTTGACCAGCGCATCGGCAAGCTTTTCCGTGCCGCTCGCGGGATAGATTGAAGTGTCGAATTTATAGTAATAATTTATTTTTTCGTAATTATCGTCGCCCTTGCCGAAATTGATAAGTTCTTCATCGGTCCTGAGGAAGCAGTACCAGTATCTCTTACGGGATTCAGATCTCGGGCAGGCGTCGATGTGGTACCATTCGCCTCCCACTTTAACGAGGCTCCAGAAATGCTGCGTCTCTCCGCCCAGGCGGTGTACCGAGATCGTTTCAAATCCCGCTTCTTCCATAAGCGCTCTCATAACGGAATAGAACGTAAAGCAGTCACCTACGCCCTCGTCGAGGCCGCGGATCGCCTCGCGCACCCAGCTGTCCTTATCCGAGTGGCTGATGTAACTTAGATGTTCAGGATCGGAAACATAATACCAGATAGCGTAGAGCTTTTCTATATCGCTCATACCGTCTTTAATGATCTTCGGCACCAGCTTGCTGAATTTGCGGTGAAGCGCGGCAACAGAATATTTGCCCTCGTCAGTCTCTAGTTCCGAAAGATCCCTGACAACAACCGTCGCTTCGAACGTGGAAGTATTGCCCGCCTCGTCGCTCGCGGTATAGATCACTTTGTAAGTCCCGGGTTCCTTAAGATTAACTGCGCTGGAATCGATGGAAATTTTGACCTCGCCGCCGCGGTCGTCGTACGCCTTGACGCCCTGACGGTACGAGATAGTATCCCCAACAAATATCTCGCGGTATTCGATCGCCTCTATCACGGGCGGTACTTCGTCGGCGTCAACGATCATCTGCGCCGTTACTTTTGTTTCGTTTCCGTACCCGTCGCGCAGGATGATCTCGACCGTGAAAGTTCCGCGTGATCCGGTATCCGGCGCACTCACGAATTCCATAGTGACGTCGGTAGAATCATTTACGCTTTCGATAAAATCAGCCGGTTTGACCTCAGCGCCTTTTCTCACCGTAACGGTCTTTGTCACAGCGGCAGGCGGCATGGTGTCGCGGACAATAATATCACCTTCGTATGTCTTGTCCCCGCACTGTATCTGCACGTGGTATATCCCGCACACTCTGGTGTCAATATGCGCCGTGTCCGACAGATAGTACGCAAACTGATCGGAGTTCGCATCTTTAAGGAAGTTTTTCGCAGGAGGCAGCTCCTCTCCCGCTTCAGCATAAACAAATGAATTCAGAGGAGATTCCGGAGCACTCGTAGGGGGCGCGGTGAACGGTACGTTCGACGGACCTTCGCTCCCGTTCGGGTCAAAAGCGGTCGGAGTAGGAATATCCGAAATGATGACTCCGTTTCGTCCGGGCTTTTTAGTCGCGCTGACAATAATAAGCACGACAACGAGGACGATGATGATCAGCATCAGCACCGCGATGACCGGCTTGTAATTTTTCTTTTTATTTCCGTTTTTACCGCCCTGACTTCTTCTCGTAAAATCGGGCTGGCTCCCTGAATAACTCATTTCAGTTTATGCCTCCTGTGTGACCGGCGTGACCGCCCTTTCAGAGCGGTCTGACTGTTCCGCCCGCCATCGTTATCGCTGCCTCTGCCGCAAATACTGCGGGGTCAAGATACGGTATATCGATGTTGTACATATTGAACGCGATAGGCAGCTCGGTGCATCCGAGTATTACTGCCTCCGCGCCGCGTTTCATAAAATCATTTGCGACGTCAATAAACGGTCCCGGGTCAAATCCGGCGTTTCCCGCTTTTATGCCGTCGTAAACCATTTCCATAACTGATTTCTGACCTTCGGTCGACGGTATCAGAAGCTCGATCCCGAACTTCTCAAATTCCCGGTTATATAGACCTGACCAGACCGTACCGTCTGTTGCCATCAATCCGACCTTTTTATACCCGAGCCTGAGCGCGCCATTTGCCGTTTCCTCAGGCATATTTATCAGCGGGACCGGAAGTTCCGCTGCCACCTGGTCATAAAAGTAATAAGCGGTATTGCAGCCCATGACCAGAACGGACGCGCCTTCGCGAACGAGCCTTCTGGCACTTTTAACCATTTCAGGCACCGGGTCTTCGCCTCCGCGAAGGATAGCGTCTGCGCGGTCCGGGATGCGCGGATTACAATCGATAAGGATCGGAATGTGATCGCTGTCGCATGAAGCGTCTGTCATACGTACGATCTTCTCAAAAAAGTCGCACGTAGCGAGCGGTCCCATTCCACCTATTATCCCTATCGTCTTGTAGTCTTTCAATTTCCGGGCCATCCGGGTCTCCTTTATTTCTTTTTCTTACCTTTAACGCTGGTAATGACGATCACAGCGACCGCAGCTGCTGCGACCACGCCGCATACGATGAAGAGCCACGTATAATTTCCGCCCTTTTTCTGATCATTGCCGGAAGGAGCCTTTGTATTATCAGCCGGGATCGAAGTAGCTTTATCGCCCGCATTCTGAGTAGCGTCCGGAGCCTTCTCTGTCGGTTTTTCGGTGGGCTCAGCAGTAGGAGCCTGCGTGGGAACAGGCGTAGCAGCTTTCTTCTTCTGCATGTACTTTAAAGTGACGTTATCGATCGTTGTGGTATTCTCTCCTCTGTTTCCGATACCTACCGCGCTGTAATCTGCGCTGATACGTGCGTTGTCCAGTTCAAGAAGCTGTGTTCCTTCCGCGTCTTTGATGACTGCGTGCTTGTAATACATGATATCGCTGTCGCCTTCGTCGCCGTCCGGATACATGCCGGGCTCACCGCCGTATTCGACAGTAGCAAGAAGCGCGTTATTTACGTAGACTTTAACGCTGCTCTTACCGTCGTCTTCGAATTTGTAGTTGTTCATTCCGGAAGCGTTGAAGCCTTCGGGATACGCGAATTCGACGCCCTGAGAATGTACGAACAGCCCGTCTTCCACGCGTGTCTTAACGGAAACGCCAATAGCGGAGTTCTGCTTGTTCAGGAATACTCTGATACCGGATCCGCCGATACTGGAGATACCCTGCCCTTTTCCGCCGTTTTCACCGTACCAGTCCCATTCATACATATCGAATGCCTGCTGTGTCCCGGCGTTTTTGGGGTTCGTTACTTTGTATCCTGCAGGATCGGTAAGTCTTATAAAGATACCGCCCAGAGTAGGACTGCTGCAGCTGAAATCATAATCAAGCGAGAAAGTATACGCACCGGCGAAATAATCATATGCAACGTCGATATCCGTAAAGAATCCTGCGTATTGAGTAAGATCGACGGTACCTTCTTCGGTTACGGTGCCTTCACCGCCTGCTCCTCTGACGATCTGCATAACGAATGTATCAGCAAGCTCGGATTCTTCCAGCTGGCTCCCCTCTTCGCCGTCAAAAGTGTATGAGATGGTTTTCTCCTCATACTCATCGGCTTCTTCAGCCTGGAACGGAACGGCGGACAATGTCAGGAGCATTGCCGCACACATGACGAACGCCAAAATCTTAGCTGTCTTTTTCATTTTCGATTACCTCTTTCTCAATAATATTTATTTTTGATTGATTTTCCTCTTTTTCAGTATGAGTACGGTCACGGCAGCCGCTGCCAGCAAGGCCGTGCCTGCGACGACGGCAATGACCGCCGCGGGTATCTTTCTTCCCGCATCCCGCCCGTCCTGGGCGGCCGGTACGACGGCCGTGTCTCTTATCTTACCGGAGACAATACCGCCTTCCTTGATATATCTGTAATTAAAGCGTGAGTTCGGAGCCGCGTCACCGTGGTCCATAAACTCCATGACCTCGCCGGAAACGGTGGAATCATCCGCCCATTTGAAGTCGAAATTATCCCTCCCGGCCAGGTCGACCAGCGAATTTTCGACGCGCACGACCATCCTGCTGCCGGAGACGGAATAATCCGCCCACCCTTTATTATAACTCTTCCAGGCCGGTCCTGTAAACTCCTCCACGGATAATTTACCGCCCGCTGCGTCAATATTCCGTCCTATCACGAAATCGTACCCGCTCCAGCCGCTGTAGTAGTACTGGTCGCTGTCAATAAACAGGTTCATCCAGTTTTCCGTTCCGTCGGCCGTAACGATATCCTCTCTGCATTCCGCCAGGAAATACGTGTATTTATCCGTTTTGGAAACCTTCACCCGTACAAAATCGTTCCGCCCGCTGTCATTGACCACGCGTTCCCCGGCGATATTTTTGCTGTCTCTGTGCGCAGTGTCGCCGGGGGTATCGTAATATACCGGTCCGACGCCGTTAAATTCGTGAAAGTCTCCGGACAGATCTATATCGGTACTTCCGGTGCCCTTCTCCACGGCCCGGACGCCCTTGAACCGGCGGATATTTTCAACCATCTGGTAATAATAATTGTCCCTGAACAGCTGCGAGATCGGTTCTACGTCCCTGCTGAATTCCGCGCTGAATGCGTCAACGTAATTGCTGCTGAACTGCCAGTCGTTTTCTATTATCGTATAGCTGTCGGATATGAGCTGTCCGACTCCGGCGTTAGGCCAGCGTCCGAACGTGAATTCATTCCAGCCCGTTATCATCACGAGCGGAGGATCTACCTCGAACACGCGGTCCCACTGCTCCTGGAACGCAAGTCCGTCACCGGTAGTTTCTAATCCGTATCCGAAATCTCCGACGCCTCTGGAGGGCTGTTTTCCGTCGTGAAAACTGCGTCCCCGTGACGAGTTCGAATGGAATCCCGCGCTCACGACGATCTGTTCTACTTCTCCTTCGGCGTTCCTGCCCGGTTCCTGCGGATATTCCGCGATCCAGGGCCACTTAAGGATACCGTCTCCGGTAAAACTGTTGAACGCCCACGAACGGCGGAACGTAAAATAATTTCTAAGTTCTTCGCTCACCTGATTTACGTCCAGATTTCCGAGTATCAGCGGCTTTCCTTCCCACATGAACCACAGATCCGCATAATCCGGGTTCGAATATGCTTTCTTGTAGATGATCTGAATGTGATTCGCGAGCGTCTCGGTACCGTCTCCGTTGTGAAAAACGACCTGAGGGGTATTTCCGCCCTCGTCGCGCACTTCGCGCCACGTCTTAAGCAGGAGCGTCCAGCAGTTTTCAAACAGTCCGCCGTTGTTTGTTGTGTCAAGGAAAACGAAATCGATCCCGGCGTCCGTCAGGAGCTGGGCGTGTTTCCGGTATATCCATTCATCCAGGTCTTCACGGTAATAGTCGAAATAAGGTCTTGCCCACGTATGGTAACCGTCGAGCGGGGCCATCTCCCACACCGCCTCCACACCGCCGTCGAGGTACGTCTGCGTCGTGTCGTAGATCGTATCGTTCTTGTGGCTCGCGAACAGGAAATAGAATATTCCGACGTATTTTCCCGTCTTCGGATCTCCGGCTTCCTTATTATCCGGGAATACTCGTCCGAGTTCATCGGTCCCGGCCCACGTGTCGGACAATATATCGGCTTTCCCGGTGTCCGCTTTTCCGGTTCCGGCGTCTCCCTTCGCCAGCGAGGTGACCGTTCCGGTGCAGACCGAGAGCGCAAGGACAAGGGACAATATAGCAAACAGATACTTTTTCATAGCTTGTCCCTCCCTACTCCCTGGTGTAAACAGCCGTTTTTCCGTCAATAACTTTATTTGCGTCCAGCGCGAATGAAGCCAGCTTCTTCATGAAATTGTCCAGGCCTCTCCCGCTCGAAAGCTCGCGGACCATTATTGCCGAAAAAACGGAACGCATGCGGACGTTTTTGTTGTAAATGTCATTGTCCGAAGCGATCGCAGCCGTAAAATCGTCACGTACGCCGTCGTCAACACCTACGAGCGCCCGCTGTGCATTGTCGCCTGCAAACACTCCGGTGCGCCAGAATTCTTCTTCCCACATATCGCGGTTCGCGGGAATACCTTCGAAGCACGGTACGAGTATCTTCTGCCCTTCTTCCGTAAGCGAAAACGCGGCGAATTTCCCTGCCATGTTCTGTTTCGATGACGTCGCAGGCACTGCGAATCCTTTTATGTGATCCGTATCGGCGATCCCGGTGCGTTTACCGCTGTCAGATACGGGCAGAGGAATTATCCTGAGATCACCGCTCGCGATCAGCTCATCCGTGCGCTTTCCCGGGTTTATGTTTATTTTTCTCTCTGCTTCGTACGAATAATTGTTCCTCCAGGGCTCGCAGGCGAACGTGAAGCTCATGGCGCACGTGCGGCTGATGGTGGATAATACCGGGCTTACCGCCGCGCTGTGTGTGTACATGGAATACATACGCTCGATGGCCTGTCCCACGCTGCCGTCCTTTGAAAAATCGAACCTGCCTTCAGTAAGGTACGTCCCCGCGATCAGGTTGCAGAAGTACTGCCACACGTAATTCATATAATAAGGCATGTATACGCCCGAATATGCTTCTCCGTCACGCCTGTCGGTCAGATCTGCCGCGATCTCTTCGAATTCGGTCAGGGTCCAGTCGTTTCCCGGAATATCGACTCCGGCATCACGGAACAGGGATTCGTCGGCAATTATCACCGCGTGGTCGTAGTTTACCGGTATCATTTTCATCGGCTGACCGTCGGCAATTCGAGATGCGTTGACCGCGCCGCCCGCTATTTTATCTTCTGCGATGCCGTAAAACGGAAGGTATTGTCCCGCGTCGGTCAATCCCCCCGCAGCGTACAGAAGCATATCGTCCGCCCCGAGAAGCATGCAGTCGATCCCCGTCGTTTCCTTCGGAAGTTCGGTATAATAATTGACCTTTACATTGATTCCGGGCTCCGTTTTTGTAAAAGCATCTATATACGCGTCGATATATTCCTCGAGCCTCTGCTGCATCGCCGCTGATCTCTGATCTTTTTTCGCCGCAAGCACGATCGTATCGCCGGGGATCTTCGCGGGACCGTCCCCGCCCTCGCAGCCGCAAAGGCACACAGCCGTGAACGATATCGCAGCTGTTAATAAGACCGCAGCGATCCTGCAAAGCGGCCTGTTTCTATTCCGCATGACCGTGATCCCCCTTTAAATCTAAATATCTCCGAAATAATATCACCGCAAAAACACCGCAGCGTTTCTCGTCAGTTCTTTTTTCTGAGCATTATCTCCATGATCTGAGCCCTGTACGGCAGTTCCACCGATTCGTCTCCCGCGTAATCTCCTACACGAGTGATCTCTATTCTTACGAATCTGGCTTTTACCGTGCCCAGTTCAAACGACTGCATAACGCCGCCCGGATCTCCTTCGCACGTAAACGAACCTGCTTCAGTGTAGTCGGACCCTCCGCGGCTCGTTTTAACTGTAAATTCCATCGGGAAGCAGGGATTTCCTCCGCTGATGCTCACGGTGTCAGTGCGCGGAGCGAGCGACATCAAAGAAAATTCTTTCACGGAGCCGAGATCGATATTGATCACTACCGGTTTTTTCAGTATGCCGTCAACGGCTTCAAGTACCTGCGTGGTAAATCCGGTGGCAATATCGCCGTCGGTCAGGTTTGATACGCTCCACGTGCTGCCAGATTCGAGCGAAACAGAGCACGTCGCCTTAGCACCCTTCGCGATATTGTCGCCGTACAGCAGTTTAGCATTGACCATAAGATCAGAATTACCGTCGAGCGTGAACGAAACGGTTCGCTCTTCGCTCTGTACCGGCCCGCTGTAATTAAGGAACGTTCCCAGAAGCCCGTCCTGCGCCTCAACGGTAACGGTGGATCCGGAGGGGATCACGGCGATCGCCTTCCCGCCCGCAAACGTGCATTTCCTGCCGTTGACCTTAACGTTCATATCCGAACCTTCCGGCACGTATACGGTCAGGATGCTGTAGTCGGACCGCTTTTCCGTAAAGACCGCGCCTACCGTCATATTATGCGTTGCAGTGACGGTCTGCGTACCGGAGCGACCCTTTATGCTGCCTGTGAAATACGCGAATTCGTATCCGGGATCTGCCTCAGCGCTTATAGTGACGGTGCTGCCTTCTGTTACTTCCAACTGATGTGATCTGCCTTTTTCGATTTCCGTCCCGTTCACTGTAAGCGAGCCGTGCTCCGTCGCGATAACGGAAACGGTAAGCTTTCCGCCTCTTTCGCCCGCAGGTTCGTCTTTAATTTCGAAATCAAATTTTCCGCCTTCGCTGCCCGCATCTACGAGGAAGCAGGCTCTTCCGTCTTCGAATCCGGTGAAACCGGCGTCTACCGAAGAGGCGGCTCCGTTATAAAAGATCTTTTCGCCATTCAGGTATATCGTTTTACCCTGCCCGGAAGCGGGAAGTTTAACGATCGCTTTTGTTCCGGGAGGTGAATCGAGGGTAAGTTTATACGTGTCTCCGTCGGAGATATTGACCGTGATCAGTCCTTTTACGGTGGGGACAACGCAGTCGATACTTTTGAGGTTTCCGAGTTCGGGCTTTACGGTATAGGTCGCATATCCGGGCTCGGAGGGGGCAATACCTGCCATGTACTGGCTCATTGTCAGCAGCGGTCCTCCGCTCCATGCGTGGTTCATCGTACCGGAGCCTTTGTCCCAGAACTCCCAGAGCGTCGAATAATCTTCCTCTACCATCGCCTTATATCTTGTGCGTATGCGCGCCTGCGCCTCTTCGACGAGGCCCATCTCGCACAGCGCGTCTAAAACGTAGCGCTCCATATAAGGGCTGGAATTGTAGACCGTTGTCAGCACGTGCTTTATAGTTTCAAATCGCGTACTGTTGTTGATGTCGGCAAGGCCGCTCAGCACGGCCAGTGCGTTCGCGCGGTCGTCAGGACGTTTTACGCTGCCCATAAATCCTTTATTAGTCCACAGAAGCTGGTACGCGCCGTAGAGCATATCCATACGCGTTGCGAGCTCTTTCTCCGTATCTTCGTCGCCCTTTATCGCGGCAAAATATCTGACCGTGTCCAGTGCTTTATAATACCAGGCGTTTTCGATGCAGACAACGTCAGCGCGGTCTCCCCAGTCCATCCAGTCCCATGAACCGGCGCGGTGTACGACAAGCCCGTCAGGGCCCTGTATCCACAGGTTTACGTAGTTCAGCGCGGCATCGTACACCATATCCACGAATTCTCGGTCCCCGGTGTACATGTAATACGTCTTGAATCCGCAGATACCGGCGAGCTGCTGCATCGGGAGTTCGAAATATACGCCTTCTCCGGCCGGGACAACGGTCTCAAGTATGCCCGCTTTTGAGGATGACAACATATTGAAGACGCCTTTCTGGTACAGGAGGTACGAGCTCGGGCTCAACGAGTACATCGTCATTGCCATCTCGTTCGTTACGTCTCCCCACCACTGGGCGCGCTCCCGATCGGGGCAATCCATGAAATTGTCCCTCATCGTCACATACAAGGTCCTCAGCGATTTCTGCCACAGCGTGTTCATAAATTCATCGCTGCTTACGAAACTGCCCGTAAATTCGGTGTTATATCCGCTTTCGCGGTATTTTAGCGATATTATCTTAACGCCCTCGGGGATCTTGTACGTAACGTGTTCGCCGTTGAACCAGCCCTTCGATTCGAACTCCTGCCTTCCGGACGTCGTAATATATCTGGTCGATACTGAGCCGATGTTGGTGTTTTCGGTCGTTATTTCTACTGTTTTCCCCGGGTCTGATTCAATACACAGATACGGCACGCACTGAGCGTTGTACGGAATGTCCACGGTGACGTACGTCGTCGATTTCGTTGTCTTCCCCTGGTATTCTGAACTGTTTTCGTAATCCTTAAGCTCGTAAACTTTTAGGAAAGGTATTGACCGGGGGTATAGTTTTCCGAACTGACCGCTGCCTCCGGCGCATATCTCCGTTGCGTTCTCCCAATCCGAATCGTCGAATCCGGCCTCGGTGAAGTCGCCCATAGAGAGTCTCGCGTCGTACATGATGTTGAATTCTGCTATGCGGTAGTTGGGCTGCCTGTCTCCCGTATCGTTCAGGTACGCAGGATCGGCCTTGACCTTCCATCCGGAATCGCTGAGGATTGAAATGCCCCTGCCCGCTGCTTCGAAAAGGAATCCGCCGCGGCCGCTGTCGATATACGAGAAGCTTCCGTCCTTGCCCCAGTACCACACCTCGGCGGCAATAACGTTTTCGCCCTGCTTCAGATACGGTGCGACGTCAATGCTGTCGTAGTATCCGCTGCTGCCGTCCGGTCCGCGCTTAAGACTGCCCTCGTAAACAACGTTAACGCCGTTTATCCACAGCCAGTATCTTGAGTCTGCGCTGATATCCGCGACGAGAGAATCCGGCACGCTGTCAATGCTGACCGTTTTCCTGAATACCATCCAGGTGTTTTCTCTTGCGCCGTCTTTTGAGTCCCATATCCAGCTGCTTTTCCATTCCGTTTTCGGCTCGATCCCGATCCGTTTATATTCAGAGGCGCCGGTCTCGCTGCCGTTCGACGGCGGAGCAGACGGACCCGGAGCAGGTTTCTTCGGGACGCACGCGGTAAAAAGCGCCATCGTCATTATTGTCGCGATGGCAGCAGATAATGATCTGCAAACTGTTTTATCAGTGCTTTTGCGCGTTTTACGTCTCATTTTAAACCACATTCTCTCCCACACCTCTGTCTTTTAGTTTTCTGCTCATCCAAGGAAAACGTAATTAAGCCTGCCTATCGGCGCCGCGTCTCCGGTGGTGTAAAAATCATCCATGCCTCTTACACGGCTGCGGCTGTCCATCCACTTGAACTGGATCTCGAACGCGTCGTCTTTCCCCAGACCCACGTATGCCTTTGGAATGCGGATCATCATTTCGTTGTCCCTGAATTCGTAATCTATCACTCCGCAGGGCCTGAACGTGTCTGCCTCGAGCGACGTTGATCCGTCGGCAATGCATTTTTCGAGTGTCGTGCGCGTACTCGTGAACTGATATCCGTTGGCAATATAGTTATATCCTTTCCACCGTTTCGAATACGTGTTAGAGGAAAGGTTGTTAACGTTCAGGAACAGCTGCATCCAGGCCGATTTGTAATCGTATTTTTCGATCGGATCCTTCGTTCTGGCGTAGAAGTACAGATTTTCCTTATCATGTGCCGTAGAGACGCTTAAAATGGCGTTCCTGCCTGTATCGTCCGTGTATACGGTATCGTAACCTGCGCAGTTGCGGCTGTAGCACCCCTTCGGGAAGTTGTCATAGCGAAGACCCTTTTCGGCCACCAGCTGCATTGACACCGCGCCGCCGTCCGCGCTTATCTCGCTCTGTACCGGTGCCGCATCGGTGCCTTTGTAGCGCCTTACGTTCGATATGAGCTGCATGTAATAGTTGTCAAAATATCCTCCGCGCATCGGCTCCGCGTCTCTCGAATATTCAAGGTCAACGCAGTCAACGAAGCACAGGGGTCTCTGTTCCGTGCCTCCCCAGCGTCCTGCGATCCACTCGTTCCAGCCCGTTACAAATACGTACGGCGGCAGCGTCTCCAGCGCCCTGTCCCACTGCTCCTGGAAGTTATATCCGTATTTCCACGCGCCTTCTGTTTTATCCTCCGCACCGTTGTGGAACGATCTGCCCCTGTTCGTCGTTTCTCCGTACATTGCGGAATCTCCGAACCTGATCTGCGGGTGCTGCGCTATCGATACGTTAATTATCTCTTCTTCGCCTTTGAGGTTTTCAAATACGCGCTGCGGCCTTTCGAAATCCATCCAGGGCCAGCCGCCTTTTTTTGTGGGTTCGTTAGGCCACTGTGACATTTTGATCGTGAAAAACTCTCTTACTTCCGGCGAGCATTCGCTTTCGATCGCGATGATAAGCGGCTTCCCGTCAACGCAGAACCATGAGTCTTTCATGTAGCCCTTGCTGTAGATATTGTCATACAGGCTCTGGGCCGTCTTTCCTGAGGCAGTATTAGTGTAAAACATTGCCTTCGGGGTATCGAATCCCACCGCTCTGTATTCGGATAAAAGCCTCAGCATCATTTTTGCGTTGCTCTCGTACGTTACGGCGTTAGTGGTATCGAATACGATGAAATCGATGTCTGCGTACGTGAGCATTTCCACGTGTCTTCGCATTACCCACTCGTCTTTAGACGTATAGTATCCGAAGAGAGGTTCTCCCCAGTGATGCATTACTGAATAAGCTCCCCATTCAGGGTCGTCGGGCCTGTATCCGGCGTTCGGATCGGCTTCGAGGAGTTTTTCGATGTCCAGCGGTCTCAGGTCTTTGCTGTGTTCGCCGCACCAGAGAAAATAAAACAATCCTACGCAGCGCCTGTCTTTTCTGACTCCGGCTTCTTTTGCGGTGGGAAGCACTCTGCCCAGATCGTCGCATGCTCTGACGGTACCAGGTCGTGCCCTGTTTTCCTTTTCATTGTTTGCGCTCATAATATCCTCCTTGATCTGCCATGCGATTCAGGCCGGTAGTGATACTTTAGTGATAATTATTTATGTTTCGGGTCTCAATATACGTCTGTAGGGTCTTTTTTCACGTATTCGGGTATATCAGGAAGCTTCAGCGCGTTCCAGGTCTCCTGGTCTTTCTCTCCTTCAACGGTGCGAACGACGGAGTACGGGGCAACGTGTGAATATATCCAGTGCGCGTCTCTTACGCACAGTCTTACGCAGCCGTCGGATACGGCGTAGCCGAGCTTGTTCCAGTCTTCGGCCCTGAGCGTATTCTTGTCTTTCGAATCGAAGGGCGTGGAATGGAACAGATACGAGGAAGTCGTAACTTTGAGCTTACCGTTATCGTCCCATTCGGCCTTCCACATACGCGTAATGTACTGCACCGCACAGCCCTTGACCCATTCGAAATCATAATGAGACAGAAAGTCAGTGTCGGTGATCTCGTCATGCTGTGTTTCATTGTCCAGCACGATCCACGTACGAAGAGGAGTTTTACCGTCGCGGCCGGACGAACAGATCATCGTTTTTACAAGGCTGTCCTTATTGCCTTCGTCGTCAACAGAATAGACGCGCACTAACTGTGCCGTTACGTTGACCTCGATATAATACCTGGCATACGGCAGATCGTCTTCTTCTCTGTAATAGATCGACGGATCAAATTCGTCGGGCTTTTTAGTGGGTTCTGCTGTGGGTGCTTCGGTCGGAACTTCTGTAGGGACTTCCGTCGGCTCTTCAGTGGGCTTTTCCGTAGGTTTTTCGGTAGGCTTTTCAGTCGGTTTCTCGGTAGGTTTTTCCGTAGGTTTCGCGGTTTTTTCCGCAGTCACGTCAGCGCCTGTCTCTTCAGGCTCATCAGTCGGATCCGGTTCTCTGGTCGCAGTAGGCGGAACCGTTACGATGTTCGGCGTTCTCGGTATATATTCGGTGGGGTCAATGCTCCCCGCGGGCGTTATTACTATTAAAGGCTCGCGTGTGATCTCAGGCTCGGCGCTGTTATTGTTCAGCGAACATCCTGAAAAGAGCGCGGTCAAAAGCAAAGCGGCGACCATAAGTACGATCACCGTTACAGCCCTCATAACACTATTTTTACTTCTTTTATCTGCGCAAAAAAACATTTAATCACCTGCTGCCTGATCGAAAGGAATGTAAATTATATCAAAAGAGACTATGGGAGGAACCGGAACTGTGCTAACGGAAGAATACGGACCTTCCATAACGCAATAGTCTGTCTTCTCCTCGGCATGGCCCGGATCCCTGACGGCAGTGATAATGACAGAACCTCCGGAGATCTCATATCCGATCCTGCTGCTGTCCTTCGCCATACCGTCCGATTTAAGAACATCCCTGCACAGGACCTCACCGCAGGAAAGAGTAGAGAGCGACTTGATCGATCCGTCTCCGAACCTTGCGCTGTAAAGCACAACGTCGCCTGTTATCTGCTCCGGGAGCGTCATCGTTCTGCTCACGGGCACCCCGCAGCTTACAGCCTTTCCTCCGCTTACGTACATAAGATCGTAGACGAAACTGCTGAACCGGTTCAGCCAGCTGAGCGGATTATTACTGTTATATATCTGGCTCCTGCCGGATAAAGCCATTAAATAGAATCCGTTTTCGAAGTCTCCGGCGGCTTCCATATGATACGAGATCAGCCAGGGATGCGTCGAGTAACGTCGCAGTTCGCCCTTAAACGCACACAGCAATTTAACCGTCTCTGCACCGCTGTAATTGCCCGCAAAAATACCCTTTTTAGTAGCGAAAAACACTTTCAGAGCGTCCGGACCGTTCTTCGCGACGTCAAACACCTTGTATATGTGTCCTTGGCCCGAAAACATATCCGTGACCTGTCCTTCGGTATCGATCTTGCTGATCTTCCCTGCCTTGGAATCGAAAATGATCGCTTTCTCCCCTCCGGACCAGCATTTGTCAGGTACGTGGTCAATAACAGATCTGATCGCCCGCCCGGTCAACGTATCGAAAAGCACGGACAGGTGGTTTTCGCCCGAATCCGCATATACCAGCAGTTTCCCGTCTCCGAAGACACAATGATCACGTATGCCCGAAACGTTATCCGCCAGCGGATATTTTTTCATTCCGCCTTTTTCAAAGAATGACAGCTTTTCGTCAAGGTCCGCGCAGATCATCCCGTTCAGTTCCGGTACAGGAACGTATGATGAATTTTCTGCGATATTGACCTTCTCGCCGTCACGGAAAAGATAAAGTGAATTATACTTTTCGTATCCTTCTGCAAACACGGGTTCTCCGCATAGGAAAATAAAGCTGTTAACGTTATTGGAAAGAAGGACGGAGACCGATCCGCTTTCTTCTTCATCTCCGGTCTCTGTATTCCGGCTAAGATCTGCCATGAACAGCCTCGGGATATTCTGCACGTCGACAACAAAAAGGAGTTTCCCCGTTCCTGCGTCGAAGCATGCATGATCTCTGTATTTGATCCTTTCTCGTATCTCGCTCTGTTCGTCGTAAAATACCGGTGAAACGTCCGGCGGAGTGATATCTATGTTTTCACCTTTGTATACGGTATATAGCCGCGAGTCAGAGCAGTACACGTACGGTTTTTCTGCAGCATCGTTCAGATCGTGATAGTTATCGATCTCTATCAGCGTGTCTGAGCTGTTCGTTTGCTGCGACGGAGATCCGATCTTGGACGTGAGAAATTCGTCCAGCGGCTTCCATCTCAAAAGCAGATGAAGAAGAAGGACAACGGCTGCGATTATCAGAATCGTTTTAATTATTCCCGATGCTTTTTTCATTTCTTAGAATGCCTTTTTCTTACTCTTCCCGCGCCTGAAACGTTCAGCATAAGAACGAATCCGAGGACTATAAGTACCGGTGCCTTTTTATTAAGTGTGAAGTAGTAGTCGCGTACCGGTTTCAGCCTGAGCAGCGTCTGCATATGGTTTACGGCATCGTCCGTTGAGGTGAAGTGGAGTATTCTGTACGTTCCGCTGCCTGACAAATATACACATGCGTAGATCCCCACGCCCGTGATATCCTGAGCGCAGATAAAAACGGTGTCTCCGCTGACCGGCAGCGAAAACGTGTCGTTCAATGTTAGTTTCCGGCTCATTCTCATAATATTTACCGAATACCTGTCTGCCCTTTCGTTTTCCGCCAGATATACGGACAGAATGAACGGATTATTTTCGCTTTTTCTGTCGTATTGCATGACCGCCGGGATGTATTCGTTCGAGTCGGTATAGTAGAGTGCGCTGTCCGTGATCGTTCCGTCCTGAGCCATATTGAGAATGAACAGAGACGATGATGAATTATCGGTCACGCCTGTTATATGAAATCTGCGGGGCGAATCGTCCGCGCGGAAGCTGTCAAGTCTGTTGATGCTCTGCCAGCTGTCTCCTCCGACGTTCAGCATCCTTCCGGTGAGCGTGTACCCTTCGTCGCCGGTCTCCACGTTAAGTATCGCAGAGCACCATCCGGCCTCGTCCATTACAGTTTTCTGCCATCTGAAAGTCGCCTCCCCGCCGCTGATCCCGTACATCGCAGTGAGACCGTACCTGAAATTATTGCCCAGGCTGCTCTCCGCGTCTGTTCCTGCAAGGAGGACGGAATTATTTACGCAGGCAACGTCTGTGACTTTTGAGAAGTAGTCCGGCATGACGTTGCAGATCACGTTTCCTGCCCCGCCGAACAGTGTGACGTTCCTGCCGGATATTCCCGCATAATATTCACCCTCTCCGTCTGCGCATACGAACGTGTCGAATCCTCCCGCTGCAGCATGTTCGCCTGCAGGCCTGAAAAATACCGTTTCGTCTGCTTTCCAGTGGCTGTCAATGCTGAATACAGCTCCGAATCCGGGCTGAGTATTATCCCACGGTTTGCATATGCATACGATGCGGAATCCGTCGTCTACGTTTACTACTTCGCTTACTTCGATCGCCGTGTCTGACAGGTAGAAGTCATGCCTGATAATAAACGTTCCGTTCCGGTTGTATATCTTGCAGAAGAGCATTCCTGCGTTCGCTCCCTGCGTGTACCGCCCTATGACCGAGAGGAATCCTTCGGACAATGAATCGATCCTGAGCGGTTCTTCTCCGTCCTTGAAAACGTCTGACGGTTCGGGGTCGTACGTCCGGGCCATCACGTTCTGAACGCCGATAAATACTGCCGATGCGGCAATGGCGATCACAGCGTATATTATGATGAACCGGAGCAGTCTTCTGACCATCTTTTTCTCCCTTCGGCGGTTGATTCTGCACGTTTGAAATTATACCACATTCCGTATGCGTAGGCAAGCCGGATAAGAGCGGCCCGATAAAGAAACAAAGCCGGTGAGCGGAAAACTCACCGGCTTTGTTTACACTTACGTGCCTTTATTTCATCGTGTTTATTCGGGCAATATTTTTATCCTGCGGTCAGTTACCGGTTTTTTTACGGCTGAGTACTGCTACAAACGCGATCGCAAGAGCGCAGGCGATCAATATGAATACCGCCGGCAGCATGTTCACGTCGCCGGTAGAGGGAGTCTGCTCGGTTTCTGTGGGCGCTGCGGTAGCGACCGGCGCGTCGGTAGGATCGTTTGCCGGCTGTTCCGTGGGCTTTTCCGTAGGCTGTTCGGTCGGTTGCTCAGTGGGCTGTTCAGTAGGCTGCTCAGTGGTTTCAGGCTGCTGTGATGCGCCGCTTGCAGAACCAACGCCTGGCTCTTTTTGAACGAAGAAACCCTCCAGCACTGACCACGGTTCGCCGGTGTATTCTTTGGAGACATCGGGAACAGTAGTTACCTTGATCGTGTGAGTGCCGTTGCCGAGGTTTTCGGCGTAGAAAACGACCTGAGGAGCACCGATCGCTGCCGCGCCGCAGCGGCCTGCAGCATTGCCGTCGATCTCGACTTCGAATCCGCCCTTTTCAGCAAGCACGCCTATTGCGCTTCCTTCGAACGTGTACGAAAGAGAACCGGTACCGGCTGTGAAATTTGCATTGCCGTTCAAATGCGATTCGTGTTCGGTGACTGACAGGCCCTGTGCCAGAACGTTCGGTGCGCAGTCATCAACGATCCGGAAATCTGAAAGGTCGTAGCTTCCGGCATTGATCTTTGCGCGCTCTTCTGCGGCAATATCTTGTTTCGACGGATCAAAATTCGGATCATCTGCTGCCGAACCGGTGCCGGGCGTCGTCTGCACGAAAAAGCCTTCCAGCACGCTGTAGTTTTCACCAATCTTTTCAGTGGCAAATTCCGGATCTGTAGTTACGGTAATCGTGTGGGTGTCGTTTGTGAGCGTTCCGGTATAATACATTACCTGCGGAGCACCGACGGGAGAAGCCCAGAACGAACCCATTGATTCGTCGTCAATAAAAATCTCGTATCCTCCCTTTTCAACGATAACGCCCACGGCATTACCTTCGAAAGTCAGCGTCATGCTGCCGACGGATCCGGTAAAATGTGCCTGACCGCACAGGTGCACCACTGCCGATGTTTCTGCCAGATTATTGATTATGACAGCTTCATCTGTATCATCGATAACGGTAAAAGCGCTGAGATCATACCCGTGCGTCTCGATGCGCGCCACGTCATCAGCGGAGACCTCCGCCATCACCGCAGTTCCGGAGAACAGAATGCAGATCGCCGTCGCTATGACCGCAAACGTAACAAAGGATCTGAAGCCCTTCTTAATAAGTGTGTTGTTCTTCATAACCGTACCTCCCTGAATGCACTTTCCGGTGCTTTTTTTGCTTTGCAACATCAGATGGTACAATTTTACAACTTGATACTATGTGGATAAAGTGTAAAAAACGAGTTTTTATGGAGAAAAAGTGACTTTTTCGATTCCGGCGGACAATGTTTTTGCATCCGTTTTTTGGCGTAGAAGTGGTTCAGTTAAGATCGCGTACGAAGAAGCCTTCCAGCACTGACCATGGTTCGCCTGTACATTCCACGGCCAATTCAGGGACGGTCGTAACTTTGATAGTGTGTACTCCGCTGTCAAGTTCGCTTGTAAAAAACACGATCTGAGGGGCGCCGACGGAAGACACGCTTGAACGGCCTGCGATTATTCCGTCGATCTCGATCTCGAAACCACCTTTTTCAGCCAGTACGCCCACTGCATTGCCCTCAAAAGAATACGACAGCGACCCGGCTCTGTCGGTAAAACTTGCGGCTCCGTTAATATGGGTAACGTCTATGGTAATACCTATTGCCCGCTTCACCACGCCCGGCGCCGTGTCGTCAACGATCCTGTATCCCGTGAGGTCGAACTCTCCCGCGTATATTTTCGCTCGTTCCTCCTCCGCAATATCTTTCTTCGCGGGGTCGAACGACGGATCTCCGCCGGTGGCCGATCCTACTCCGGGCTCGCGCTGCACGAAAAACCCTTCGAGAACACTGTAGGGTGCTTCGGTTTTTTCAATAGCAAGTTCCGGATTCGTTATGACCGTAATGGTATGAACGCCGTTTGACAGCGATTCGGTATAGTAAAGAACTTTCGGACGGCCGCAGGAGGCAGTCCAGGCTGTTTCGACAAGCATCTCATCTATGAGGATATCAAACCCGCCTGTTTCCGCCAGCACACCCACGGCCGTGCCTTCAAAAAACAGCGTCATGCTGCCTACATCCTTTGTGAAATGAGCACGTCCGCCAAGGTGGATGTGGTAGTTATGAACACCCATACCTTCCGTTATTATACTTTCGTCAGAATCGTCGATCACCTTGAAGTCACTAAGATCGTACCCGTTCGTCACGATGCGGGCAACGTCATCCGCCGTTACTTCTTTGCTTTCCGGTTCGGGGATTGACATCGAGCCGTCAGGGTCCAGGTCGCAGACCGTGACGCCGGGAAGGCTCTCGGGCCCGTCTGCTTTTATTATAAACCGGTCAAGATTGTAATCGCACACCACTGGCACGCTCATGTAGAATTTTCCGCCGTCGATGAACAGTTCCGCACTGAGGCGGTCAATGATCAGCCGAATCTCGGTGTTGCCGCTTCTCACGTGGAGCGGCGCGGTGTTGCCAAGGCATTCGACGGTGTTGCGGTAAAAATCGATCTTGAACTCGATGCCGAAAAACGTGAACTCGAGCGTGCCGGACTTTATATCCGGGAGGAAGATATCTATATCCAGCGCCGTGCAGAACATCGTTGTCAATATTTTTCTTTTGTTTTCCGGGAGCAGCGGAATGTCGCGGAACGTCTGCTTTCTGCCGTACATTCTGCTGATCTCTTTCACGGGCTGCGCACACAGATACATGCGGTCTTCGCAGGTGGCGAGGCTCATCTGCATCGGAACTGAAAGCTGTCCGGAGCTGTATGCAGAAGACGGAACGCTTGTAGAAAGCCAGGTAAAACGCTTAACGTCTCCTTCCGGAGTGCCGAAAAATGATTGACCCGCATAGCTCGCGGTTCCGAAATGGAGCCTCCCCGCGCGCTGATCAGGTTTAAAAACGATGCGGTAGCTTCTCTGACCGTCGCTTCCGGCCATACGTTCGAATCGTCCGACCAGATATCTGTCAGAAGCGCCCGAAATGATCCAGTAAGGTCTGTGCGGATCTCCGTTGGCAAACAGTTTGTAGATATCAGGGCTCCCGGAATCGCCTGGCAGTTCGATAAGCTGCTCAAACTGCCATAAAGAAAGATCCTCGGAGGACAACAGTGAATAATTGCTCCCGTCCTGGTATATCAGCATCAGGTAGACGTGCTCTTCTTCGCAGAACACGATCTTCGGGTCGCGTGAAAACTCTGCACTGCCCGCAAAAGCCAGTATTGTTTTATTGCTATTGAAATTCAGGCCGTCGGTCGATTCGACACAGCAGAGTTTATAGCCCTTGCCCTTAGAAAGGCGCGTAGTGCCGCCGGCGGCCGTGTAGAACAGCATAAGTTTCTTCCCGTCAGTCACTGCGCAGCCCGAAAACGGTTCGCCGTCCTCGTTCGGGCAAAGCACCTCGGGGAGCGTCTCCCAACGGAACAGATCTTCCGAGCAGACGTGGCCCCAGCACATATTGCGGTACTCGGTACTGACGGGATTCGTCTGAAAAAACACGTGATATTTTCCGCCGAAAAAGACCGGACCGTTAGGGCTGCAGAGCAGGCCGCGGCGCCGCATATAATGGACGAAGGGCAGCGCCTTTTCCGCAGAGGCGGGGATTTTGGGAACGATATCGCATTGCCCGATCAGCGGTTCACCGTCCTGGGTCTTCAGCCTGAGGCAATCCGCGCAGATGAGGTTGTTCGCGGCTTCGCAGCGGATAACTATATCCTGTCCTTTCCATCGGGAGCAGTCGAAGTACACGGTGCGATCGGGCGTGCGGAAATCCACGCGCTCTTCCATATCGAATATCAGCCTTCCTCCGGCATAAAACAGGAGCGTTTTGAGCGTCGCTTCCGGGTTATACGGGATGGACAGATAATTGCTTGTTATGGTCAACGCCATGCACCTCTTTAATCTGCTTTTCGCGTCAGTTTTTCTTTTTGCGGATCAGCACGACCGCGATCACGACCGCCGCGGCCAAAACGATCCCGCCCATGATGATAAACGGAATCGCTTTCTTGAGACCGTCGCCGTTGTCCGTATTCTCGCCGGACTTTGGCGTGGCATTGGTCGGAGCGTCGGTTTTAACGGGAGCATCAGTCTTGACGGGAGAGTCGGTTTTGTCCGCGGGTTTGTCCGTGGGAGCGGCTGTGGGAGCGGCNNGCGGCTGTGGGAGCCTCTGTCGGGACCGCGGTCGGGGCGTCGGTCGGCAGCGGAGCGCCGTCAGCGGAGCCTTTTCCGGGCACTGTCTGCACGAAGAAGCCTTCAAGCACGCTGTAATTTTCACCGATATTTGCCGATGCCAGCTCGGGATTGGTAACGACGGTGATGTTGTGCGAATCGTTGCTGAGTCCGCCTTTGTAATAAACCACTTTCGGAGCGCCGCTCGAGGCAGCCCAGATCGAATCGGTCAGTTCATCGTCGATATAGATGTCGAACCCGCCTTTTTCCGCGATAAATCCGACCGCGTTGCCCTCGAAATCAAGCGACATCGTGCCAACATTTCCGGTGAATGACGCCTGGCCGAACAGATGCGCAGTTGCTTTTGTCTCTGCAAGATCGGTTATGTGCACTTCTTCGTCCGTATCGTCCAGCACCGTAAACTCACTGAGGTCATATCCCTCGGTCAGTATGTCGCCGATATCTTTTCCGGGCGCCTGCGTAGGTTCTTCGATGGGGCCGGTAAAATAATCCGTCCATTCCGCGCCTGCCGAACCTGTGCCGGGATCCGTCTGGATGAAGAACCCTTCCAGCACGGTGTAGTTTTCGCCGATCTTCATCGAAGCAAGGTCGCGGTTCGCGACGACCGTGATGAAGTGCTGATCGTTGGTCAATGCTTCGGTGTAAAATACCACCTGCGGCGCTCCTGCAGACGCTGCCCAGACCGAGCCCACGAG
>DBVV01000155.1:0-686 GCA_002308795.1 Mageeibacillus sp. UBA1255 | reverse complement strand
CCCTCGAAATCAAGCGACATGCTGCCGGTCTCGCCGGTGAAATGCGCCTGTCCGCACAAATGCGCGGCCGCGTTCGTTACGCCCAGATCGGTAATTATCACTTCTTCGTCCGTATCGTCCAGTACGGTGAACGCGCTGAGGTCGTAGCCGTTGGTGACGATTCTCGCCACGGTTTCAGCCGTCACCGTTTCCGCCGCAGCGGGGATCCCCGCCGACAGCAGCCCTGCCAGTAACGAGAGCGCGGTCAATATCGCTATTCTTTTCACATGTTTCGTTTTATTCGTGCGTTTCATCATTCTTCCGTCCCCTCTGTTTTTTTGCTCTCTTTTTTCTTTTTTGATGATGCCGCCACCGCTATCGCCGCACCCACAGCACCGGCGGTAACGATTCCCCCGCCAATCAGCATAGCGGTGTAGAGCGCATTTCCGCCGGACTTGTTTTCGGCCGTTTCCGCCGCTTTTTCAGACCGGTACAGGTACGTAAACCGTCCGCCGGGCGCCGTATCGCCGTTCTCGTAGAATTTTAAAATATCGCCCGCACCGTAGCCGTCGTCGTCATCGAGACAGACGTTGTCCGTCCACTTGAACTCCAGGCTGAGGTTTTCATCCGGGCCGAGACCGAGCGCCTCCAGCGGCACGGCAAACACCAATTTATTACCGCTGACCTCGAAGCGGATCTGATCGCTC
>DBVV01000050.1 GCA_002308795.1 Mageeibacillus sp. UBA1255 | reverse complement strand
CGGATCACAACGTCCGCCATTTTTGCTATATTTTGATTATGCGTGACGATGACTATCGTCTTGCCGTAATTTTTCGCCATATCAAGCAGAAGTTTCAGCACCATTACGCCTGTCTCCGAATCGAGCGCACCCGTCGGTTCGTCGCAGAGCAGGATCTTCGGATTCTTACACAACGCACGGGCAATTGAGATTCGCTGCTGTTCGCCGCCCGACAGTTCAGACGGGAAGTTGTTCAAGTGGTCAAGAAGTCCGACCTTATCAATCATATCCTTCGCGCCAAGCGCGTTTTTCGAGATCTCGGAAACGAGCTTGACATTCTCGTATACAGTCAGCGTAGGTATCAGGTTGTAGAACTGGAAAACGAAGCCGACCGTCGTCGCACGATAGTCGGCAAGTTCGTTGTCGGTCAGTTTCGAGATATCAGCTCCGGAAACGGTGATCGTCCCCTCGGTCGGACTGTCTAACCCTCCAAGGAGATTCAAAAGCGTGCTTTTTCCCGCGCCGGAAGGTCCGAGAATAACGACAAACTTGCCTTCGTCGAGCGTGAAGCTGACGTGATCGAGAGCGCGCAGCTCGTGATCGCCGCTTGTGTAGACTCTTGAAACGTTGTCAAATTGTACGATAGACATGATATACCTCCGATGTATTATCCAAGCGCCACGTAGAGCGCCGTGCCTAAAAGCTGAATCATTATTCCCAATAAAACGTCGGTCACAACTATCATTTCCACCTCCAAATCAGTGTAAAAGACGCAGTGAATTTTATTGAGTTAGCTTACGCTAACTGCCTTCTCTTTTTTAAAGGATCAACCGGTATTTCGGTGATCCGTAAAAAAGCTCTTATCATGTCCGGCAGTTAGTCGCCGCTAACTATCGTATCACTGTTTAACATTTTCGTCAAGCGGGTTTGCCTATATCTCTAAAGGTTTTTTGCAGTTGTTTTTTGCAGTCCGTATCCGGATAAGAGCCGCCAAAACCGAGATACGATACATTTGCGGAGTACAAACCGCGTTTTTTGAAAAAAGCGAGAAAAACGGCAATAAACGCAGAAAATCTGTTGATCTGCCGAAAATGATAAGTCATGCAGTTACGATAACAGATAAAAAAGTGAAAACCCGGTTGTTTCCGGGTTTTCGAAGGACAGTCTATTGAGAGCCCCGATCAATACGAAATATACAGATCGTTCAGCGCCGCGTTGACTTTTTCGCCGTCGGGCAGCGCAGAGTGCGTGATAATCGCAACCCCTCGGTCGTTCTGCGCGTATCTGAGGCCGGCAATATGCGCAACGGCGTTCAGCGGCACGTATAATACGGTGTCTTTCACGTATGGCGCGACAGGTATCCGGTACGTGTCGTTATTGCATTTGACTTCATTATTGCCATCCTCAAAAGTGAAAGTCTTGTTCCCATACGTAACAACTGCAGTGCCGCCGGAAACGCTCACTGACATATCCTTGATGACGCCAAGCGAAGCGGCGGGGACAAACAGCCGGTTCTTGTGCATTTCAGGAAGCACCGCCGTATCCGAAGCGTAAACGTTGACGACCTTTCCGTCGGACAACGCGTACGGTCTGTTTGCCGCAAACGAAGCACCGTTGCCGACAACGGCCTTTACATTATCGGTGAGCTGCGTTTCCTTGGAATCAGCTCTGTAAGCGTAGTTGAAACGTGCGTTCGGCGCAGCGTCGCCAAGATCCAGGAACTGCATGATTTCTCCGGTCTCGGTAGAGTTGTCCGCCCATTTGAAGTCAAAATTGCTGCTCAGTCCGCAGGTTTTATCGTCCAGTTTGATCACGACGTAATTATCGCCAATGAATACCTCACCGCTGCCGATCTTATCGGTTTCCCACGAATTGTTTTTGAACTTCTCGACCGAGCCGTTGTCGCGGTTGACGATGAGGTCGTAACCGTACCAGCCGGTCTTGCTGTCGCAGTCCGTATTGATGAAGAGATTCATCCAGTTGCCGCCCGCCGGCGCCGTAATACTGTCCGCACAGACGGCCAGGAAGTACGTGCTGCCGCCCGCCCTCGAGACCTTGGCGGAAACGATATCATTCCTACCGCTGTCGTTCTTGTAGCTTACCAGTCCGCCGATTCCGAGCGAATCGCGGTGAAGCGTGTCGCCCGTCGTATCCCGGTATTCAGGCCGGACGTCTGCCCATTGACCGAGCCCTCCGTCCAGCGTTATCTCGTGCTGCCCGGATGCTGCAGGAGCACTGCGTCCGCCTTTGAAAGCGCGCAGAAATGCGGCTAACTGATAGTAGTAGTTATCGCCGAATCCGCCCTTCATCGGCTCGATGTCGCGGCTGAATTCCGGATTGAAGCAGTCAACGTAAAAACTATCGGACCACGAAATATACGTGTGTGCTATTGTCGGATGTCCCGTACCGTCCCAGCGCCCGGCTGTCCACTCGTTCCATTCGTTGATAAGTACGATGTACGGATCGACCTCGGCGGCGCGCTCCATCTGTTCCGCAAAAAGCAGTCCCTGCCCCGTCGTTTCAAGATTGAACTGAAAATAGTCCTTCGTTCCGTCGGGCAGCGTGCCGACTTCAGGCTGTTTGCCGTTCGAAAAGCTTCTGCCCATGCTCGTGTTGGCCAGGATACCGGCGGAAACGGATATTTCCTCGACCGCGTTGTCCTTTTTCGAGTTATAGGAAGCGATCTGAGGCGTCTCGTACATCCACGTCCAGTAATCCTTCCCGTCTTTTATGTTTTCTCGGAGCGCCCAGCAGCGGCGCCAGGTGAAATTCTCGTCGGCAATCTTTCTGGATTCCTCAGACAGATTCGTGAAATTGCCAAGAATAAGCGGCTTGCCGTCGTACATGACGTAAAGATCCCGGTATTGACCGGTAGAATAAACGTCTTCCCAGAGGTCAAGAAACACGTTCTCGACCAGGCTGACGTTGTCCGCCAAGAAGAAACAGATGTCGGGCGTATCAAGCCCCTCCTTCCGCATCATTTCATATTCTTTCATTATCGCCCGGTAGCTCGTCATCTGCGAGTTTCCGTTCGTGACGTCAAGGAATATGAAATCCACGCCTATATCCGAAAGCATCGACGCATGCTTCCTGATTATCCAGCGATCGTTCGTCAGATAATACCCGAAATACGGCTCGCCCCAGTAGTGGCCCCAGCCCTGCGGCCCCTTGGTGTAGGCGTTTTTGACCGCTTCAAAACCGCCATCCAGATAGAGCTTGTTGTGATCGTATATTATCTGGTCGGAGAATGTCACACTGGTCGGAGTGAACCAGATCTGATAAAACATTCCGACAAGCTTGTCGCGCGGCGCGGCGGTACCGTCAACAACGGCTCTGCCAAGATCGTCTGCGGCGACCCAGGTGTCGGAATACAGGTCTCGCAGCAGCGTTATATCTGCAGGGTAATACGGTTCGGAAGCAGATTCGGTCCATTTGATCTCGACATTGTCAATATAGGCGCTTCCCGAATTGCCACCGCTCGACCAAAGCGCGAAATAGCCTTTGGCGTCAATATCATAAGTAAATTTCGCTTTGATTTTAGTTTTATCTTTCACGTCTTTAACGATGACGTTTTTCCCTTCTTCGATCACGGCGGTGAACAGCGGCTGAAATTCACCGTCTTTCAGCACTTCGAAAGTAATAACGTTATTTTTCGTATCATCGGTCACTCTGACGCGCTGAGTTTTTGAAAAATCGACGTCGACCTTGAATGATTTTACGGTAGGCCAGGTGTCGATTATACCGACCCTGTTGTTGTGAAATAAGAACCAGATGCCGTTAGTCCCGACCGCGGCAAACTGATTGCCGTATTCCGGCAGCCTGAGGCCGATATATTCCGAAACGTTTTCAATTTCACTTTTTCTGTTTGCATTGACGTCCCACTCCGCGGTGAAAACGTCAGCTTTTATCTTGTGCTTTGAGGCGAAGTAAGCGTGATTGCTCTTGCTCTTGAACACACCGTCTGCGACCGTGCCCTCGGCGTTTACGTACCAGTCGGGATCGTTGGCTTTAATTGTCTGCTCAAAATCCTGACTGTATGAATAACTCTCGGGTTCCGGTATTTCCACGGTGTTCTGACCGTCATTTTCCGTTATGCCGTCATCAAAATCGTAGACCTTTCCCGGTTCGTCCGGGCGGTCCTTTCCCGCTCCGTTACAACCGGAAAGAATCACGATTACGATACTCAAAATCAGACAGAAAACCGCTCGCATCCGTTTTTTCATTGTATTGCTCCTTTATACAACATTACATCTTTATTTTATGGTATGATGTTTGCAATTACAATTGCAAAACTGGGCGCTGACATTGCAATTACAATATCAATTCATTATAATAGCTCCGGAGGCTGAATGAAATGGAAATATGCGGAATATACACGGTACATAAAGATGAGAAGATTGCGGACAATTTTTCGTATCCGGTCCACAGCCACACCTCGAATGAAATACTTGTCGTGACAAAGGGCAACTGCGGCATCGTTATAGGAGATACCGAATATGCACTTGGCGGCAACGACGTCGCATTTATATTTGAAAACGAATCACACGGTCTTCTGATACACGAAGCGCCGTTTGAATTTTATGCGGTGCAGTTCGTTCCCAAAGCATATAAAAGCGCGGAACTGGACGGCATGCTTTCCGGGCTCGTCGGACAATGCAAAAACAAAAGCGGCGCCGTGCTTACTGTAGACGAAACAGTCTGCCCGACTGTAGTTTCGTGTATGCGTCGTATCTGTGACGAACGTTCCGACACGGATAAAGACATGTACTTTACGTACATCCGCGCAATCCTTTACGAACTCGGTCACAACGCCGTGCGGAAATCCGGTATCGCTTTCGAGCACAAAAGCAAAAAGAACAGCGGCGCGGAACTTCTGAACTCCGTTATCGATTACATAGGTGATAATCTCAACATGATATCGGATTTATCGTTTATCCAATCTGTGTTTCATTACAGCAATTCGCGCGTCAACCGGATCTTCCGCGATACTCTCGGCATATCAGTGTGGCAATACGTAATCATGAAAAAACTCGATCTGGCGTACAATCTCATAGCGGCAGGATACAGCGCCAGGACTGCGGCATCAAGATGCGGTTTCGGAGATTATTCGGTATTCTACAAATCTTTCGTCAAACATTTTAAGATCTCCCCCTCCGCCGTAAAACGTGAAACGCGCCCTTCCTAAGCTATTTAAAACGGCGCCGGAAATAAACCAACAGTTTGAAAATTCGACCAAAAACCAACAGAGAGCTCATTGTTTTAATGTTGCTTCGTTGATATTATTATGTCAGAACGAGCGCCCGTTACTATTTCAACAGGAGTGATGAAGATGGAATTTAGCTTTGGAAAGAAAATAAAAGAATTGAGGTTTGCTAAAGATGTTACGCAGGACCAGCTCGCTCAGCATTTGATGATATCGCCCCAGGCAGTCAGCAAGTGGGAGCGGGAAACCGGATACCCGGACATCATGATGCTGCCCCGAATTGCCGCGTTTTTCGATGTAACCGTTGATGAGCTTCTTGGAACCGGGGAAGAGATCAGACGCAGGAAAATCGAAAAATGGAAAAAGGAAACCGACGAATATTGGCGCACAGGGCAGATGGAAAAGAACTTAGAGCTTTGGAAAAGCGCATACAGCGAGTACCCGAACGATCCGGATGTTGTTTATTGCTACATGTATGCGTTGAATGCGCTCTGGCGTGTCGACGAAGATCCTTCAAAAAAAGAAAAAATCTTTGAACTTGCCGAGTGGCTGCTCCAAAAAGGTCCTCCAAACGAGGATTTTCGTTATTCTGCCAGACAGGTGCTGTGTTTCGCAAATCTGCTGCTTGGCGATAACGAAAAGGCCAGAAAATATGCGGAAGAGGCCGGCGGTTATGAAAGCGATTTCCTGCTTTCCCATGTTCTCGAGGGAGAAGAACGGATTGAGCATGGCCAATTGCTGATATTACGTCTTATAACTGACGCAGCAGATCAGATCAATAGGATTGCCGACAGCTATCCGCACAATGAGGCCATCGAGGTTTGGAAATACGTTATCGGACTCTATAAAGGACTGTTTTCCAAGGGTGATTTCGGTTTTTACTATTTTCGGATGAACGAATACTCCGGGAGACTTTCGCGAAGATATGCCATGAACGGCGAGCGGGAGCAGTGCCTTGAAGAGCTGAAGAATTCGGTTGAATATCTCAAAGCTTTTTTGGAATGGGCAAAGGGAAGCGAGAAAGAAAAGCATACATCGCTGCTTCTGAACAGGCTTGAAATGTCGCGTTATTATACCAATACATCAGGCAGACCCATGAGTACAGAAACGATGGAAGATATTAAGCGTCAATGTTACGACCCCTACCGGGAGGACCCTGAATTCATACGCATCAAAAGCGAGCTTGAAGCTATACACAATGAAGAAATAAACAAATAATTATTTGATGGACTGGGCGGGGAACAATCCCCGCCTTGATTTGAATTCAACTTTTTTTGTATTTTTCGATCGTCGCTTTGTACGTGTCATTTTCAAGCAATTTTACGTTTCGTGGATTCTTCCACGATAACGCGCTATTCACACAGTAAGAAAGAAGATCGTCTGCGCCGTGACTTTTTACACACGCATCGAGCAACGGTTTGTCTGCTTTTGACATCTCCTGTAGTTTTGAGACGGCTAAAAGCCACTTGTCGGTAATCCTGATGATATCTTCTTCTTTCCCACCGCGGAACTCCCGGGCAATCAGGTCATTATGAAGTCTTCCGAAAGCGACATAAGCCTGTTCGACAAGGTACGCATCTTCAAGCTCGCAGCCAAGCCGGTATGCACCATCTGCAATCTTTTCAACCTTTTTCACCATCGTTTCATAAGAAATCTCTGAATCATAGAAATACGACTTTACGAGTTTATCTGCGGCAAATTCGGTAAGCTCATACATATTGCGTTTTGCCCAATACAAAAACTCAGCTCTGTCTTTTGTAAAAAGTTGTTCGTTCATCTGTCCCGATGAGAAATACCAACCACCGAATTTATCGTTGTGTATCTTCAGCGCCTCGTCGGTTCTGCCTTCCGCGTGCAGCAGGATCGCCTTCATTTTCCACGCGCCGAGGCAAAGCTGAACATCGTTACAACCCTCAATTATCTTATCGCAAATCGGTTCGATCTCGTTTTTGCGTTCACGCGCGGTCTGAAGATCCGGTTCCGCGTCGTCGACCCCGAGCGACCACATGTAAAAGTACATTATCCGATAGTCGTTCGGGTAGTCTTTATAGGCTTTCGCGATTATCCGGCTGTCATAGTTTTTGCGGTATTCCGCTATAGTTTTTTCTATTTCTTCGTTTACCTTTTCTTTGTCGTAACCCATAAGCTCGTCAAGTGTAATACCGAAATAGAATGCAAGCGGTTGGAGCAAAGTGATGTCGGGATAGGTTTCGTTCCTCTCCCACTTACTGACCGCAGCACAGCTGACGTTCATCGCTTCTGCGAGCTGCTCCTGCGTGACACCCTTTTCGGCTCGCAAACGTTTGATATTTGTTCCTATTGTGATTTTCATAATATCCTCCGATAAATATTATTGAAACGGCGCCTGTTTCTGATTAAATTATATCGCGAAAAAGAGGATTGTAAAGGGATCGTCAGGAAACCTATATTTAACCGCAAGTTTATTTTTTATAGTTTCGCTATATTCAAACGAATATAATATAAAGCGGAAAGCAATCCACGCCTAACCGAGTACATAGCGCTTTTGATGACCGCAGGTTGTCAAAAGTGCTTTTGCGTTAGTTTTGCTTAAAACGACACAGATAAGATAAAAGTAAAAAAATCGGGACACCCGCTTTATCGCAGGCGTCCCGAGGACGCTTCTTTATTTATGAGGCCTAATTTATGACGCTGCTCTGGCACACAAAACGGCGAATTCAAGGTTTGTGTGCCATTCCGCCTCTTCGATACGGCCGAAATTGGGCAAAGGCGAGATTTCGGCCGTGCATTCTTCCTCCTTGATACGGCCGAAATTGGGCAAAGTTGGGATTTCGGCTGTGCGTTCTTCCTCCTTAATACGGCCGAAATTTGACAAAGGCGAGATTTCGGCCGTACATTCCACCTCTT
>DBVV01000146.1 GCA_002308795.1 Mageeibacillus sp. UBA1255 | reverse complement strand
TGTTACGATTTTGGGAGTAGAGCCTTGCAACTTTCTCCGGTTGCTTTCAGCCCCGATTTCGGGTATAATTTAAAAGGGATTTCAGCGATGCTCAGCACCCCGGCCACGTCAGAAACAGGCGGGCACGCGCGGGGAAAAGAGCAGAAGGAGCAAACATGAGCGAAATGTTGATAGACAGATACCAGAAGGCCGTTGACGACCTGTTCAGAAAAGTCAGAGAGACACAGCGCGAAAACATAATAAAAGCCGGCGAAATGATTGCCGACAGCGTAGCGAACGGCGGGTGTATTTTCCTGTCCAGCATATGCCACTTTATGGAGATGGATTCGATCTACCGCGGCGGAGGCCCGATCTTCTACAAACACTTCAGCTACGACCTCAAAGTGGAGAGCCCCGCGCGGGCGAGAGATCGCTCGGACCTGGGCTACGACAGAGAAACCGTGGCAGCCGCGAAATACGCATTGACCCAGTCGAACATACGGCCCGGAGACGTGCTGTTCGTAAGCTCGGTATCAGGCAGAACGGTAAAAGTAGTTGACCTGGCATACGAAGCGGAAAAGCTGGGCGTTAAAGTTATAGCATTCACGTCAATGGAATATGCCCGCCAGGTGGATCCGGTGCATCCTTCGGGCAAAAAACTGTACGAGATCGCCACGCTCACGCTGGACAACTGCGCTCCGGCGGCGGAGGCTATGTTAGAGGTCCCCGGGATCGAGGCTCGTTTCGGCGCAGCATCTGGGATCGCGTCCGACTACATCATGTGGAGCATCACGTCCGTGGCGGTGGACAAGCTGCTCGAGAAAGGCATCACTCCCGGCATCCTGAAGAGCGCGAACTTCCCCGGAGGAAACGACTACAACAAGACCGTCATCGAGCCGCATTATGATCAATACGGCTGGTAAACGAACCGTAAACACAGGAAAACAGTAAATATAAATATATTTTAAGGAGGACCATTTAATGGCAAACAGGATCGTACTCAACACAATTTCGTATCACGGCAAAGGCGCTATCGATAATATAGTGCCCGAGCTCACCGCACGAGGCCATAAAAAAGCATTCGTGTGCACAGACGCCAGTCTTGTAAAATTCGGCGTTGCGGCTAAAGTTACAGATCTGCTGGACAAGGCAGGTTTCGCATATGATATCTACAGCGACATCAAACCGAACCCCACGATCGAAAACGTACAGAACGGCGTGGCTGCGTTCAAAAAAGCCGGGGCAGACTGCATCATCGCCATCGGCGGCGGATCGTCAATGGACACCGCGAAGGCCATCGGCATCATCGTCGAAAACCCCGAATTCGCAGACGTAAGATCGCTTGAAGGCGTTGCCCCCACCAAAAAGCACGCAGTATTCACCATCGCAGTACCCACGACCGCAGGAACAGCCGCGGAAGTCACGATAAACTACGTCATCACCGACGTCGAGAAAAAGCGCAAATTCGTATGCGTTGACACGAACGACATACCCGAGATCGCCGTCGTTGACCCCGACATGATGTCGTCGATGCCCAAAGGCCTCACCGCAGCTACCGGTATGGACGCGCTCACCCACGCCATCGAGGGCTACATCACCAAAGGTGCGTGCGCGATCAGCGATATGTTCCACTTAGAGGCGATCCGCCTGATCAGCCACAGTCTGCGCGACGCGGTGGCGGGCAAGGACGAAGGACGCGAAGGAATGGCTCTCGGTCAATACATCGCCGGTATGGGCTTCTCGAACGTCGGTCTGGGCATCGTTCACAGCATGGCGCACGGACTCAGCGCGCTGTACGACACGCCCCACGGCGTTGCCTGCGCTATCCTCCTTCCTCTCGGTCTCGAATATAACGCTCCCGTCGCCGGAAAGCGCTATCGCGCCATCGGCAAGGCAATGGGCGTGGACGGCATCGATATGATGGACGACGAAGCGGCTGCGGCAGCGACTATCGCGGCGGTGAAAAAACTTTCGGCTGACGTGGGCATCCCCGCTGACCTTAAGGGGATCCTCAAAGACGAAGACGTGCGCTTCCTCTCCGAGAGTGCGTTTGCTGACGCATGCTGCCCGGGCAACCCCAGGGACACGAGCGTTGACGAGATCGAAGCTCTCTACAGAAGCATGATGTAATATAGTACCCGGATGCGGGTGATCTGCGGGGCGGCATGCTGGCATATATATGGCTTGAAAAAGAAAAAGCAGAAGAGATCCTGGCCAAAGGGATGAAGCCGGAGGGAGAGGGCGTGGAAGGCCTCGCCCTTCCGCGGGCCGGGAAAGAATATATTGCCGCCCTCCTGCACCCCGCCGATACGTTCGCCGGCGGAGGCGAAGCGGATCACGTCTGCCTTCGCCTCGACATCGACCGGAAAACGGCATACATTATTGACGCCGGCCGCATGGCAGGCAGGGTGCAGGACACTCTCACTCCGGCCGATAAGTACGTGTTCGGCTCTTTCCGCAGGCCGCTTCTCATAATAACGGCCCCCGTAAGAGCCGAAGATATAAAAAGGTACGAAGGGAACATTGACGCACCGCTGCTGTACGAAAACTCAGAAAAAATATACATTGACCGCCAGTTTGCGCTGATCGACGATATTGACCCTGCGTTTCGCGAGATCGCGCTTCGGGCGTATTATGAAAAACAGACCGCCGCCGGGCGCGGCGTAAAGTATTCCGGCGAGTCTTTTCCCGTTTCGGAAAAGATAAAGAACAGCAAAAAAGAAGAAAAATCATCTAAAAACGGCTTTTTCCGCCGCTTCACCGGCGCGGGAAGAGGCGGCAGGGATAAACAGGGTGCGATAGCCGAAAGCGGCGGTATCGCTGAGATAGTTGAAGAGTACGTGAGCCCCGACGGGAAGCTGATAGGGGTCAATATCGAAAAGAAACCAGTAAAAGGGTGATCGAATTGGATAATTCTAAGACAGAAAACATGGATCCGGCCAGAAGAAACAACGGTGACGTTAAATCGTTCGTAAACCGTGCTTCGGACAATATTCAGGGCGGTCAGAATCAGCCTGGTGCGAATAATTTCGGACGCGGCCCGGTACGCCGGAACGATTTTAATAAAAATCAGCCGAACCAGAGCAGACAGAACGAGGGGCAGGTCCAGGGACAGCCGCAGGGAGGCCAGAATCAGCAGGGCCGCAGGAACCGCCATCAACGCGGGCGCGGCGGTCAGATGCCTGAGCAGGCGCGCCGTCAGGATCGCGGCGACAGGTACGACAGGACCGCTCATTCGATACGCGATACGATCGACAGCATACCCAGAAGACCGCAGCGCGGCGCAAAGGAAGAAACGATCGAAGATATCAGAAGAGATATCATAACGATAGAAAAAGAGATCGCCCTTGAGATATCAGACATTTCCGTTATGAAACTGAACGTCTGACAGGCGGGGAGACCGGACGATGTGGTACCGAAGACTGTTTGAGAAATTGACGCCGGCATCGTGTGTTGCGCTGGGTACGGATTATTACGGTAAGACGATCCCGGAGACGGACGCGGACGAACTTCTGGACGCGTACACAGGGGCGGGCGGAAACGTTATTGACACCGCGCACGTTTATTCAGATTACCTTCCGGGCGAGAAGCATATGAGCGAGAAGGTGATCGGACGCTGGATGCGCAGCACGGGCCTGAGAGATCGCGTGATCCTTTGTACGAAGGGCGGTTTTCCGGAGATCGGGGATATGCACGCTTCGAGGATCAGCTACAGGAACATTCGCGCGGATCTTCAGGAGAGCCTCGAATGTCTTCAGGCGGATCACGTTGACATTTATTGGCTGCACAGGGACGCCCCGGACGTTCCCGTGGAAGAGATAGCCGGCTGGATGGACGAGTTTCACCGCTCCGGCGCGTTTACGTACTGGGGAGTGTCCAACTGGAAGCACGGACGGATAGGGGAGATCAGGGAGTATTGCCTGAAAAACGGACTCGAACCGCCTGCCTGTTCGCAGATCAAGTGGAGCTGCGCCGTACCGAATCCGGGGAGTGCCGGAGATGATACGCTCGCGGAGATGGATGCGGAGGAACACGGCTGGTATCTGAGCC
Organism: Mageeibacillus sp. UBA1255; assembly: GCA_002308795.1. GTDB lineage: Bacteria > Bacillota > Clostridia > UBA1212 > UBA1255 > UBA1255. The sequence goes on along the minus strand of DBVV01000146.1, from coordinate 9,674 downwards.
ATCCAATGCCTGTATTCGCGTACTCATCACAGGCGAAAGGATTTTTCTGGAAGCTTTTGCGCGATGAAAACGGGGCGTTCGCCGATCCGGGCGGAAAAGCAGGAAAAAGATACTATAATGAAGAAAATATTGCACGTTACGCGCAGCTCGAAGCGCTGTCGGAGGATACGGGTCTCAGTCCTGGTCAATTATCGATAGCCTGGATGACGCGTCCGGGATCGATACCGGTGGTGCCTATCATAGGAGCGCGTACCGTCGCTCAATTATCAGACAGCCTCGCCGGTGCGGGGATGATTTCCGGCAGTGCGATCGCCGGAAAGGCCGATCTTTTCAGGAGGGATCGTTTATGAAACTTATCATTGCTATTGTCCATGACGATGATGCCGCGGTGCTTACCGAGGCACTGAACCGCCAGGGGTACGGCGTGACTAAAATGTGCTCCAGCGGGGGATTCCTCCGCTCCGGAAACACTACGCTGCTCTGCGGCGTGGAAGAGGACAGGCTGGAAGGCGCGCTGGAACTGATCAAAAGCAAATCAAGCGGACGCAAACAGTACGTTGATCCGGCTGTGTTTTCACCTACCGCGGGGGCGCAGGGAGCGACTCCGACCATTCCTATCGAGGTCTCGCTGGGCGGGGCAACGGTTTTCGTGCTGGACGTTGACAGATTCTATAAATTTTAAGGTATGTTTGAGCGGCTTCTGGGTCAGGAATCGATAAAAAGGACGCTTTCGGAGGCGGTCAATACCGGCAGGTACGGCCATGCCTACGTTTTTTGCGGTCCTGACGGGATCGGACGGAAGAGCTTTGCCCGGGAGCTATCGCGAGGAGTCATGTGTACCGGACCGGACGGAACGGAAAAACCGTGCGGAAACTGTCCGTCGTGCAGATTTATTGCCGCCGGGACGAACCCGGACTTCAAACTGATCAGCGGCGATGAGAACCGCGCCTCGATCGGGGTTGAGTATATAAGACGGCTGGAGGAAGATATTGCCACCGCACCGACGGTATCGGCGAAGAAGGTGTACGTTATCGACCGCAGCGAAAAACTGACCGTGGAAGCACAGAACGCGCTTCTGAAAACGATAGAAGAGCCTCCGGAATACGTGATGCTTATCCTGATCTGTTCAAATCCGTCAATGCTGATCGATACCGTCAGATCGAGAGTGATAAGGCTTGATTTCGCCCGCTACAGCCGTGAGGACGTGCTCGCGGCGTACCGGATGGCCGGAGAAGCGTCCGGGATCACCGCGGAGGACGAGGATTTTATAGTTTCGTACGCGGACGGGATAATAGGAAGAGGCCTCCTGTTTAAGGATTTCGGGCTCTACGGAAAGCTGAGAGAACGCATTTTCGACGTTCTTTCGATGTTAGGGAGCGGGAAAGGCAAAGCAGGCACGTTTTATATGGAGTTTATAGCGTTGTTCACGGACAAGGATAATCTTCCGTATAAGGATTTTCTGTTTTTCGAACTGACGGCTATAGTACGGGACGTAATGATATTTGCACGTACCGGAAGCACGCAGGCGTTGCAAAACAGGCAGTTTGGGAATAAAATAGAAGAGCTGGCGAAAATCACCGGCAGGCACGGATGGGAAAAGATCGTTGACGCCGTAACGAGAGCGTATCCGCTTACCGTGCAGAACGTAAATCAAAGGATGATAGCGGCGAACCTGGCAGCGCAGATCATTGACGCGGCAGGAGTCTCATAAGCGGGGATCGCGGGCGGCGGTCCCATAAATGACGGAGATTATATAATTCAGGAGTTTTTATGGCACAGGTCGTAAACGTCAGATTCCGTCAGGGAGGCAGGACGTATTTGTTCTCCCCCGACGGGCTTGAAATAAAAAAAGGAATGCACGTGCTGGTGGAGACGATGCACGGTCAGGAATACGGAGAGGCGGCGACGGATGCGAGAGAGATCGACGACGCGCTCACGGTGCAGCCGCTGAAACCGGTGATAAGGATCGCCACGCCCGAGGACGATAAAGTGTTCGAAGAGAATTGCCGCCGGGAAGAAGAGGCGTTCGTGCGCTGCCGTGACGAAGTGGAGAAATTCGGGCTCGATATGAGGCTGATCAACGCGGAATATACGTTCGACATGAGCAAACTGCTTATATATTTCGTGGCTGAGAACCGCATCGATTTCCGCGAGCTGGTCAAATCGTTAGCATCGATCTTCCGCACCCGCATCGAGCTTAGGCAGGTGGGGTCAAGGGATCAGGCGCGTACCGTGGGTGGTCTTGGTATCTGCGGCAGGGTGATATGCTGTGCGTCGGCAATGAACGATTTCCAGCCTGTTTCAATCAAAATGGCTAAGACGCAGGGCTTTTCGCTCAATCCTTCTAAAATATCAGGTACGTGCGGCCGTCTTATGTGCTGCCTCAAATATGAGCAGGACGCGTACGAGGACGCGATGAAGCGGGTCCCGCCGGAGGGTTCGATCGTGGAGACGCCGGAAGGCAAGGGGATCGTAACAGAGGCGAATTATCTTAAAGAAACGGTTAAGGTGAGTTTCGAGACAGGCGCCGACACGTACGAAATACAGCAGTTTGACGCCGCTGAAGTTAAAAACGTGGGAAGGCGCAAAAAGAACTCCGGTTCGCAGTCGTCAATATCGCCTGAGGAAGAGGCTGAGTTAGAGAAAATTACCGAATAAGATGCGGAGCAGATCAAGATGACCGGATTTGAAACACTTGAAAAAAGATACGAAAAAGCCCGGGCCAGACTCGAAAAATACGGTCAGGCAGGGCTTTTGGCATGCTACGGCGCGCTAACGGAGGAAGGAAAAGAAAAACTCCTAGGTGACGTAGAAGAAATTGACCTCGGACTGATGGAAAAGCTGTACGAAAAAGCAGAAAAACACGAAGCCGGGGGAGAAGTTGACCCGTCGGAACTGACGCCGCTCACGCCGCTGGACAGCGAAAAATTGACCCCGAAAGAACGGGAGAGGCTTACCGGACTCGGTATGGAAGCGATAAAAGCCGGAAAACTTGCCGTTCTGACGATGGCGGGCGGACAGGGCACGAGGCTCGGGCATGACGGGCCAAAGGGAACGTTCGATATCGGTCTTCCGTCCCATAAATCTCTGTTCGAACTGCATACGGACAGGCTCAGGAGCGTTTCTGAACGGGCGGGCAAGGTCATTCCGTGGTTCATTATGACGAGCGAGATAAATCACGCCGCGACGGTGGAATTTTTCGAATCGCACGGTTATTTCGGCTATCCGAAGGATCAGGTGCACTTTTTCCCGCAGACGATGATACCTCCGCTCACGCCGGACGGAAAGCTTCAGTTGGAAGCGCCGGACAAAGTCCTTAAAAGCCCGAACGGCAACGGCGGTATGTTCGTGTCGCTTAAAAAGCAGGGCTGCCTCGACGAGCTCAGGGCAATGAACGTGGATTATCTTATGGTCACCGGCGTTGATAACTGCCTGATCAAGATGGCTGATCCGCTGTTTCTGGGGGCAATGATCGACGGCTCGGGCTGCGAGGCTATCGCTAAATCGTACCTTAAGAGGGGTCCGGGTGAGAAGTCGGGCGTGTTCTGCTATCGCGGTGGCAAACCGGGCGTCGTGGAATATACCGAGATACCGAAAGAATGCGCGGAAATGACCGGGCCAGACGGACAATACGTTTACGGCGACTGCAATCTGCTTGCCTACGTTTTCCGCATGGACGTAGTTGGAAAACTGTGCGACACCGGCATGGATTACCACGTGGCAGTAAAAAAACTGAAATATTTTGACCCGGCATCGGGCGGCGAGATCGAGCGGACCGGCGGATTCAAGTTCGAGATGTTCCTTTTCGATGCGTTCAAGGCGCTGAATAATCTAAGAGTGCTGCGCGTGAGACGCGAGGACGAATTCGCACCCGTTAAAAATCCGACCGGAGAAGACAGCGTGGAGCTGGCAAGGCAGATGTATATTGACTATTACGAAAGGATTGGCTGCGCTATGAGCAAAGACTCCAGGATCCCTATGAAAACGCCGCTGGTCGAGATGGACGGCGACGAAATGACCAGAATAATCTGGAAAAAGATCAAAGAAACAGTGATCGAACCGTTTATCGACCTCAAGACCGAATACTACGACCTTTCGATACAAAACCGCGACGCCACGGACGATCAGGTGACCGTTGACAGCGCGCTCGCCACGAAGAAGTACGGCGTGGCCGTAAAATGTGCCACGATCACCGCGAACCCGCAGCGCCAGGCTGAATTCGGACTGAAAAAGCTGTGGAAAAGCCCGAACGCCACGATCAGAGCGATCCTCGACGGAACAGTCTTCAGAGCGCCTATATTGGTAAAAGGAATTTCGCCGCTCGTTCCCGGCTGGAAAAAGCCGATAGTGATCGCGAGACACGCGTACGGAGACATATACGCTGCCGTTGACGCGAAAGTGCCTGAGGGCGGGAAGGCGGAGCTGGTGATAACCGATCCGGACGGGTCGGAGCGCAGAGTCACCGTAAAAGATTTTGCCGGAGGTCCCGGCATCGTTATGGGTATGCATAATACTGACGCTTCCGTGGCCAATTTCGCCCGCGCCTGCTTCCAGTATGCGCTCGATCTGGGCGTCGATCTGTGGTTCTCTGCAAAAGATACGATCCTTAAGACGTACGACGTAGAATTCCGCAAGATCTTCGCCGAAATATACGAAAATGAATTCAAAACGCGCTTCGAAGAAAAAGGAATAGCATACTTCTACACACTCGTTGACGACGCGATCGCGCGAGTAATGAAATCGGAAGGCGGCTTTTTGTGGGCGTGCAAGAACTACGACGGAGACGTGTTCTCCGACATGCTTGCGACCGCATTCGGAAGCCTCGCAATGATGACGTCCGTGCTCGTATCGCCTGACGGATATTACGAATTCGAAGCCGCTCACGGCACGATCCCGCGCCATTACCATAAATTTTTAAAGGGCGAACCGACTTCCACGAACCCGGTGGCAACGCTTTTCGCATGGACCGGTGCGCTTGCGAAACGCGGCGAACTGGACGGGATCCCGGAGCTGGTGAAATTTGCGCGGAACGTCGAGGAATGCACGCTCGAAGCGATCGCGGAGGGCAATATGACCGGCGACCTTGCGCTTATTTCCACACTTGAAAACAAAAAAGTAATGAACCTTGATGAATTTTTAAATGAGATTGCCGCTCGCGTGGCGAAGAAAGGATGATTGGAATGGATAAAATTGGTTTACAGCTGTATTCTGTTGGCGGAGATATGGCCAGAAGCGTGCCCGAAACGCTTAAAAGAGTGGCGGAGACAGGCTACAGCCAGGTTGAATTTGCGGGATATTTCGGCGTTGACGCGCACGAAATGAAGCGTATGCTCGATGAATACGGGCTGCAGGCCGTGAGCTCCCATGCAAACGTCGTAGGGAACCTTGACGCCGAACTTGAATATATGAATACCGTGGGTGCGAAAAACATTGCCTGCGCCGGGATCGGAAACTTCAACAGCCGCGACAACGTCCTTCGCATCGCCGAACTTTTCAACGGTATCGGTGAAAAATGCGAGGCCGCAGGGATACATTTCAGCTACCATAACCATTCGCACGAATTTGCCCGCGACGATCAGGGCAAATGGCTGCTCGATATTCTGTACGAAAACACCGATCCGAAGCTGGTAAACGTTCAGCTCGACGTGTGCTGGGCGCTTGTCGGCGGCGCTGATCCGGTCGCTTATCTGACGAAATATAAAGACCGCGTAAAAATGGTCCATATGAAAGAGGTAAAGACCGTTTCGCCGTACGCCGGGACCGCTATCGGCAGAGGCCTTGTCGATTTTCCCGGGATATACAAACTGCTCGGTAAAGACGTCCTGTACATCGTTGAGCAGGAAGGAATTCCCGATATGGAGACGTGGGAAGGCCTCGACCTCAGTGCGAAGTACCTGAAGACGCTCTGAAATTGTTTGTTTTACATAAGTACACGATGACGCAAGCACTGGTTTTGCGTCATCGGGTGCTTCTTTGAGGCAATTGCTGAATCCTGCCCGGTTGCTTGCAGGTCTCGAAGAAGGCGTAAAAATATGCCAATGCGGAGAAAAGCGGAACTGGCAGACGCGCACGGTTCTGGCGAAACCGGATAGATGACTAAGAATTTCGGGTCATCATCCAGTTCGCCCACTTGCCACTTTACGTAATATCTCTCCTGCAGAACCCATCGATTGCCGCCCAGATCACGGCCGCGAACAACACCGCAATAAAGATCACTGAATACAGCTGGCTGAACGGGTGAAGGATATACTGGACCCTGTAATCGCCGACAGACTCGAACATTGCGGTCGCATTCATCATTGACGACGCTTCCCTGCTGAACCAGAGATTCTCGAAATTCTTCATTGGCAGCACCGCGTTCACGAACCGGTTGGTAGTGATCCCGCCCATGGGAGTGAGAAAAAGATTGACGACGTAATAACCCACCGGCGCGAGTATGGAGATCACCGCGTTCCGGGTCAGCGCGGACAACATCAGCGCCAGCATGCCGAAGAAGAACACCGCGACGCCGTCGATCAGGGACGAAAACAGCGTTGCCAGCCAGAAGGGCAATATCCGGGGCGTACTGCCCGCGTTGTACAGCACCCGCCCGTGATCCCAGATCCCGGTCACCGCCGAGCCCGCGAGCAGCGCGAATATTGTCACCGCGACGGTCAATAAATACGTCACCGTCAGGACCATCAATATCTTTGACCAGACTATTTTGCTGCGGCTGACCGGGGCAATTATCAGGGATTTTACCGCGCCGCTCCTGATGTCGCCGGCGATCGAATTTGCGGCCAGTGCGATCACGGTCAACAGCACCACCAGCATACCGGCAAAGCTCAGCGACTGGTTTATTATGCGGTTGGGATCGGTATTGTCCTGCCTCGGCATAATATACCGGTCGTATTTGGCGATCCGCTCCCCCCGCGACGCACTGATGCCGTTCGAGAGATCTGCGGCCAAAAGGTTGACCTGAGTATCCAATTCAAACGTGCGCTTCGGTGAAACTCCTTTTACCAGGTCGTTGTTTTTAAGCTGTTCCGCGCGGGCGGCAACATATTCGTCTACTTTGCGGATCGCCTCTGAACCGCCGGCGTTGCCAACTGCCTTCATATCCGTTTTTGCGATAAAATCATACGCTTCAAGCCTGGCCGTTCTGGCAAACGAGTCTTCTTCCGCTTCCGCTACGCTTCTCAGCTCCGCTACAAAAAAGCCGAAATCTTCCGCTTCAATCGCGGGTATATAGCTTTCTAGTTTATCAAAAACCTTCTGCTCGTCTTCGGGGAGCTCTGCGACGAGGCGCTCGTACCGCTGGAGGGCCCCGTTGAGCTTTGGATCGACCATGCTGTCCAGATGGGTCCGTTCAAATTCTTCCCGTGTGGCATTCAGAATGCCGCTTCTGTAATCCCAGCGCGTTATACGGTACTCAAGGCGTAATTCTGATATTTTTGCAGATATTTTTAATCTGACGATACGGTTCATCAGATTGGAGACTCCGTTCAATCCATCAACATACGCTTTTTCGGCACGACTTTTTTCCTTTTGGGTTTCTATGTTATTATCCGCCTCTAACGCATTCACCGCTGCATCGTAATCTGCTTTGAACTGAACAAGTTTCTCCTCTGATTCTTCGAGCTGAGCCGTGTATTCGGTTATATGGTCACGGCTGCTGTTCAGCGAATCGTTTAATTGTGCAAAATACATTTCATCGGATTCGGTGCTGCGGAGCCCCTTCATGTTGTTGATAGGAATAAAAAAGCATGCCAATGTCAACACGCACGCCAATGCCAGGCCTATCCAGACGAGGGGCCGGCCGAAGGCGCGCTTCATTTCATTTTTGTAGAGAGCGGCCAATTTATTGCCGCTTTTGATGTTATCGCTGTTATTCAATGCTCCCGCCTCCTCCCGTGAGCGCCATGAACAGATCCTCGAGAGAACGGCTAACCTCGGAAACCGTAAGGATATTGACGCCGCCGGACACCAGCGCGCCGTTGACCTCCGCCAGCCGGGCCTGATCCATACGCACCGAGATAGACGAATTATTGTCCCCGGCCGAAGCGGAAGCAGAAGAATTGACCGCTGCCGTCACCGGCTCAAGTCCGAGACCGCGGAATATAGTCTCCGCCGTCTTAACATCCGTCACGGTATACACGAATTCCCGCTCGCTGCCGCCGGCGTGCCGCAGCTCCTCGACCGTCATCTCGCCCTTGATCACGCCGTTATCGATCACGCACACCCGGTCGCACATCAGATCCATCTCGGCCAGCTGATGACTGGACACGAAGACCGCCACTCCTTCTTCGTCGGCAAGCCGCCTGAGCATCAGCCGCAGCTCCCGGATGCCGTTGGGGTCAAGCCCGTTCGTGGGTTCGTCCAGGAGCAGCAGTTTGGGCCGGTGGAGGATGCTTTGGGCAACTCCCAGGCGCTGTTTCATTCCCAGCGAGTATTTGCGCACTTTGTCCTTGATGCGTTTTTCCAGCCCGACCAGCCGGACAACTTCATCTATCCGTTCCTGCGTGACGCCGTTCTGGATCGCGCCGTACATTTTGAGGTTGTCAAGGCCGCTGAATTCTTTGAACATGTCCGGGTTCTCGACGATGCCGCCCACGTTCGCCATTGCCGCCTCGTACTCGGTGCGCAGATCTTTTCCGCAGATGCGAATTTCGCCCGAGTCCGGGAACAAGAAGCCCAATATCATCTTGATCGTGGTGGTCTTGCCGGCGCCGTTGGGGCCAAGAAATCCGAATATTTCCCCCGCGTACACGTCGAAAGAGGCGTCCTTCACCACCTGCCGCTTGCCGAAGCGCTTATTGATTCCGCGAACTTCAAGAATCGCGCGTTTTGTATTGTCCGATCCTTCCCCGTTCATGGTCAAAGCCCTTCCTTTTCCGCGTATTTCGCGTATTCCTCGGCGCGGCCCTGGAAACTGTACCGGTAGCTGACGATGTGCCATTTTCCGCCTTTGAACTCAACCTGGAACTGGTCGAAAAGGTCGTACCTCATATCTTCGCTGAAGGGCAGGTCCTTGATCCCGCTCTCCAGTTTTCCGTACACCCTGACGGTGGCGTGGGTCAGATCGTCCCATTGCATGATCTGCGCAGCCTGATATATCCTCGGCGGAATTTCTTCCGCGGGGTCAAGGGTCTGGTAATATTCTTCGGCCAGTTTTATCATTTTTGGGGGCATGTTGTTTACATAAATACCGGCGGCAACAACGAACACCACGCACAGCAGCGCGATCGCGGCAATGGCGATCAACCCTCGGTTGAGTCTGCTGCGCCATCTGGGAGTCCGGGTCTTTTTCATCTGCGTCACCTCGTTTTGTCTTTTGTATGCTTGCGTGAAAAGTGTCAATGAGCCTGCCTGTATTTGCTCCTATAATTATATTTTTTTATAAGGGGGGTGTCAAGGGACAAAACGTTTCAAAACGCGCGGCGGATTGCCACAAATTGTTGCAGGCTGTTGTTCCCGGAAACGGCGACAACGTCCTGACCGTTGTCCGCGGCATAAAAAAGCGCCGTCTGCGTTGCTGTCAATACCGTAATACCGTTCTGAACGGCCGCAGCGCAGACCGCCTTTTACAACAACGCAACGATCAAAGTGGAGTGTGGTGGAATTATATTAGTGGGTTTGACAGCGCCATGTATTTGTGATTTTCACCAAGGTCACGCTACCATCAGGTCCGTGTG
>DBVV01000053.1 GCA_002308795.1 Mageeibacillus sp. UBA1255 | reverse complement strand
AGTGGAATTTAGTTTTGCAAGCGACCATTTCTGACGGTATGCGGAGTCTGCAGAGATCTTACGGCCTGCGGCGGATACGGACGGTCACCTGCCGGAGCTTGACCTCGTGCGGCTCTCGATAAGGTTCCCCATCTGGATCCTGGCGCGGCTGAGCAGATCGTCGTCCGAAGTATATTCGGTGATCGACTGAGTAAGCTGGTTCACGAGCCTGAGTATCTCGTTCCGGTCAACGCCGAGCTTTTCAAGCATGATCATATATTCATAATCATCGATGCCGTCGCGCACGGCCTCAAGGCGAAGCGAAGAACACGCACCGAAAACACCGACCTTGTCACCGTTGTAGATCAGCGAACCGTCGCCGAAAACGTTCGGAGAAAGGTCCTTCACGGTGTTCATGTCGGTCCACGGATCCTTGAGCATCGTCCAGTAATTGCTGCTCCAGTACAGAAAACCGTTAGCGCCGAGCATATAGTTCTGCCAGAAGATCAGACGGTGACGGACACCGGGCATATTTACGTAAAGATTAAGATACGGCTCTCCAGGTTCCCAGCACACGTAAGTCCAGAGGTCCTCACCTGCCAAACGGCGGTCGTATAACCTCTCCCTAAGAGGCCTGAGCCTTGCCCGCTGCGAATCATTATAAAGATTCACCGGGTCAAAGCAATGAAGTTTCGGGCACCAGATATTGACCGTGCCGAATGTGTACTCGATAGCGTCGCGTCCGTCCGGCATATCGGGGTCAACAAAAAACGGTGATACGATGCGTGCTTCCGGGAATATCTCAAGGAGATGTTCGCTCTTGCTGACAAGATTAAAGTAAGATTCAACGGTCGACGGCTCGTCAAGGAAATAGAAATATGCCTTCTTCAGGCGTTCCGGTTTCGCCATAAGCTTCTCGCGTACCGCTCTGATATAGTCGTCATTGCCGTACGATACGCGGAAACCCGTGATCCTCGGATCATCCATAAATTTGTCGGCGAGCTCGTCTAACACGTCGTAAGGAAGCGAATATGGCGAGACCTTATGTTCGGCCATAAAATCATAGTATTTCTCAAACAGACTCTGGAGTTCGTCGCCCGAAATGCCTGTCAGTTTTGCGATCTGGTACGCGCTCACATCTGAAACTGCAGACATTGACGGCGTGTCGGGAAGACAGAAATCCCAGACCCGGACAGTAAGTTCGCACGAATCGATGACACTCCCTCCGGCGCTGGCATTGATAACGAATTTATACTCGCCTGCTTCGGCATTTTTACCGGCATGTACGGTAACGTAAAAAGGCGTCGTCTCTTCGAATCTCACGGACACCGGGGCCACGTGCGGAGAGAGCGCGTCCGGATATTCTTCGTATGCACCTTCCTTTTCCGGAGGGACCTGGAAGAACGGCGTGTATTTCGGTGCGTAAACGTAATGTTCGTTGAATATCTCGACCGTCAGATCAGCGTTTTCCGCGCCGGTATTTTTACCGTTTCGCGACTTCAGTTCCGCGCTGATACGAAGGTCGTGAAAGCTTTCAGAAAGGTTTACCGCGACCTGGCAGCTCTCATATTCGTTTCTGGCAAGATACAGAGTGTACCTGTCTTTACCATCCGGATCAACGTGATCCGAAAGTATTTTTTTAGTTGGATGTTCAAACCACATACTGTTTTTCTCCGGATTGCAGCCGCTTAAAAGCATCATAACGGCGATCAGCGAAAGGAAGGTAAAAGCAATAATTACCGGCGAGCTCCTTTTGCGCCTGATCTTATTATCGTTTTTCACCATTCGTTCACCGCCTCTGTGTATTACTTACAGTATCATCAGCGCCTTGGGGCTGGATGCCGTAAGCACTGTCTTAACGCCGTTTACACACGTTACAAGGTCTTCGATCCTTACGCCGCCTTTATTCTCGATGTATATGCCGGGTTCGATGCTGAAAACTGTTCGTTCCGCAAGCACGGAGGCGCTGCCGGGACTTACGCCCACGCCTTCATGTATCTCAAGACCGACGCCGTGACCGAGCCCGTGACCGAAATAATTGCCGTACCCTGCTGCGGCAATGATATCTCTTGACACCTTGTCGAGTTCAGAGCCTTTCATTCCTGCTTTATACGCGTCGATACCGGCAAGCTGAGCTTCAAGAACTACGTTATAGATCCTGACCATTTCGGGATCAGGCTCACCTAACGCAAAAGTTCTCGTCATATCGGAGCAGTATCCGTTGTAGAGGCTTCCGAAGTCGAACGTGATAAGTTCTCCGTTTCTCACGGGTTTGGCGGAGGCAAGGCCGTGAGGCAGCGCTCCTCTTACTCCGGAGGCAACGATCGTATCGAACGACGGTCCGGATGCGCCGCGTTTTTTCATACGGTATTCGAGTTCGGTCGCGAGGTCAAGCTCGAGCACGCCGTCTTTTATATACGGTACGGTATCTCCGATCGCGCCGCACGCTATCTCGCACGCTTTTTTGATGTATTCAAGTTCGAGATCGTCTTTTATATTCCGAAGATCTGCTATGGCGTGGTCAAGTCCGACGAAATCGTACGTTCCGAACGCTTCTTTCATGCGCATGAAATCGATATATGAGATCTCAAGATTCTCAAAACCGATGACGGATCTTTCCGCCGGGGCGCATGATCTTACCTTGTTAAAATCAGAAGATCTTCCGCTTACAAGCTCGTAATACGGGCATTGTTCGCCTGCCTGGATCGTATAGCGTGAATCGGTTATGATGTATGCGCGTTCAGGCGTTATAAAAAGTGACGCATCTTTGGGTGTTCCGGCGAACCCCGAAAGATATCGGACTCCGGGACCGGAACTGATAAACGCGGCGTCTATTTTCTTTTCGTCAAATAATTTGCGCAGTGAATCGGTTCTTCTTTTGGTCGTCTCATAAATCGTTTCTTTCATAAAAATGGCCTCTCAAAAAGTCTTTTGAACCTTACGAACGGAGGTTCTATCGTCGGGTCTATGGGTTTAACTAAAACAGTTGTCAGGCCGGAACGGTTCCCGCCTAAAATATCTGTAAAAAGCTGATCTCCCACCATCGCGGATTGACCCGGTGTAAGTCCGGCGGCGGCGCACAGCTTTTTGAATCCTTTTTTTAACGGCTTTCCCGCATCGCAGACGTAGAGCACTTCGTCACGTATGCTTAAGGGAAAACCGGATATAAACTTTTCTATTCTTTCCCGCCTGGCATTTGACAGCACTCCGACGCGAAAACCGCCTTTTAAAAGGGCTGATATCCATCCGGAGAGCTTCTCACCGGGCTCGGGAGTACTGTACGGTTCCAGCGTATTGTCGATATCGAAAAAAAGTCCGGTAACGCCGGAATCGCGAAGAGCGTCCAGGTCGATCGCGTAGATGTCGTCGTATTTCAGATCCGGGCGCATCTTCCTGAACATCATTCCACCAAAGAGCGCACGCCGGACGGGGCGTTTGCGGTATCCGCTAAGGCGGTCTCATCCGTTGTTTCATACAATATGCCGTCAAGGACCTTCACGATCCTGGCAGCGGAATCCTCCCGGCCGTTGTCGTTCCTGACTTCCACATCCGCGTACTTCTTATACAAAGGTAGCCTTTTTTTATACAGATCAAATAGCTCCTGGAAATTAGCCTCTCTCAGGACCGGCCGCTTATCCCTGACCTTTCTCGGCGTCGTGGCAAGTTTGTAAAAATCGCGGTGGATATATACGACGAGGCTGCCCTCCCGTTTCAGCAGCGCCATATTTTCAGGTTTGGTCACGATACCTCCCCCGGTAGCGATCACCGCATCTTCGGTGTTCGCCATCATCTCGGTGACGTGCGTTTCGATCTTCCTAAATTCTGCTTCGCCGGAAGTCTTAAAAATATTCTCGATGGACATCCCCGCGTATTTTTCGATCTCGTCATCCAGGTCGTAAAAAGCGAGCCTGTAGTGCTGCGATAAAACGCGTCCGATCGACGATTTTCCCGCGCACGGCATGCCTATGAGAACGATCCTTTTATACTTTCTTTTTCTGTTATCTTCCACATCAAACCTCCGGCATCCGCGTCAGGTTTTCCCGTTTTTATCCTTGCGTTTGATGACTATGATCCCGACGGCAGAGGCGATTATGCAAAGCGTCAGTATCGAGGAAACTATGATCAGAACGACCGGAGAGATACCGCTCTTTGATTCGGTATTGACCGGAACGATCTGGCTGGTTACATCAGGTTTGAATGAATTCTCCGGAGGCTTCGTCCTGTCCGGGGTAGAATACACAGGCATCCTCGTGTATTGACCGGCGCCGGACAGATCATCGAGGGAAACGTCGAGATCTTCCAGATCTTTTTCTTCTTTAACGAATGCCATCCAGCGTATGTCGATATAGTCCATTCCCTCCGGAACGCCGCCGTACGGGTCGAACCTGGCAGTTCCCAATATTCCCGTCCATTTCGCGTTGCCGCCGCAGTAGAATACTACCGTATCCCAATCGTCGCTATCCGTAATAGAGTTCAGGGAAGGTATATTTTTAGCCTCATCGAGGCCGCCTTCTATGCTCGTGCCGAAATAAAGATTGCACCTGCTCGGATAAGGCGATCTGACGCTTATGGCAACGTACCGGTATTCGTCGCACGATATCCCGTCGGTAATAAGACTGATAGGCATAAAAATGAACGGGTCAACGCCCATCGGTACCAGGTGTATACGTGCAAATCCGACGTCGCCTTCAGTTCCGAATTCAAGGCTCCTTATCTGATTACCGGAAAAGAAATCGAGGTAGCCGGGATCGTTCAGCAAAAAGTATTTCGCGTCTTTAACCTTCTCCGGCTCGGCGAAAGCAGGTGCGGCAATAAACTGCGCTATGGCGAGCGTGATCATCAGCACGGCGAGCGCAAAAGAGACCGCCCGGGTTGATATATGTTTATTTAGTGACTCTGCCTTATTTTTTCTTTTTTCGTGCGATCTCATAAGTCTCTGCCTCCGGTCGCTGATCGGGTTCGTTTTTGCTTTCGCGGTATCGGTGATCCATGTATCAGTATTCAGCTCCTGCTTTCAGTGCTTTCATTTCTTCGGGGATCAGGTAGTGTTTTTTGGGCTTGAGAATACCGCGCAGCGCGGCTTCGAAGCTTTCAAATTTTACGACGCCGGTCTCCTTGATGAGTTTACCGAGCAGGATTACTCCGGCGAACGTGGCGTTGCCCATCTCGTACGCCATTTTAGTGGCCGGGATAGCAAATACGCGCACGTCAGTACGTGCGGGTCTTACGGGGACAAGGTCGCTGTCGAGCACTATCACGCCGCCGGGGGCAACGTTTGCTTCGAATTTTTCGAGTGACGGCTGATTCATTACGACGAGCGCCGTGGCTTCGCTTATGATCGGGGATCCGACTTCTTCGTCGGAAACGATCACGTTGCAGTTAGCCGTACCTCCGCGCATCTCGGGTCCGTACGACGGAAGCCACGAAACGTGCTTGCCCTCGTGAAGTCCCGCATGAGCGATGAAACGGCCCATCGAGAGGATGCCCTGACCGCCGAATCCGGCAAAAATGATCTGATTGTCCATATTAAAGGCACCTCCTTGTTATTTCACCGCGGGCTTATCCGAAGGCAGCTCGACGTTCTTGTAGTTCCCGAGCGGGTAATGCTCGATCATATTTTCGCCGAGCCACTCGAGCGCTTTTTCGGGGCTGAGTCCCCAGTTCGTCGGGCAGATCGAAAGCACTTCCACGATCGAGAAGCCGAGTCCGGCCTGCTGTACCTGGAACGCGCGCTTGATCGCGGCCTTAGCTTTGCGGATATTCTGAACGTTGTTCACCGCCACGCGCTCAACGTAAACGGCACCTTCGAGCGTCGAGAGCATCTCGCATACGCGTACGGGATAGCCGTGGAGCTCCGGTTTGCGGCCGAACGGAGTCGTTGTCGTTACCTGACCTATAAGGGTCGTGGGAGCCATCTGGCCTGAAGTCATGCCATATATAGCGTTGTTAACGAATATCGTCGTGATCTTCTCGCCTCTTGTCGCGGCATGTACGATCTCGGCGGTACCGATAGCGGCAAGGTCTCCGTCGCCCTGATACGTGAATACGGTGCGGTCCGGAAGCGATCTGCGTATACCGGTGGCAACAGCCGGAGCCCTTCCGTGCGCGGCCTGGACCATGTCGCAGTTGAAATATTCGTAGCTGTTATAAGTACATCCTACGGACGCCACGCCTACGGTGGTTCCTTCGATGCCGAGCTCGTCGAGCACTTCCGCCACGAGTCTGTGGATTATTCCGTGCGTGCAGCCGGGACAATAATGAAGCGGTTTATCTATTAATGCGTGAGGTCTCTGAAATACGATGCTCATCAGTTTTCGCCTCCCCCGTTGTTTTCGCCGCGGGCAATTTTAATTACCTTTTCAAGTATGGCTTTCTGTGCCGGTACATTTCCGCCCGTCCTGCCGTAGAATTCCACGGTGTTCTTTCCGTTCAGCGCGAGGCGCACGTCTTCGATCATCTGGCCCATGCTCATCTCGACCGTTAAGAATCCCTTCGGCGTCGTAGCGTATTTCTCGAACGCCTGCTTCGGGAAAGGCCAGAGCGTGATCGGTCTGATCAGTCCGACTTTAATTCCGAGCTTTGCGGCGTCTTTTATAACGTTTTTAGTGACTCTCGCGCAAGTGCCGTATGCTGCCACGATGACGTCAGCGCCGTCGCAGTTCTGTACGTCCACTCTCGCCTCGGTAGCTTCGATCACCTTGTATTTTTCATACATATGATTCACGTGTGCTTCGAGCACGTCCGGATCGATATATATCGAAGTGATGGTGTTGTGTTCGCGCTTCATTTCGCTGCCGCATGCAGCCCACGGTTTTTCGGGGCGCTCGATCTTTTCGACGTCGCGGAATTCGACCGCTTCCATCATCTGGCCCATGTATCCGTCGCCCATGACGACGACCGGATTGCGGTATTTATCGGCGAGGTTGAACGCGTCTACAACGAGTTCGTACATTTCCTGCACGCCCTGAGGTGCGAGGACAATATTATGGTAGTCGCCGTGACCGCCGCCTTTTACCATCTGGAAGTAGTCGCACTGTGCCGGAAGGATGCCTCCGAGTCCGGGTCCCGCGCGGACAATATCTATTACGACGATCGGGAGTTCTGCTCCGGCCGCGTACGATATGCCTTCCTGTTTAAGGCTTATTCCGGGGCTGGATGACGACGTCATCGCCCTGACTCCGGCGCTCGCTGCTCCGTAGACCATATTGATGGCGGCAACTTCGCTTTCCGCCTGGACGAACGTTCCTCCGATCTCCTCCATCTTTCTCGCCATATAGTGAGCTACCTCTGTCTGAGGCGTGATCGGATATCCGAAATAATGACGGCAGCCTGCCCTTAGCGCGGCTTCGGCTATGACCTCATTACCTTTCATCAGTATTTTTTCACCCATCTTGAGCCTGCCTTTCTACCGTTCTACCGTAATAACGCAATCAGGACACATGGTCGCGCAGAACGCGCAGCCGATGCATTTTTCCTGATCGGTGACACCTGCGGGATGGTATCCTTTGGTGTTCAAAACGTTTTCATCGATCGCAATGATTTTTTTAGGGCAGACGGACAGACAGAGCCTGCATCCCTTGCAGCGTTCTGTTCTGAATGTGACTTTTGCCATAATAAAGCGTCCCCTCCGTCGTAAAGATTTACGTAGCGTTCAGGGGTCGTTCTGAAAGATTTTTGCGCCCTGCGCGCCCGATGGGCTTATTATAAACTCCGGCGCGGGTAAATTCAAGAGTGAAACTGGCAACTGGCAATACTAAATAATTGCCACAAGCTTATTTAAGCACTATAAATCCGGTCTCACATCTACAGCTTCAGCTTCCTCGCGAGCTTGGGCGAGATCGATTCGATATCTTCCTTCGTAAGGCCGCCCGATAACCTCATGACGACGTAATAAACGGCAACGGCGACGACGGCGGCGATGACGAAAGCGATCAAGTTCGACACGTATGCGCCCGTAAACTTAAGAATGAACCGGATTAGGAAATAAAGCGGAAAAGACGGTATCAGCATTACGGTGCTGGCAACGGTTGGCCTCACCAGAGGCTCGAAAAGATCGATCTTCATTGACCGCCGCCTGATGAGGACGATCGCGTTCAGGACCATCGGCACGATGTACGAAATATACGTCGAAATGACCGCGCCGTAAATGTTGAGCCCCGGGATACCGATCAGCACGTAATTCAGGACGGCCTTCAGCACCACACCGATACCGACGAAGATCGTTGACTGGTAAAGGAGATTTATGCTCTGCATTATAGAACTCTGGAGATGGACGATACCCATAAAAACGACGCTCATTGCCATCGTTGTCATAATCAGAGGAGTGTCGAAATCGAGCACGCCGTATATCTGATCGGCAAATACCATCAGCGCTACCGAGCACGGCACGGCGGCAATAAAGCATAGTTTGAAGCTTTCGGATGCTTTCTTTCTCGCTTCATCCGTCTTCCCTTCTGCATGAAGCCCGGCGATGACGGGAAGAACGCTCACACAAAGCGCGGTGACAAGCGCAGTCGGTACGTTTATAAGCTGGCGCGCACAACTCAGATCGCCGTGCAATGACGCCGCAGCATTTTCCGAAAGGCCGGACGCGATCAGGCGCGATTTAACAATAAAGACGTCGATTATCGTCCCGCCGTACTGGATAGCGGCGCTTAAGGTGATAGGTATGCTGTAGCGTGCGATCAGCCTTAGATAATATTTAGTGGAATAAGTTTTATCATTTTCGGGCGTTCCTTCGGGTATCGACGGAGTTCCAACTTTCATATAATAGTATATCACGATTGCCAGTGCGGTGACCGATCCTGCCACTGTTCCGAACGATGCTCCCGCGACCGCCCAGAGAATACCTTTGTTCCTCAGGATCAGGACAGCTGCGATGGCAACAAAAAGGTGTACGATCTGCTCTATTACCTGCGATACAGCGGTGGGAGTCATGTTTTTAAGTCCCTGCAGGTACCCTCTGTACGCGGACAATAACGCGCATACGAGTATGTTCGGTGCTATCACGGCTATTCCGAGCCAGGCGTTATCGTATCCCGATGCGTGTGCGATCGGTTTGGCAAGTATTATAAGAAGGATTGTCAGTACTACGCCGATGACGGCGAGGAACGTTCTTGCGAGTCTGAATGATCTTCCGGCTGATTTTCTGTCGCCTAAGGAGAGGAATTCGGTGACGGTCTTTGAAATGGCTACGGGCAGGCCTGCAGTCGCGATCACGTACACGAACGCGTATATCTGGTTCGCGCTCGTATATACCTGGTACCCCGCCGAACCGCCGAACAGTTTTCTGAGGATCGGTACGAACAGAAGGGACAATACCTTTACCGCGATGCTGGCGACGGACAATATCGCGAAACCGCGCGCCATTGACTGCGCCGAAATTCCAGAAGACCGTTTAGCCATTTTTCTCCTCCGTTTCCCCGTTCCAGCTTCGCCCTGCAGCGCTGTCAATAACACCCGAAGCAGTCGAACTGTTCAAAACATTGTCAGCAGTTCGCAAAACGTCGATGCTGTCGAGAACGACACGACGTGTAAAGTCGATCGCGTTGACAACGGTTAGATTTCTTATCTTTGCTCGATTTCCGCTGAACCTGAATTCCTTTACAAACGTTCTGCCATTAAAGCACACGCCTATGAACACCTGACCGACCGGTTCGTTATCCACCTTCGGCCCCGCATATCCCGTCACGGCGATGCCAATATCGGTACCGAGCGTTCTGCAAATACCTTCCGCCATTTCGCGGCAAGTCTGGCTGCTGACGGCTGTAAACGCTGTCAACGTTTCTCGCTTTACACCTAACAGCTTGTGCTTTACGTCATCCGTATACGTCACGGCGCCTCCCATATAGACCGCTGAGGCTCCCGGAACAGAAGTGAGCTTTTCTCCGATCATTCCGCCGGTGAGCGATTCGGCTGTCGATAAGGTTAGCGAGTATTTTTTAAGGATATTTATGAGAGCCTGCTCCGGTTCTTCGTCGTTCAAAGAATAAACGTCCCTGCCAAGTATCCGGACGATCTCACCGGCGCCGTTTTTAATCATTTCTTCCGCCTTTTGCGAAGTTTCAGCCGAAGCTGTTATTCTGACAGTGACAATTCCTTCTTTCGCGTACGTGGCATACGTTGGATTGGTCTGTCCGTCTATCAGCCCCATGAGCCTGGTCTCAACGGCAGATTCCCCCGTTCCGCAGATCCGTACAAAACATGATCTTATAAACAGCTTGCTCTCGTTTTCCCTGTCACGCAGCCGTTCGAAATGATCCATGACGTTTTTTTCGAACATCGGTTTGAGTTCCCCGGGAGGTCCGGGAAGCATAACGACACTTTTACCGGAATATTGACCCGCACAATGAATGATGCAGCCCGGAGCTGTCCCGTTGTCGTTTTGCAGTACCTCCGATCCTTCCGGAACGAGCGACTGCCTGTAATTATTTTCAGTCGGGGTCACGCCACGCGCCCTGAAGAACGCGTCGATCCTGTCTTTTGATTCTTTATCTTCTATGAGACGGAGCCCCAGGAACGACGCTATCTCGATCTTAGTCAGGTCATCCTGAGTCGGACCCAGCCCTCCTGTCGTGATGACAACGTCGCACCGTCCGAGCGCGATCTCAAGGCATTCTCTGAGCCTTCCGGGGTTATCGCCGACAACGGTATGATAATAGACTCCGGCTCCTGCGTCGGGCAATCTCGCAGATATATATTGAGCGTCGGTATTTGCTATCTGCCCCATCAGAAGTTCGGTCCCAACGGACAATACCTCAGTCTTTATCAATTTTTCCGTCTCCTTTTCAATGTGTGGCTCGCTTGTTTTCCTCCGCCCGCAGCCGGGCGGATCGCGTTTCAAATTATACGCTTCTTACAACGCGAGTTCAAGATAGGTGCGCACTTCATACGCACGCATAAAAGAGGTTGACTTCGTACGCACGCGTAATATATAATAATAAAAGCTATATACGCGCCCGGCCGCCCAGGCAAGCAGCGAAACGAGAGGCTTCGAAGCGGCAAAAGCGCGGATGCTTCAAAAGCAGATGCTTCATAAGAAGGAAGCAAAAGCTTTTATTCATTCCAGACGGAGGTTTGTTCATTATGAATAAAATCGCATCCAGATCTGTACTCAGGAAAATCGCGCTGATCTTAGCGGCATGCATTGCCGTCTCACTCTTCGCCGCCTGTAAAGACGAAGAACCGGAGGCAACGCCCGTACCGACGATGGAACCGACACACCAGGCGGCGACGTTGTCCCCGATATACAACATCGAATACGATCCGGAACAGTTCATTGTCTCCGGAAGCACGCTCGTCGAATATATCGGTCAGGGCGGAGAAGTAACAGTTCCTAACGACATCACGGTCATCGGCGACAGCGCCTTCGCCGGAGCAACGGAAGTAACTTCGATCACGTTCCCCCGCTCCGTAACACGCGTCGAAGCTTACGCATTTGAAGGATGCACGGGACTGCAGGGAAAATTCAACCCTCCCAACAACCTGAACTACATTGAGGATTACGCTTTTAAGGACTGCACCGGGATCACCGAGATCGCGTTCGAAAACAAGCTGTATTCATTTGGCGAACATATATTTGACGGCTGCACCGGACTCCAGAAAGTCGAACTTCCCGAGAAATTCATCGAGGCCAACGCCGTTACGATCCTTCCGGCTTACACGTTTTCCGGATGTACGTCGCTCACCGACGTAACGATATTTAAGGAAGCACAGGCCATCGGAGACGGTGCATTCGAAAACTGCACCGCGCTCACGACTTTAAACCTTCCCGATAAAGTAAAAGAATTAGGCAAAGACGTTTTCAAAGGCTGCACTGCGCTCGAAACGATCAACTTCTCAAAAGTCCTCTATCTGATCGGCGGCGGAACGTTCAACGACACACCGTGGCTCAAGAACAAGATAGAAGAAACGAAGAACAATATTGCCGCAGCGGAAGCTGAGCAGAAACACGCCGCCGGATATATCACCATAGGACAGAACGCCGTCATATATTTTGTCCCCGAGAGCGATACCGGGAACGTAGAACTGACGATATCCGAAAATGCATACTCGCTCAACGAAGGAGCGTTCGACTCGTTTATTGACCGCCTCACGTCCGTATCGTTCGCATCAGGCGGCAGACTTGAATACCTCGGCGATAACCTCTTCAAAGATGCCGTAAATCTTAAAGAGATCTCGCTTCCGTCCAAACTGAAAAACATCAACTCCGGCCTATTCGACGGATGTGAAAAACTTGAGACGGTAAACGTAAACAGCAAGCTCATCAGCATCGGCGACAATGCTTTCAGAAACTGCAAAGTCCTGAAAGAGATCTACCTGCCGGACACGATCACGTCTATCGGTGAAAATGCATTCAGAAGCTGCCTCGGACTGACCAAGATCGAATTCCCCTCTGCTATCGAAAGCATCGGTAACTACGCTTTCATGGACTGCGAAAATATCTCGAACTTCATCTTTACGCTGAAGCTCTCTGACGTAGGCGTGCAGGCGTTCGATAACACCAAATGGTACGATGACCTCTCCGTATACGATGAGCCCCTTACCGAGAACAGGTTCCACGTTTTCGGAAACGGCGTTCTTATCAAGGCTGATATCGTTGAAGACACGATAGTGATCCCCGAAAACGTAAAGTCGATCGGTGCGTTCACATTCAACGGGTGGAAAGAGATAAAGGATAAAGAGTTCTACGGTTCAAAGCTTCCCAAGAGCGTCACTATCCCCGACGGAGTTACGCGCATAGGCGATTACGCATTCTATTTCTGCGAGAATCTCGATATGGTATTCATTGCCGATTCTGTTAAGGAGATCGGTACGAAGGCATTCTACGGATGTTCTAAGATCGAGTCGGTCGTGCTTCCCGAGGGACTCACATCTATCGAAGATTACGCTTTCTACGGATGCACTTCCCTTTCCGAAGTTAAGATCCCTGACACAGTCACGTCGATCGGAAAATATGCGTTCTATAACTGCTACAAGCTGTATGACCTTGACATCCCTGCAAACGTTACCGAGGTCGGAGCGTTCGCGTTCACCGGTACGCCGTGGTTCCAGTATCACAATGAAAAGTTCTTCGTTATAGGTACGACGCTCGTTAAATATAACGGTGAATCTGAAGCCGTGATACCCGATACGATCACGAATATTGCAGGAGGCGCATTCGAAAACGAATTCACGATGTCGGTCAAACTTCCTGCGTCAATGACGGTCGTTCCCGAGTATGCTTTCTCCGGCTGCACCGCTCTTACCACGATCGATCTGACTGGTATCACTCAGATCTCAGAGCGTGCGTTCAACGGCTGCAAGGCGCTGACAATAACCGTTGACACGGCCGGCATGACCGTCGCCGACGACGCTTTTGCTAACTGCCCGAACGTCACGATAAAGTAATACCTCAAAGGCAATATCGCATATGATAAAAGATCCGGCCGCATCTGACCGGATCTTTTATTATAGTATTCTTCCGTTGCCAACGCGCCATCCCCTCGCCTTCGCGCCTGTACCCCGCCTTCGCATCTGCAGCGAAATTCGCAATTATTCCTGTGAGCGCTGCTTTAGCAGTTCGGATGCATGAGATAAAGAGATATCCGAAAGGTCGTCGCCGTCGAGCAGCCGCGCGATCTCTTTTACTCTGTCAGAGCCGGAAAGACGTTTAACAGAAGAAACGGTATTGCCGTCCCGCACCGACTTGGACACGAAAATGTGTTCGTCCGAAGCCACGGCAAGCTGCGCATGATGCGTCACGCATATGACCTGGCGCGAGCGGGACAACGCCCTTAACTTTAACGCAATGCGGTTCGCGGCAACACCGCTGATACCGTTGTCGATCTCGTCAAATATAAGAGTAGGAGTATTGTCCGAAGCACTCTGCACACTCTTTATGGCAAGCATTATGCGCGAAAGCTCTCCGCCCGAGGCAATGCGCGAAAGCGGCTTTAGCGGCTGTCCGGGGTTGGGCGAGATCATAAACTCTACGCTGTCCAGCCCGTCGCTCCCGAATTCTCCGAACCCGCTGCCTGAAGGCTCGTAGAAAAATACCACGTCCGTTTCAAACTGCGTGCCGCCCATCTCAAGGTCGTAAAGCTCTTTCTCGATCCCTTTGGCGAATTCTTTCCCCGCCTCCTGACGTATCGAGCTCAGCTTCGAAGCCGCGTCAAGAAGTTTTTCCGAAAGTTCGGTGAGTTCACCTGCGATCTCCGCCGCGTGCTTCTCGGAATTATTAAGAAAATCGAGCCTGCTCTGCGCTTCGGCGCGGTATTTCATTATCTCGTCATAGCTGTTGCCATACTTACTTTTAAGCGAATTAAGATAATCGAGCCGCCTGTTAACCAGATTCGCCTCCTGAGGGTCGTATTCGGCCTTCTGAGACGCGTTTCCAAGTTCCGCGATAAAATCCTTTGCCTCGAAATAAATCGATTCTGCGGCCGTTTTAAGGCCTTCTAACGAATCGCTCAGTTCAGCGGCCTTAGCCACGTCAGCCATGATCCTCTCGAGCAGTCCCAGCATCCCTTCCGAACCGTCATCGCCGCCTGCAGAAAAAGAAGCCTCTGCCAGAAGCTCTTTGATCTTTTCGGCGTGCGAAAGAAACCGGACTCTGGATATCAGATACTCCTCCTCATCCGCAGAAAGCTGAGCGCCGTCGATCTCGCGTATCTGATAATTAAGCAGATCGATCGTTCTCGCCCTCTCCGCCGGGCTGCCCGAAAGAGCCGCCAGATCACGCTTAAGAGAACGGTATCGAGAAAGCATTGACCGGTACCCGTCCAGCACCGGGTCGATCTTTTCTGCATAGAACGAATCTATCATATGAAGCTGTGCGGAATTGTCCGTAAGCAGCCTGCTCTCGTTCTGACCGTGGATATCTATGAGCGTCCCGCCGATGAGACGAAGGTTCGCGGAGCTGACCATCCTGCCCTGAACGCGGCATACGTGCCTCCCGCTCTGGGATATCTCACGCTCGATCACGACTGATCCCGGTATCTCTCCGGCATCCAGGAGTCCCGGCAGCACCTGCGAAATGACGTCTGCCGTTTCATCGGAAATATCTGTAAACTCACCTGTCACCGACCCCGAATCACATCCGGAGCGGACGATATCCTTCTTCACTCTGAGCCCCAGAAGCGCGCTGATCGAATCGATAATGATCGATTTACCGGCGCCGGTCTCACCCGTAAGGCAGTTCATCCCCGGCCCGAATTCCAGGACGACGTTCTCGGCAAGCGCTATATCTTTGATGGTCAGTTTTTTTAACATATAAAACTCCGAAATACGTCAGCCAAATCGGTACCGTCACGTCCCGCCGTTCGCCTCAGCCTGAAGACGCGCCGCGACTTCCGACGCGAATTCCTCGTTCCTGCATATGACAAGCACGGTATCGTCACCTGCGATCGTACCGATTATCCCGTGGTAATCGATAGCGTCCACGGCGGAAGCCAGAGCGTTCGCCATGCCGGAAAGCGTCTTGATAACTACTGCGTTGCACGCGAAATCACACGAAACGAAAGCATTCCTGAACACCGGGATAAGCTTTTCAGGCATTGACGTGTCGGAACCGTTCAGGAACTTATATATCTGTCCGCCTCCGGGTGAAGCGACCTTAACGAGATTCAAAGCCTTTATATCTCTTGATACCGTAGCCTGACCAACGTCATACCCGCGCTCTTTTAGTTTAGCAACGAGTTCTTCCTGCTTCTGTATCGGTTCGCTCGATATGATTTTTAGTATTTCGTCACGTCTGCCGTTTTTCATCTCGCAAGTTTCCTCCGTCTCTCTTCTGCTTTCTGTCTCAGGACCTCATAAAAATTGGGCGGATCCATACGGATGACGCGCACGCCGAGGCCGGAAGGCATGCATCTGCATACGTACCCCTGTTCAAATCTGATGTTTTTATGGCCGTCAACGGACACGTACATCGAGTCGTGTTCGAGCCTCATCGTAAGCGTGACGACGCTGTCGGCGCGGGCAATGATCGGTCTTCCGTCCGTAAAGTGCGCACAAACAGGCGTAACGACGATAACGTCGTTGCCCGGCTCGATGATCGGTCCGCCGGCTGACATCGAATAAGCGGTCGAACCGGTCTGAGTGGCGACAACGATACCGTTGCAGGGATAGTTATCCACGAATGCACCGCCGATATTGACCGTAACGTATGCCAGTCTCGCGAGCGTCCCGCGCTCGAGCACGCAATCGTTTAACGCATATTCGTCGAAAATGACTTTCCCCGATCCGTCCGCGACCTGGACGCGCAGGACGTGCCTTTCCTCCACGACGTAATCCCCGTCGGCGAGGCGGCGGATGATCTTTTCGGGATTATCGTGTTCAAATTCCGTAAGAAGCCCCAGCGTGCCGAGATTGAACCCGCACACCGGAATATCTCTCGAAAGCGCTTTAGAAGCGGTACGCAAAAAAGTACCGTCTCCGCCTACGCTTACGAGCAGATCGGCTTTCCCTACCGCCTCGTCGCAGTCAGACAGAGCCGCTGTCAAAGTTTTTATTTCATTCTCGCGCTCTAAGCTAAGTTCTTTCGCGGTACGTCCGAGCAGCATCGCAAAATCAATGCATTCACGCTTGTTTTCATCATATATGATCCCGATCGTCATGCTCTCACCTCCGAGTAAAAGCCGCTTTCTTATATCACATACATACCCGCGGTGTCAATTTTTCCTTTATCACCAGAGCACTTTTTTCTCCGCGTCGTAGAATTCGATCTTGTGCGCGGCTAAAAATTCCAGAGGAAGCCTGCGCGTTTGAGCGTCTCCGGTAGCGTCTCCGGCATTTCCCCCGGGCTCAAAACCGTTTATTTTATCGATAATGCCCTTAAAAGCAGTCTCCGGTCGGAGATTCACTTCATTTCCGCACGCAAGAACAGCAGAAAAAGAACACGTTCCGTCTCCGGAACACTCCAGATCCTCTCCGAATGACTCTATCATCGGTCGGATATCCGCAAGCTTAGTCCCGCTTTTCGATTTTTTCAGCGTTAAAACCGGGTCGTTTCCGTTTAGACACAGCCCGATCGCACTTCTGAATATTTCCGGAAATATTTCCGGATGATCTTCATGCAGCGAAGAACTCCCGTAACCTGCTGTGATCTTATATTTTGCAAACCTGACAGGTCTCATGACCGAGCCTTCTCCCGGCTCCAGCATGCGTATCTTAAGCGGTTCTATCCCTTCGGGCAATGATTTTTTTAGCAATTCCAGCAGTTCGTGCGGGTCCGTTTCGCTGTTGAGGCTGACGTCAACGTATTCCGCGTCGCTCGTCATTCCCAAAGGAAGCGGTGCGCTGAATACGAGTTCAGCGTGCGGGTTGAATCCCTGAGAATATTCCAGGTCAAGCCCGATCCGCCTGGCGCATCTCGTGAAAACTTTCAAGAGGTCAAGATGCGATACGTATTTTGCACGCCCTGTTTTCGAGAATCTAATCCTGTATTTGACCAACACAGATCCCCCTTCCGTATGACGCGACGCCGCATCCGGCGCATTTTTCACTGCAGTTCGGGGTAACTATACCCTGCCTTGCCCTTTCCAGTTCACGCTTAAGAAACGCTTTCGTTACGCCGACGTCTACGTGGTCCCACGGCAGCGCTTCTTCGGTCGAGCGTTCTCTTCTGTTAAAATCTTCCGCATGAAGTCCGTTCTTAGCAAACGCTTCCATCCATCGCCCGTAGTCAAGGAACTCCTGCCACGCGTCGTAGCGTGCTCCGGCTTTCCATACGTCGTAGATCACTTTTCCAATGCGTCTGTCTCCGCGGGATATCGCGCCCTCCAGCACAGACGTTTCCGGATCGTGCCAGCTGAAGCTGACGCGCCTGCTGAGGTGCTCTTTTATAACGTTCTGGCGGCGTATGATCTCCGGCACCGGGATCTGAGGAGCCCACTGGAACGGAGTAAAAGGCTTGGGCACGAACGTTGATACACTGACGGTGATGCTTGGCCTCCTGGCTTTTCTTCCGGCGTGTATTTCGTCGTAGAGTGCCAATACTTTATGCGCCAGGTCGGCGATACCTATAAGGTCTTCATCCGTCTCGAACGGAAGCCCGAGCATGAAATACAATTTTACGGTGCTCCAGCCGCCTTCGAAAGCAGTCCGGCATGAACGCAAAAGATCATCTTCGTTAACGCCTTTATTAATTATATCGCGAAGTCTCTGCGTACCCGCCTCGGGAGCAAACGTGAGACCGCTCTTACGCACCGCAGAGACCTTTTCCATCAGCTCGAACGAGAACGAATCGAGCCTCAGCGAAGGCAGCGCAAGACTGACGCGCTTCGGGACGGTTATCTCCAAAAGGTCATCAGTAAGTTCTCCAAGTCTCGTATAATCGCTCGTAGAAAGGCTCAGCAAAGATATCTCCTCGTAACCAGTGGAATCGAGCAGTTTCTGCGCGGCGGCGGTCAATTTTTCAGGCGATCTTTCGCGCACCGGGCGGTAGATAAATCCGGCCTGGCAGAACCGGCAGCCCCTGGTACAGCCGCGGAAGATCTCGAGCATGATGCGGTCGTGGACAACTTCTATATTCGGCACGATCATTTGTTCCGGGAGATACGAATTTTCAAAATCGGATACGAGGCGTTTCCGGATCCGCTTCGGGGCGATCTCAGCATATTCCGGTTTTGGCGTTAGCGATACGAACGCGCCGCTTTCATCAAACACGCAATCGTAAAACGACGGCACGTACACTCCGCTCACGCGTGCGATCGCCTTTAGCGTCTCGATACGGTTTTTACCGGCGAGCTTACATCCGCGGTACACTTCCACGATCTCCGGGAGCATTTCCTCTCCCTCGCCGAGATTAAAAAAATCAAAGAAATCCGCCATCGGCTCGGTATTGTTCGCACTCGGGCCGCCGCAGAAAACGATAGGATCATTGTCGCCGCGCTCGGATGAAAGCACCGGAATACCGGCGAGGTCAAGCATATTGACCACGTTAGTGTAGCTCATCTCGTACTGCAAAGAGAATGCGAGCATGTCGAGATCCCGCGCCTCGCGCTGGGATTCCATCGTGAATAATCTGTAACCGCCTTCGCGCATCTTGTCCTCGAGATCCGGCCAGGGCGCGAAAACGCGCTCGCACCATACGCGATCCTGATCGTTTAACAGATGGTAAAGGAGCTTGAATCCCAGATGCGACATACCGATATCGTACACGTCCGCGAAACATATCGCCATATGCACGTCGTACGTTCCTTCATGCTTTACCACACTGTTCAGTTCCCCGCCTATATACCTTCCGGGTTTTTCCACCGAGAGCAGCATGCTGTCGGGCAAATATAATTCACTCATTTAGCAGTCCTTCTTAAATCATTTCCCCTGAACGTCCCTGCATATCTAGCGGCGTCATGCTCTTATCCTGAACGTCTGGACGTCGTCCGGGCTTTCCTGCGTAAACACGAACGAATAGCCGTAAGTGCCGTTCAGAATATAATGAGCCGAATATCCGTCAAACGCCTTAACGCTCGTGTCGTATATCTCCCACTCTCCGGCGGCATTGAGCTTTTCTATCACGGGTCTCACCAATGACGTGAAACCGTCGATCCGGACAACGTTGTTATTGCGCCCGCCCGTCACGGAAAATTCGGCGTAATTGTCAACGCACGTGATCCTGGGCAGGAACGGCTCTTCCGCGACGATACCCGTCTTAACGTTCAGCGTAAGCGGTTTTAGCACGGAATCTTCGTATATGCGGTCAATATTTTCGTAAGTGTCGTGGTTCGTATTGCCCCACGGAACCAGCATGAACTGGAGCTCGATCGTGTCGCCCTTCTTAAACGTGTATTTTCCGAGATCGAGCGACAGCTCGGTGACGTTGTACATCACGCCGTCGTAGCCGTTTCGGAGCACGAAACCGCCCTCGTACGCTTTCCCGTCCAGCTTAACGTCATACTTTTTAAGTACGAACGCTTCGTTCATGGGGTCTTTGCTGTTCGAACCGTAGAGCGCGAACCAAAAGCTGCCTTTCGAAAGCTTCACGGTGTTCGTATTCGCCTTGGAGAAATCTGTAACGACTGTCTTCACCGTGCCGTCATCCGCCGTATAGCTGAGCTTATCGAATTTCTGGTCGCGGCTGTCGAAATAATGGAGCGTAAATTTATTGCGCACGTCGTCGACCGTGAGGTCTTTCAGGAACTTCAGCGAAAGCGTGTAATACGTCCTGTTCTCGTCGGTCTGCGGGAATTCCATATGGCGAAGCGTGTATTCGTACGCGCCCGAATCAGCCTTATAGCTGTACTCGAGGTCTGCGTACACAGGTCCGTAGGACAATATTTTGCTGCGCGTGTATTCCGCCCTTATGAGCGACCCTTCGCCGTCAATATACGACACGAACTTATTATGTCCTCCTGCCGTGAACTGCGGCTGATCCGACCACATTATCCCGCTCGGACCGCGGAAGTCCGGAAGCGTCCAGCCGTCACGTCCGTACACGTAGTACGGGGCAATGCAGTTCGATTCCGTTACGCCCGTTGACAGGTGGTAGTACGATACGTGGAACTGGATCGAGCCTATCTGCTTGAGCGGGTAAATGCCCCAGTTCTGATAAAGGTGCATCTGCGTAAAGCTCAGATCCTCATCCGGCGCTAAAGACAGCGGGAAGAACGTGTCAGAATAAGGCACGTCGGTCGGATCGTACACCTTCTCTTCTTTTTCGTACGTGAAATTCTTGCACACTTCCATAGGAATCGGCACGAGCGTACCGTTTCCGTCAAGCATCGCGCCGCACTCGAGGCATTCGCCGCTGGTCGTAAAATCAAGATACACCTTGCGCGCTTCGGAATCGTTTTTGATATTCACGCTCGCGCTGAAATATTTATTCCTGTTTGCCTTTTTATACGCTTCGTTAAACGTGGAGCCGTTTAGCGTAAACACGTAAAGGCCTCTCACGGCGTCATATTTCGTATATTTCGTTTTCGAGTTCGTTTCAGTGACCGTGATGCTGTCTTTTGGAAGCGGATTTCGCTCCAGATATGCCTCGCGGTCAATTCCCTCGAAGCTGTGCGTGGAGTCGTTGTACAGTCTGTTCGCGACAGTCGCCTCCGCGCCTTTCTTCAGGTTGAGCTTTCCCGGATATTTCTGCCGGACAATATATTTCCCGTCTTCTTCTTTTACCGTGACGCTGCCTGAAACGTTACCGTCGTTCGGGATGATAATGCCGCACACTCCCGCGCCGATTATATCGAACGCCACGTACTCAACGCTTTCGCTGTTAAAATTAAGATCATTGTGCGTCCCGCTTCCGTCCTTTATCTGAATCGCCGCGACGGTACTCTTATCGACCTTCCATACCATTCCGTACTCGCCGATGTTTTCGACCTTTTCGAGCGCAACGATCCTGAACTGCTGATGGAGCTTGTCCGAAAAAGTATGGTAGGTTTTCTCGACTTTGATCTTTGGTGCGTCCGAACTTGTCTTTACGGCACGCATCGAAATAAGCGTCACTTCGTCGCCCACCGCGTCTCCGATATCAAGGCGCACGCCCTGGAGCGCGTTTCCGGACTGTATGGCGGAAATATCTATGAGATAAGTGTGGAGATTTCCGTCGGGATTTACTGTGAATTTAAGCGATTGCTGCGGCCTGTAACCCGGGCCGTCGTTTATAAACATCTCTACGCTCGAAGAAACGCCCTTTACCGCCATAATGATCTCAATAGCGT
The DNA here is from genome assembly GCA_002308795.1 of Mageeibacillus sp. UBA1255. Taxonomy (GTDB): domain Bacteria; phylum Bacillota; class Clostridia; order UBA1212; family UBA1255; genus UBA1255. Next base: position 3,331 of record DBVV01000053.1, on the reverse strand, counting down.
TTACGTCCACGGTAGGAACGCTGAATCCGGTATGTACGAAATACGGATCGTATACCGAACTTACGGTAAATACCGCTTTTTTGTTTTTAGTATCTACCGTGACCTTTCCGTCGTGCGCTTCCCATTTCCTGCTGAAATCAGCGATCTCTTTAACCTGTTCAAAATTCCCGTCCGTGCCCGAAATACCTACGCCGAGATCTCTTACGTGAGCTTCATAGTAGTAGAATCCGAGGCGGGTCGTATTCACGCGTCCGGTTCCGAGAGCGTATCTGTCGGTCCATTCTTTTCCGCTCGAATCGACTACGTACGTGTCCATCGTGTCGGTAAAATAGACGTTGCCCTTGAGATCGGAAAAGCTTTCCAGTCCCCTGGCCTGGTCGTCGCCGGCAAGCTTATGGCGAAGCCTCATCGTCGTGTTTTCGAGCACGTACACGCTGCGGTCGCTCGTGGTATAGTATCCCTGGACTTTGTTGGCAAGTTCGTTCGCGTATACCATCGAACGCGCTATCGGCGTGTCTGATAAAACGTCTCTGGGCACCGGCGTCGCCGTCGGTTCGGCGGTCGGTTCGTCGTCAATTATATCTGTAGTTTCAGGAGTTTGATCGTTGTTTTTATTACATGCGTATCCACACAGAACCGATGCCGCTATCAGCACCAGAAATCCTTGTTTCAGCCGTTTTATGAACATAAAAAAATCACCCCGGGAAGTCAGATTCACGGGGTCAAGTTTACCATTCTGAGGCGGTGATTGTCAAGAAAAGGAAGTCGAAACGTTCTACTGCTGCTTCCGGCCCGGCGTCCCGGTCTTTTCATCAGCACGGATCACTTTGCGAGTTCCGTTTCGATCGCCGTTTCCAGTGTATTCGGCTTGGCAGTCGGGGCGAAACGTCCGACAACGTTTCCCTGGCGGTCGATCAGGAATTTAGCGAAGTTCCATTCGATCCTTCCGGGCTTCTGCTCCTTCGTACTCTTTCAAAGAAACGACGTTTCCTTTATTGTCCGTTACGGTAAAATCATAAACGTTCATTTTTCTGGCCCCCTGTCGCTGATTCGATGCGCACTCAAATATTGTTGAGATACTTTACCGCCTCCGTCGCAGCCATCGCGCCGTCCGCAGCGGCGGTCACAAGCTGCCTTAGCGTCTTTGTCCTGTTATCGCCTGCGACGAAAATGCCCTCGCAGCTTGTATGGCAGTCTTCGCCCGCTTCCACGTATCCGGCATCGTCAAGCCTTACGAGATCTGCGAAGTTCCGGTTCTCGGGTACACGTCCGACCGCGACAAACAGTCCGCTTAGTTCCAGCGTTCTGACCGAGCCGTCGAGTTTGTTTGTAATCTCGATCGCCCGGAGACGTTTATCCGATATCAACCTTGTGACGTTGGAATTATAGATAAATTCCACGTTGTTTTTTTCGGTCAGGCGGCTGACGTTCGCTTCTTCTCCGCGGAAGTTGTCCCTTCGGTGAATGAGATACACCTTCTCGGCAATGTCCGAGAGGTACAGAGCATCCTCCAGCGCAGTATTGCCGCCGCCCACGACCGCAACGACTTTTTTTCTGTAAAAATTCCCGTCGCACGTAGCGCAGTATGACACGCCCTTGCCGACGAGCCTGTCTTCATCTTCCAGACCGAGTTTGCGGTTTGCGGAACCCGTCGCAAGGATAACGGCTCCGGCTTCGTAGCTGTTTTTTACCGTCACGACGGTTTTTTTGCCGTTCACGTCTTTTATACCGACCGCTTTTTCAAAAACGAATTGCGCGCCGAGCCCTTTTGCCTGTTCATATAGTTTCGTTGAAAAATCGAATCCGGAGATATGCGCCTCAGCGGGATAGTTTTCGATATCCGGGGTGTTCAGGATCTGTCCGCCGTAGTTCACCGCTTCGAGAACCATGACCGACTTTGCGGCGCGCCGGGCGTAGATGGCAGCGGTCATTCCGGCAGGACCCGCGCCTACGATGATAATATCATACATCGTTCAATCCTCCATCAGCGCAGCTATGGCGTCCTTCGGGATCAGTCCTACGCTCCTGTCGGTCTCTTTACCGCCTTTGAATACGACCAGACACGGAATGGAAGCGACTTCATACTCTTCGACCAGTTCGTCCTCTTCGTCGATATCGACCGAGACGATCTTGTATTTCGTGTTGTTTTCCGCAAGCTCGTCAAGCATCGGTCTCATTGCTTTGCAGGGGCCGCACCAGCCCGCGTTGAAATCAACGAGCACCGGGATCTCCGAGTTCAGGACCTCTTTCTCAAAATTTTCATTTGTCACTTCAATAACTGCCATTGTTTTCTCCTCCTTCGGTTGAAAATAAGCGTCAAATAAGCGCCGCTATGTCTGCGTCAAAATCAGCGGGATCGCTGGTAGGATCGTAACGCTTCACCACGTTGCCTTCGCGGTCAACGAGGAATTTGGTGAAATTCCACTTGATATCGGACGGTTTTTTGCAGGTTTCGCTTATTTTAGCGATCTGTTTCATAATGATCTTGTTCTTCATGCCCTTGACTTCTTCATCGGGCGCCTGCTCCTTAAGGAAGGTGAACAGCGGTTCCTCGTTTTCGCCGTTTACGTCGATCTTGGCGAGCTGATCAAACTGAGTCTTGTACTTCGCCGTGCAGAATTCATGGATCTCACCCTCGTCTCCAGGCGCCTGATGGCCGAACTGATTGCAGGGAAAGTCAAGTATCTCAAGACCGCTGTCATGATACTTCTCATAAAGTGCTTCGAGCGCTTTATACTGCGGAGTAAAGCCGCAACCGGTGGCGGTGTTTACGATAAGCAGTACTTTTCCCCTGAGGTCTTCCATATTGAGCGTAGCTCCTTTTCTGGCTTTTACGGTGAAATCATAGATCGTCATTGTTTTTCCTCCTGATTTTTTATTTTTTATTGTGCATGATATTGTGCCTGTTCGTTTCGGTTTTCTTTGCTTATTTATCCCCGGCCCGTTCTGCATCGAGCATCTTGTATAAAATATTGTAAAGCGCTGTCGCCTCTTCGGCCGTCAGATTGAACTCCTTTGCGATGGTCTCCGGCACGCAAAGAGCTTTTTCCTGCAGTTTTTCGCCGGATTCCGTCAGAGTGATCACAAGATTGCGTTCGTCGACTTTGTCTTTTTCTTTCTTAATATAGCCTTTATCTTCAAGCTTTTTCAAAAGCGGTGTGACCGTGTTCGACTTCAGATACAGTGCTTCGCAGAGATGCTTTTCATTCACCTGCTTCTCCCCCCACAGGACCATCATAACGATGTACTGAGTGTAGGTCAGGTCAAGCTTGTCGAGCAGCGGTTTATACTTTCTTGTGATAACGTTTGAGACCGCGTAAAGCGGGAAGCA
>DBVV01000094.1:4232-17630 GCA_002308795.1 Mageeibacillus sp. UBA1255 | reverse complement strand
CTTTCTTATGAGCACCCGCCTAAGGACAGCCCTTTTTTTGTGAGTTTAAAGTTCAGACCGGATCAGTCTTCTTTCTGCTCGGTCTCGACCTTCTTCTCGACTTCAGCTGCAGCTTCAACTTTCTCAGGCTCTTTCTTTGCGCCGAAGGAAAGGATGACGTTGGCAACGATTCCGAGGATGAGGGCGACAGCGATCGATGTGATCGTGATGCTTCCGAATACAAGTCTCATTCCGCCTACACCGAGGATAAGGATGATGGAAGCAGGGAAGAGATTGCGGTTATTGTCGAGATTGACCTTCTGCAGCATCTTAAGTCCGGATACTGCGATGAATCCGTAGAGCGTTATGCATACGCCGCCCATTACGCAGGTGGGGATCGTAGCGAGGAACGTTGTGAACGGAGCGAGGAACGAAGCGGCGATCGCGATGCAGGCCGTGATCAGCGTCGTGATAACTGAAGCGTTTCCGGAGATGGCAACGCATCCGACAGATTCGCCGTACGTGGTGTTGGGGCAGCCGCCGAACAATGCGCCGGCCATGGATCCTACGCCGTCGCCAAGAAGTGTTCTGTGGAGTCCGGGATCGTCAAGCAGGTCGGATTCAATGATCGAGGAAAGGTTTTTGTGGTCGGCAATATGTTCTGCGAATACTACGAACGCTACGGGGATGTACGCAACGGCGATGGCGGCAATGTACTTTGCAAGCGTGCCGCTGTCACCGTAAACGTAGTTGCCGCTGAACGCTTTGATGAACGTGAATTCGGGCACCCACTTCATCTGGCTGAAAGCGGAGAAATCAAGGATCTTTAATGCGTCAACGTTTGCCGCGTTGCCGATCAGTGTGAAGATCAGGGCTACGATATATCCTGCGCAGATACCGATTATGAACGGGATCATCTTGAGCATCTTCTTGCCGTACACTGAGCAGATAATGATCACGACGAGAGTGACGATCGCGCAGATGAGGTTAATGCCGGTGGAGAGGCTCATAATGAAACCGTTGTTCGCGTCGACGACAGCTTCTCCGGCGTTGTGGTAGCCGAGCGAGTTGAGCACGGCGTTGGAGGAAAGGGAGAGTCCGATGATGGCAACGGTTGGTCCGATGATAACTGCGGGCATGAGTTTGTTGACCCAGCCGGAGCCGCAGAATTTAACGATCAGAGCGAAGATCACGTAGATCAGGCCGGCCATGACGGCACCGATGATGAGTCCTAAATATCCGAGGCTGGCCGAAACACCGCCTGCGAAAGCCGCGAACATTGACGGCAGGAATGCGAAGGACGAACCCAGGAATACCGGGCTTCTGAATTTGGTGAACAGCAGGTATACCAGCGTTCCTACGCCGGCGCCGAACAGTGCGGCAGACTGGCTCATGCCGTTGCCTACGATCGCGGGTACTGCGATGGTTGCCGCCAGGATCGCAAGCAGCTGCTGGAGTGCGAAGACCACGACCTGCCCTACCGGCGGACGGTCTTTTACGTTGTAGATCAGTTTCATTGTAACCCTCCCGAATGATGTGAATTTGTTTATTTGCACAAAAATAAAAGCCCTGAAAAAGGGCTCTTATTCTGTAACAATCAGGTTTTTGATTTTTGAGAGAAATTCTTCGTCGTTGAACGATTCCGGCGCCGTCAGCGTGATCGGCTTGCTGAGATCGAGACTGAATATTCCCATTATCGACTTCGCGTCAACGACGTACCGTCCGCTGGAGAGATCCAGTTCTTCGTCGCAGCAGGCAGCTGCAGCAGCGAACACTTTTATGTCGTCAATAGTCTTCATCATGATCTTGTATTTTTTCATTTCTTTTACCTCCGCCGGCATCTGCTGCCGACGTTACAAATTATAACTATTTTGCTTGCCTAAGTCAACGGGAAATTTATGCGGGATATGCTCTTTATTCTGTGATCATACGAGAACTTTTCGTTTGTCGCGGCCTGCTTCTTCAAGTGTGAGGTCAAACATATCAGTAAGCGGGGCGGGGCTGCCCTCGCCGTTTTTCTCGCCGAGAAGAAGATCGCCGCGCAGGAGCTTAAAATGTTTGCCGTCGGACGAACGCACTTTATTAATATCGAGAGAAACAGAACAGTTGACCGTCACTGTTTCTCCGGGTGCGGCGCTGATCTCCCTGCGATCGATCCGATCGGGAGTGTAGATCATAAGAACGGCGGATACAGGCTTACCGCAGGCGGTAACGCTGACCGAATAATTGCCCTCATAAGGGAGGCCGGAGCGGATCTTTATGCGCATATTTCCCAGATCGGCGTTCAGATCGGTCGAAAACGGAAGCCAGACAGTATCCGGCCCGCCTCCGACACCGCGCTCGGTCAGAACTGAATGACGCAGCATCGACCACAGACCTTCGGATCCGCGCATCGTACAACACCAGTACGCCTCGGAAATACCGCTTCCGGAGGGGGAGAGGAAAGTGTTGCAGCCGGTTCCCGGATCGATCCCGCAGGCAGCCGGATCCTCCGGAAGGCCGAGGCATTTATCTGTTCCGAAACCGCCTCCGGGCCGCTGAGCATAACCCAGGGCGTTAAATCTGATCCGGTTCGCGAGCGTCAGATAATTTACGTCTTTTTTCAGGCGGAACAGCGTCAACGCCACCATTTCGGAGTCAACGATGGCGCATGGTTCCGTCCACGTGTCTATCCGTCCGAACCAGTTGTAGTTCGCGTAATTTTCGGTCATTCCGGTTCGCAGATAGAGGTCGAATATGCGGGAGGCAATATCAAGGTATTTCCGGCCTTTCGCCCCGGCGGTGTTGTTGCCGCTCTCGCCGCTCTCACCGTCGATCCCGAGTGCTTCCGCGAATCTAAGGATCCCGCGAACGGCACTCAATGAAGCATGCGTCTGCATATTGCCGCCGACGAAATCGATCCTTTCGAAGACCCCGATCATCTCCTCGAGCAGCTCCTTCACCTCGCTTAGCCGGAACACTTCGTAGACCTGCGAAAGGGCGTCAAGGCACATGAAGGCGCAGCCTACGTCGGTCGATGTTTTCCACCGCCCGCTCGTGCCTGAAATTACTCCGGCGTAGCCTCCTTCTTTATTTCCTCGCGCCGTTTTTCCGAGCGGGTAGCCGTGATATGCCCCTTTTAGCGGGATATACAGATTCGAAACGATTTTAAGGATCATGCCTCGGATCGATTCGTCGCTCGTCAATAAATAGTACTCGATCAGGCCTCGCACGAGCCAGTTATGGCCGGACAGCTGCTGCTCGTCGATCGGTTCGCCGGGTTTCGCGACCGGGCCGAGGTAGCCGGCTTCATTCAGGTTCTCCGGGAAGTTCTCCATAATGAGGTCAATATACGGTGGTTTGCTCCCGAGGGCATTCCACAGCGACACGAGCGCCAGGATCGTGCGTCCCTCCCAGTCACCGGGCCAGCCGCTCTGATCTGCCGTATATATCGCCTCCGGTCTGTAGCATGGCGCGGACAATCTTGCCGCGTTTTGTGTTATTCTTGCCGCCAGTTCTCCAACCGCTTCGATCCTGCCGTTTGAAAATCCGATCATATTGCCCTCCGGTAAAATCATTATTGTCCTGCGTCTGCAGCTCGCATACGTTAGCTCCGCCCGGGCTGCCTTTGTATTCCTTCCTCCGGTATTTTAACTTTTCCTGCGGGCAAATGCAAGGCAGATTGCATTTTTGACCGCGTCAATGTATAATACCATTTGTTCCCGGAAGCAGCTGACGTTGACCGCCGGATGCGAAATCACGGCGTGGCACGCAGTTTGACGGGGCGATCTACGATACCGGAGGGTAAAGATGGTTAAGATCACGGATACGAACGAATATGATGTAAATCCGAAAAATATGATATATGATGCGTTTGCTTCGAGCTATTCGAGGTACGCGGATACGCAAAAAGAAGTGCCTCCTGACACCGCGACGCTTATATGCACTATCATCAGCATGCTGATGCTGGCAGGAATGTTTGTATTGACCGCCTTCCGATATCCGAGCGAGCGCGTGATGTGGATCATATTCACCGTCCTTGCCGCCGGACTGCTCGGATTCTTTGTCTTCCGATACATGAAACAGCGCGACGCGTATATGAAAGCCGCCGGGAAGCCCAACACGATCAACGCGAAGCGTGCGGAATTTGTCGGACTCTTCGGGAACGCCGACGATCTCGACGTAAAGACGCTGGCGGGTGATTTTCAGGATCAGGTCAAGCGCCTAAGAGACAGAGAGCAGGATGAGGTTCGTAAAAACGCGCTCAAAGCCGTGTTCGACGAACTTACGGTGATTAATAACCCCGACCTGCCCGTGTGCAGGCTGATGACTACTTTTCCTGAGCGTTTTACTCAGTCCCGTGCGCGGCTCTATATGAAGAAGCAGGGCGATAAATACATCTTTTTCGATATCAACTGGGCAAATCCGCTCGGGCAGATCGAGTGTGATGAGGATGATATCGTCTCTTTCGGCAGATTTTCCGCCTATCCCTCATCGATCAACACTTCCGGCAGCAAGATCCGGCCCGAATCCGGCATCCTCGAACTGGCGGGAGAAGGCGGGAAGCCGGTCTACATAGACTTTGTTGACGACGAATACGAGAAGGCATTGAAACTGCTTCCGAAGCGCAAGGAAAAGAAATGAGCCGATATAAACGGTAAAAAACGACGCCCGGCAGAGTGAAAATTTTGCCGGGCTGTTTGCATTTTAAGGCTCTTTTTCTGTTCATATTTCACTTTCCAACTTCTCTGAAATCTGCTATAATTCAACCAGACGATCATTTCCGCCGCGAAGATCAGCCCTCGCGCGCGGAGCGGAGGATATAGATTATTTATGAGTTCGGAATTCAGAGTTAAAATCGATAAGGTTGCAGTATCGGAAAGTGACAGGAAAATCACTGTATATTGCTTTTTTGAACCACTTGACGCGACGCAGGAGGAAAAGGACGCATTTCGGGACAGACTCGCGAAACGAAGCGGATTTGAAGAGCTTAACGTTGTATTTCTTGAAAAAGCACCGGCGGCTGACGACACATTGCCCCCGCTCCCTCCCGAGCCTCCGGAAGATATTGACGCCGCAGGCGAAACGTCCGAAAGCGCTGCAGAAATAGAAAGCGAAACCGCTTCGGTAAATGAGATCGCCGCAGACGGGCAGGCAGATCCGGAAGAGACACAGAACGAAGCAGAAACGGCAGAAATAAAACGATCTTTCCCTGCAAAGGCCGTTGAGGTTGAGACCGTTACGGTTGATTTCAGCGCGGCTGATTATGAGAAGGAGATAGAGGCGCTCGCCAGAGCAGACAGCCAGAACCACAGCTATTACGGCGATGGCAGCTCCGGAGGAGGGTACGCGCAGAGATCTCCGGGAGCCGGTTTTTATAACGGAAGAGGCGACGGGAAGCGCAATAAAAAAACACGAATAACTCCGCCTGAAGGCACCGAACCGCCGAAAGACAGGAACGGTAACGTGATCCTCATAGGAAAAGATTTCGACGTACCTACCGTAAAAATGACTGATCTTACAGCTGATTCGGGATACGTCGGTCTGGAAGGACGCGTATTCAAATACAGCAATAAAAAACTGAGCAGCGGCTCGTACATCGCTCTCGTTCCGGTAACAGACGGATCATATTCGGTCATAGCAAAATTCTTCTTCCAGGCCGAAGATCTCGAATACGTTGATAGCTTCTTCGCGAAAAACAAGTACATAAGACTGTACGGAGAAGCGACCCTGGATAAATTCTCACACGAACTCACCGTAATGGCGAAAGCGATAATTGCCGCAAAATACGAAGAACGCATGGATAACTCCGAAAAGAAGCGCGTCGAACTTCATCTGCACACGCTTATGAGCGCCGTTGACGCCATTACGAGACCGGGAGAGCTTATGGACACTCTGATCCGATGGGGATGGGGAGCGTGCGCCATAACCGACCACGGCGTCGTTCAGGGGTATTCCGAGATCACGTCGATCTATAAAGACTATAAGAAAAAGCATCCGGAACACGATTTTAAATTCATATACGGATGCGAAGCGTACCTTTGCCACCAGACGCCGGATATGAGCGCGGAGGATGCGAAGAAGCTGCCCACGTACCATTGCATAATACTGGTTAAAAATGAGACGGGACTTAAAAATCTGTACCAGCTCATAACGAAATCCAATCTTGAATACTACCATAAGCGGCCCAGAATGCCGAAATTCGAGATCGACGCACACCGCGAAGGACTGATATTGTCGCCGGCATGCTCGCTGGGCGAACTGTACGACGCGGTCATAAACGGCGAGAGCGACGAGAAGCTCATGGAGATAGGCAGCTGGTACGACTATTTCGAGATCCAGCCCACCGGAAATAATATGTATCTCGTGCGCGAAGGCACGGTGGATTCCGAAGACGACATAAAGCGGTTCAATCTTAAGATGATCGAGATCGCGGACAGGCTCGGGAAACCGGTAGTCGCCACCTGCGACGTACACTATTTAAGGCCGGAGGACAGCATCTACCGCGAAGTGCTTCAGGCAGGGCAGGGGTACGAAGATTATATGTATCAGCCTCCCGTATATCTGCGTACGACGGAGGAGATGCTCGCAGAATTTGATTATCTGGGCGACAGGGCGCAGGAGATCGTCGTGGATAATACTATAAAGATCGCGGATATGATCAAAAAGATCCTGCCTGTGCCGAAAGGGAACTATCCGCCCAGCATTCCGGGCTCCGACGAGACGCTGCGCACGTCCGCATACGAAAAAGCGAAGGCGATATACGGAGATCCGCTGCCCGAACTCGTTGAAAAGCGCCTCACGAGGGAGCTCGACGCGATCATCGGCAACGGTTATTCGATCATGTATATTATCGCGAAAGAGCTCGTGGCTGAATCGGCCAGAAACGGGTACCAGGTTGGGTCAAGAGGTTCGGTCGGATCGTCGTTGGCCGCTTACATGGCCGGGATCACGGAGGTGAATTCGCTTCCTGCGCATTACCGCTGCGAGTGCGGATACCTCGAATTCCACGAAAACGAAGGATACGACTGCGGCTTCGACATGCCTAAAAAGACTTGCCCGCAGTGCGGAAAAGAACTGATCCGCGACGGCTTCGACATCCCGTTCGAAACGTTCCTAGGATTCAACGGGGACAAGGTCCCTGATATCGACCTGAACTTCGCGTCCGACGACCAGCCTAACGCGCATAAATATACGGAAGTGCTGTTCGGTAAGGGCAAGGTCTTCCGTGCCGGTACCGTTACGGGTCTCGCGGAGAAGAACGCCAGAGGCTACGTGCTGAAATATTTGGAGCGCAGCGGAAAAACCGCCAGCAACGCCGAAATCGACCGCCTTGCGTCCGGGTTCGAAGGTGTGAAAAAAACGACCGGTCAGCATCCGGGCGGAATAATCGTTGTCCCGAAAGACAAGGACATACATGATTTTACGCCTGTCCAGCACCCTGCGGATAAGCCCGATTCCGACACGGTCACGACGCATTTCGAATTCAAATACCTGCACGACACGCTGCTGAAACTTGACATTCTCGGCCACGAAGGTCCCGAAATGCTGAAACTTTTAGAGAACTATACCGGCGTAGACAGCCGCAGCGTGGATATAAACGACGACTATATGCTCTCGATCTTCAGCTCGCCTGACGCGCTTAAGATGGATATGAGCAAAGTAAAGATAAATATGCCTCTTGGCACGTACGGGGTCCCGGAACTGGGCACGAATTTCGTCATTAAAATGCTGATGGAGACGCGTCCGAAGAAGGTATCGGAACTCGTGCGTATTTCCGGCCTTTCCCACGGCACCGACGTGTGGTCCGGAAACGTACAGACGCTTATCGAAAGCGGAACGTGTACGCTGTCCGAAGCCATCTGCTGCCGCGACGATATAATGCTATATCTGATAAATAAAGGCCTCGATAAGCTTATGTCGTTCAACATAATGGAGAAGGTCAGGAAGGGCAAGGGTCTCACTTCCGAGTGGGAGGAGGAGATGCGCGCGCACGACGTCCCCGACTGGTACATCGAATCGTGCAATAAAATAAAATACATGTTCCCGAAGGCACACGCCGTTGCCTACGTAATTCTTTCGCTGCGCATCGCGTGGTTCAAAGTTTACCGCCCGGACGCGTACTACGCGGCCAGGTTCTCGCTCAAGATCGACGACTTCGACGGGGCCAATATGCTTCACGGCCTTGACCGCCTTTACGCGCGCATGTCGGCAATGAACCTTCTGAACAACGGCTCTGATGAGATGGCTCCGGACGAGGACGGAACTTCCGGTTTTGATGATCCGGGCGACAATGACGATTCGGATGATGATTCCGGCAGCGGCGATCTCAGCGCGAAGGATAAGAGCCAGGCGGCGGTCTATTACCTGCTCGTCGAGCTTTACGCACGCGGCCTCAAGTTCCTGCCGATCGACATTTACGAATCGGATGCGAAGAACTTCGTACCTACTCCCGACGGGATCCGTCCGCCGATCGGCTGCCTCCAGGGCGTCGGAACATCCGCCGCCGAGAGCATCGTCAACGAAAGCCGCAGGCGCAAGGCAAGGGGCGAAAAGTTTATCTCGATCGATGATTTCCAGTCTTCTACAAACACGAACAAGGCTGTCATCGAGGTGCTGAAAGCGGAGGGCTGCCTCGCCGGCCTTCCCGAAACGAATCAGGTATCACTGTTTGACCTGCTATGATCTGCTATGAACGAAATTGACTACGATCTGCTGTCGAAGCAAGCATTATCTTTGTGTGAAGGCGGGGGTGATTCTCCGGCCTTTGAAACGGCATGCCTTGCGAACGTCTCCGCACTCATTTTTGATGCGCTCCATGACGTTAACTGGGCAGGCTTTTACCGCCTGATGCCTGACGGCTCGCTTTTGCTGGGACCGTTCCAGGGCAAACCCGCCTGCATGGTCCTCTACGCGGGCAAGGGCGTCTGCCAGGCTGCCGTGTCTTCCGGTGAGAGCGTGGTCGTCAATGACGTTCATGCTTTTCCGGGGCATATCGCATGCGACAGCGCTTCGGCTTCCGAGATCGTTGTCCCGCTCCGCCGCAGTGACGGTTCGCTCTGGGGCGTGCTGGACATCGACAGTCCTGTAAAGGGGCGGTTCGGGGAAATTGACCGCATCGGTCTGGAGGCGGTTGCCGGATCGGTTGGAGGACAGATATGAGCATGACACAGTTTAAAAAAATGAAGATACGCACTGTCATTATTCTGATTGCGAGCTTTGTTCTGCTCCTGGCCATGATCGTCGTAATGGTGAATCTGCGCGAATATATCGGCAAGGGGAAAAAGAAAGCGGCAGAGCTGCCGAAGTGTCTGTCTAAATACAAGACACCCGCCGAACTGGGTGATGATATTTTTTCGGGCAATATTTCCATCGACGGTGATCTTTACCGCCTGCCCGCTCCTCTGTCGCAGTTTTTGGACAACGGCTGGGTATTAGATAAGGATATTTCGGCGATCAGTCCCGGACGGAGCGAGCATTTCGAAATAAAGCGGAACGGGATGAGATTATCTATTGAGGTGAGCAACCGAGCCGCCTATAAAACTTCGCCTGCAAACTGTGCCGTGTATTCTTTTACGAGTTTGACCTGCCCGGTCATCCTTCCGACGGGGATCGAACCCGGCTTAACAGATGAATATGAATTTGATTTGAAAGTCGGATCTCTGTTTGCTTTCGAGGGAAAGACTTACTTTAACGGGCGTGAGCACTACTTGTATCGCCACCGGGACGAAAAAAAGGATTCAAATCTCGACATGCAGTTCTTTTTTAATGCGGACAACAGAACGCTTAGCGGGATAAGGTTCGTGAGTACCAGGTGGGATTATTGACGGCGGAAACGATAGATCCCTGACTGTGCCGATCAAATTGACAAGTTTAAAATAAAAGACTATTATAAAAAAAGAAAACTTTATTGCTCCCGGTGCTGCAGGAGTTTATAAAGCATACGTAAAAGTGAACGGATTAGATAAAGCGATGGACGAAAGATCGTTAATGGCCTTTATAAAAATAATATTGCTAAACGGCTCGCCGAAAAAAGCACACGCTTCTTTGCTTCAGCTTGCGGACATTCTGAGCTTACAGCATGCGGATCCCGATGAGATCAAACTTGTACAAGACGCAGCGGAATCGGTCAGGGAAGCCAGAGAAGCCGCTTCGCAGCCGGTTTTTCTCAAGCCTGATCTGGTTTTGGCAATAAGAGCATCCGAAAAGCGCAGAAGAGAAGAAGAACTTAATTCGAGAGGAAGATGCTGATATGGGCAATTATATGGACCAGACATATCTTGCCATTGACGGCGTAATTCTTACGTACTCCGGAACGGATAAGATCCTGCAGATACCTTCAAAGCTGATGGATATGAATATCGTAAAGCTCGGAGACGGCTCCTTTATGGAATCAAATATGCAGCGGGTCATCGTTCCTGAAGGAATAAAACAGATCGGAAAGAGCACTTTTTCAGATTGCCCCAACCTTAGCAAAATCGAGTTATCCGGTTCCATAGACGAAGTCGGTTCGTGGACTTTTTACAAATTGCCGCTGCTTACTTCCATAAGCATCAATGACTTTGCCTTATCGAAGCAGCAGTTTTTATATCTCAAACGGTCGGGAATACCCGTCGGAAGCACTCAATTCATTGTCACCGATCAATCGTCATTAGCGTTTATTCAGCAGATCATTAATGCGACCGGAGTATTGCCTGCAAGGTTTATACCGTACAAAATTTCGCGTCTGTTCGAGGCGTCTGTGTCTGATTCGTTTTCAGAATACACGAGCTATAACAGTTTCGTTTTTGGCGTTTCAGGAGGGGAAGAACATTCAACAGAGTTCTGGAATGCGATCTCCGACGTTAATAATCAGGTCGATCGGGAAACGGAAGAACAGCAGGATGAGCTGCTGAGAAGAGACAAAAAACAAATTATAAGTAAAACTGCGATCATTTTTATCGATACGAGCAATTATTCGATCTCGGGCGATACCTATTTTGTCAAAGCTGAGATCCGGTTCGGATTTTATTTCTGGCGCACGCTCCTTTCTATCCATCACGAAGGGAAGGAATATTATTTATACAGACGAAATTATCTCAGCGGAGACAATAATAAGAAATATGCCAGAGTTGACGTGGCGGTATTGACCCGTAAAGGGCTGGTAAGAGACAGAGAAGAGGCAGAGGAAGTATATGCAAAATACAGATTGCTTTCACTTTTGTGATCTCGAAAATAAAGTAAAAGACGTCTGTATCCTCGGCCGGACCGTTCCGGTAAAGAACTATATCTGTTCTCCGGACGGAGTCAATTACCGCCTTAAAGAAGATCCCGTGCGCCTTCAGCTCGCCCTGCTTCCGCTTTCGTTCTGCCCTGCGTCATGTCCGTTCTGCCTGGCAGCTGACACCGGCAAACACCTCCGCATTGACACCGCAAAACTTGAGAAAACGATGAAACTTCTTAAAGCGGAAGACAGAGTGCGAGGCATAAAGATCACGGGCGGAGAACCTTTTTATGATATTGACCTCCTGAACGAAGTAATAAATATCCTGTTTTCGGTATTTGGGAAAAGTATGGAGGTGTCTGTAAGCACCAACGGGATCGGACTTGGGAATCTCGACAAGATCGATAACCTGGAACTTCTGGAATCGATACATATAAGCAGGCATCATTACGATGACGGCATAAACAGATCGCTTTTCGGAGGGTTTCAGGTACCTGACGCGAAGGAACTTAAAGCTGCGATCGATCCGGTCCCGTTTAAGGATATATTTGTTTTTAACTGTATGCTGCTGAAAGGTTATATCGATTCGAAAGAAGAAGTTCACCGTTTCCTGGATTTCGCGATCGAAGCAGGAGTTCCCAAAGTGGGATTTATGGTCTGTACACCGGTAAACAGATATGCTGAAAGCCATACGGTGCCTTTCGAATCCGTTATCCGCGACGATGACGATTCGATACTGTTTACGAGAGGTTTTTACGATCATGAATACTGCCACTGCCGCGACGGTGTTTACGTTTCTCCGGACGGCAGATTGATAGAACTGTATGGAAGGGATACGGCGGGATGCAGTGTGCCTTATTCAAGAGGACTCGTTTATGATTACGACGGCCACCTGAAAGACGGCTTCGGAGGTAATATTATAATTTGATTTAAGGAAAACAGCTGTGACTATTGACGAGAAAATTCAAAAATTCAAGATCGACCTGCTGCGCAATTTGCCGTTCTACGGTGATATTATGTTAATGATGCCTATTGTCCGGAACGACCAAATTCCTACTGCGCGCACAAATGGCAGAAAGATAGAGTATAACGGTCACTTTTTGGAGTCGATGTCCGAAGGTGAACGCAATTTTATTATTATGCATGAGGTCTTCCACGTGCTGCTGCATCATTGCAGCCGGGCAAAGGGTAAAAACCCGAAGTTTTGGAATACTGCTGCGGATATCATCGTAAATGACATACTGCTCAGGCTTAAAAATGATATGAAATACCGTGGGATAGAGTTCGAAAAGCCAAGAGACGGGATTTTCGATTCGGTCAATCCAACAGACACGGTTGAATCTTTATATGAAAAAATAACACGTGCAAATAATAATTCTCTTCCAAAAGATAAAAGCATGATCTGGGGGGCTAACAAATCTAAACTGCTGCAGTCTCCGGAGGATCTCATTATAGTTGGAAGTACATTGTCTGACGGGGATGCGTTTCCTATCGAGGATGATCCGTATTCAAGCGTGCCGGACGGATTGAGTGATTCTATGATAGATCAGATAGTGCGCGATGCGATGAATAAAAACAGGGGCACCGCAGGCAGCTTTTTTGCTCCCAGAGAGCTGTTGCTGCTTGATGATGCAAAGAGGCTGAACTGGAAATCACTACTGAAAGATTTCCTTCAGGAAGAGATCAATGACGAATCGTCATACACGACTCCCGAGCGCAAATACATTCATATGGACCTGCTCCTGCCCGGATACAGCCTGACCGAAGAGAAGCTCGAAGAAGTATGGGCTTTTGTAGATTCTTCAGGTTCTATCGGTGACAGAGAAATGAAGGAGTTTATAACACAGCTTTTCCGTATTTCAAAGGAATTTAAATGTGTTTTTAATATCTGCTACTGGAACACAAGCGTATCTGACGTGTATATGAATATACCTGACGAAAAAGCATTGCTGAAAGCGGTGCCTAAACACAGCGGCGGGACGGATATAAATTGTGTATACAATTGGATAAATAGCAATAAAATACGTCCGGAAGTTATGCTGATCCTGACGGACGGGTACTTCGGAAAGCTCAACGATTCTGTCTTTCGACCGTCACTCAGGGAAAAGACGATACTTGTGCTTTCGGAGGGGATAATGATAAACGATGATATGAAGAAGATCGGGAAGATAGCGAGGCTATGAAGCGGACAATACAGAGACTATTATAATTGCAAATGGCAAATGGGCGAACCGAGT
>DBVV01000094.1:0-4072 GCA_002308795.1 Mageeibacillus sp. UBA1255 | reverse complement strand
CAAAATTCTTAGCCATTCACTCGGCTTCGCCAGCGAAAAAGAGGAAGGCAAAGAAGCTGTTGAATAATTGAAAATGGCAAATGGCAATTCTGCTTCGTATAAATAAGGGGAGTTGAGGAATAGTGAATTTAAGAGATTTTGGCGAGTGCGTTGAGTATAACATTAAGAACAATATCAGGCACGCGATACTCGGTCTGGGAGCGCCGGGCGTGGGCAAATCACAGATCATACGCCAGATAGGCAAAAAATACGGATACAAAGTGATCGACATCAGGCTGGCGCAGATGTCGGAAGTCGAAATAGGCGGCCTCATCTATCCGAACGAAAGCAGGACAAAAACCGTATGGCTCACGCCGGAGATATTGCCAGACGAAAAACGCGACGGAAAGAACACCATACTGCTCCTTGATGAACTTACTTCATGCACAAAAAGAGTACAGGTCGCCGCGTACCAGCTGATACTTGACCGCAGGATAGGGCAATACCAGCTTCCGGAAGGCACGTTCGTCATTGCCCTCGGAAACCGCGAAGACGATGACGGCGTATATATCAAACTGGCCGGACCGCTGGCAGACCGTTTTGAGATCCATTATATTGACCCGGATTTCGATCAGTGGAAATACGATTATGCGCTGAAATACAACGTTCATCATCTCGTTATAGCGTATCTGACGTTCAAGCCTTCCGCGCTTCAT
Organism: Mageeibacillus sp. UBA1255; assembly: GCA_002308795.1. Lineage (GTDB taxonomy): Bacteria > Bacillota > Clostridia > UBA1212 > UBA1255 > UBA1255. The sequence goes on along the minus strand of DBVV01000094.1, from coordinate 3,377 downwards.
AACCAGAAAGATTCCGGAGGAAGTATGGTATTCGCCACTCCGCGTTCGTGGGACAGGGTGAGTGACATACTTCACATTGATTCTGACGTCAGTAAACCGGTCATAAGAAATAAAATAATCGGAAATGTCGGAGAAAAAGAAGGCATTCAATTTGTTGAATTCTGTAAAAATAACAGTGATATCGTCACCGCTGACGAATTTCTTGCCGGAAGAGGCGTAATGCCAAAATCACCCGAAAAAATATCGATCCTTTTGTCCGCTCTGGCAGATAAAGCATCATTCCTGGCCACGCTCGGAAGCGCGGAACTGACAAAGGAGCAGGAGTACAAAGTGCGTGCTGTTATACGGGCATATTTCAGATTTCCGGAATCTGAATATACTGTCATCGGGCTCAGAAACCTGCTGGAAATGAACAGGGAAGTGGTTAAGAAGGTGTTTTTATCGATAGACGACCGTGAGATACGAAACTTTATCAAGGAAAATAAAGCTGTTTTCGGGCTTGATCAGGCTGAAAACTCTAAGGGACCTGGCGCCAGGCTCGCTATGTGGAATTGAAGAACGGAAATTCCGCAAAAATGATGCGGAAAGCTGGTTTAAAACGGTCAGATGAAGGCATTGAGAAGGTTTTTAAAAAGCGAGATAACAGGCTGGAAGGCGTTTGACATTATATGGCTCTGCATTGCCACGACCGTCATCGCCGCGCTTTCCGTCTACTGGCGCGATAACTGGCTCAGCGTCATCGCGTCGCTTACGGGCGTATGGTGCGTCATCCTTACCGGAAAAGGCAAGCGCTCTTCATTCATTTTCGGCCTGATCAACGTTGTTTTCTATGCGATAGTGGCGTTCCGGGCCAAATATTACGGCGAAGTTATGCTTAACGCGCTTTACTACCTGCCGATGAATTTCGTGGGATGGTTCGCGTGGAAAAAACATATGGACGAAGCTACGGGAGAGGTCGTAAAAGAAAAGCTGAGCCTGAAAAAAAGCGCGATAATATATGCTTTAACGGCGCTGGCGATAGTGCTGTACGGATTCATTCTAAAAGCACTTGGGGGCAATCTCCCGTTCATTGACAGTATGAGCACCGTGGTGTCGGTCGTTGCCCAGATCCTGTCGATCAAGAGGCTGATGGAACAGTGGGTGCTGTGGATAATCGTTGACGTCGTCACGGTTATAATGTGGGCGGTCAATTTCGCCCGAGGCGGTGAGGATATCGCTACGCTGGCAATGTGGAGCATTTATCTGATCAACGCGTTTATAATGTTCGCACGCTGGTATAAGGAGGCAAAAAAACATGAGGTATAACGTCGGAATGTACGGCGGCTCGTTCAATCCGCTGCATTTAGGACACGTTGACTGCATTATCCAGGCGGCCAATATGTGCCGCGAGCTTTTCATTGTACTCAGCGTAGGCAATAACAGGGGCGAGATCAGCGCGCGCGTCAGATACCGCTGGATCTATCAGCTCACGAAGCACATCGGGAACGTTAAGATCATCATGCTCGAAGACGATGCTGATACAAAGGCTGACTATACGGAAGAATACTGGAAAAAAGACGCTGAAACTGTAAAAGCGGCGGTGGGGAAACACATCGACGTCGTATTTTGTGGCAGCGATTATGACAGCGGCAGTTTCTGGCATAAATGTTATCCGGACAGTGAACTTTATATATTCAAAAGAAACGGGATCAACTCCACAGAACTCAGAAAAGACCCGTACGCTCACTGGGACTGGCTGCCGGAGATCGTAAGACCGTATTACGTTAAAAAAGTGCTGCTGATGGGCGGCGAAAGCACGGGAAAATCCACTCTGACCATCAATCTGGCACTCAGGTTCAACACGAATTATATTGACGAGGCAGGTCGCGATATCTCGGAGCGCAGCGGGACGGATATGCTTATGCTGCCGGAAGATTTTACCGAGATACTGCTTCAGCACAAACTGAACGAAATAAAAGCGGTCGGACGAAGCAATAAAGTGATGTTTATTGACACCGACGCTCTCGTCACACAGTTCTATATGGACTTTTTAAAAGACCCGGAAATAGAGCGGAACAAAGCATTGTCCGACGCGATCGATGCGCTTAACGAATACGATCTGATCCTGTTCTTAGAGCCTGACGTCGATTTTGTGCAGGACGGGGACAGGAGCGAAGTGATCATGAACGACCGCGAAAAATACAGTGAAGAGATCAAGGAACTGCTAAGAAGCCACCACAAGAAATTCGTCGAGATCGGCGGTTCGTACCAGCAGCGTTATGAAAGTGCGGTCAATGAAGTATGCAGACTGATGGAAATGAACTGAAGAAAAAAAGATTTATAAACGTGCTCTGGATCGTTTTGCTTGTGGCGGGATTATTGCTGATTCCGTTTTCGATCGTTATTTCCAGTGCTTTTACCCCCGAAATAAATATGCCGCTTTTTTTCATCTTGCTGCTTTGCGGAGAGCTCATGCTGATACTTGCCCTCGCCGCGTGGAGGGTTGCAAAAGGAAAAGCAAAGAGCAACAATATTCTCCGCGCTCTGACGCCTCCGCAGATAGTTTTGGCGGTATCTTTGCTCTTATTAAACGCCGGTCTGCTGTCGGTTCATACAGCAATGCTTTTTGTGTTCGGTATGATTGGGATCCACGTAGCTATCATTATGGCGATCGTAAGAGGCGTAGTGAACCTTAAGATAAAGCAATCAAACCAGCAGGAATATGCGCAGAATACTATTGCCCCGCTAAGTAATTCGCAAAGTGTCCGGTCAGTGAGGGAAACGGCGCCTGCCGCAGCTGTTCCTGCTCCTGCTGCTTCTGCGGCAAATTCCGTAAAGCCGTATACGCCTTCTTCTGTTTCGAAAACCGGCACCTGGCCAATTGTATCTCCGCTTGTCCGCCCGCTTCCGGAACAGAGAAAATTGCCGCCTAAGCCTGCGATCATTCACTGTGAAACCTGCGGGATCGAGTTGAAAAACGACGGCAGCGTGTCTCATCTGGGTGATAGATATTTCTGCGAGCGTTGCTATGAAGACCTGCTGGTGCGCTATTATGAAAAGACCGGCGAAACAAGAAAGAGCCAGATCATTCTTCTAATAAGGAAATTGAATAAACTTGCCAATTACAAGAGAAGAAAGAGCCTCGAGAAAAAGCTTATCACCGCGCTGTCCAATCTGGAATATTACAGGAAATTGCGCGAAAAAGAACGCTATACGAGATGCGAATGTTGCGGGAGAGAACTTTCAAACGACGAACTGATCATTTTAAATGATATGATGCTGTGCCGGGAATGTATCGAAGAATTAAAAAAATGCTGAAGTGAAAAGTTAACGTCTACTCCAAAGGGTGGCGAGTAGAATTCAATCGTGCATCAAATTCGAGTTGAAATTAGTCTTGC
>DBVV01000035.1 GCA_002308795.1 Mageeibacillus sp. UBA1255 | reverse complement strand
TACTTTCCACCTCATCGATACGGCCAGGAACAGAAGTAGAGCCCGTTTTTCTTGCATTAGAGCGCGGAATGTGGTATAAAATGCAATCAAGGCGGGAGGACAAGAAAATGAACTTTATTGACGCCATACAATCATTTGACATCACGATACTGGACTGGATCCAGAGCACATTCAGAAGCGATTTCAGCGACGTGCTGTGGAAAATAATAACTATGTTCAGCGAGGGCGGAGTGTTCTGGCTGGTCCTTGGCGCGATCTTTCTGTTCTTCAGACGCACGAGGAAAGGCGGTCTGGCGATGCTTATCGCCGTTGCCGCAGGATTTCTGATAACAAACCTCGTGATAAAGAACGCCGTTGCCCGCATAAGACCGTACGACGTAAGCACGCTGGTACCACTGGCGGTAAAAAGATTGTCCGATTACTCGTTCCCGTCAGGTCACACGACTGCGGCAATGAGCGCGTCGCTCGCGCTGCTTTACGTTGACCGGAAGATCGGGATCCCCGCGGTCATTTTGGGACTTCTCATTTCGGTATCGCGCCTTCATTTGTACGTACACTACCCGAGCGATATTCTCGCGGCAATCGTGCTGGCGCTCGTCACGTCGCTGATCGGGTTTATTGCCGCCGAATTCATCACACGAAAGTTTGAGCCGTGGCTGGCTGCGAAACTGGAAGCCCTGCGGGCAAAAAAAGTCCCGCGCGACGGGGCTGGGGGTCAATGACCGTGTCTGTTTTTGATGAGTTTAAGGACGGTATGACCAAACCGGAAAACGAGCCGCGCTGGCGGGGCAACGATACGGCAAAAGGAGAGGTGCGGCGGGCAATCACTTCGGATATTCCTGCTATCATGAGGCTCCTTCGCCAGGTCCTTGCCGTCCACAACGCCTCTCGCCCGGATCTGTTTAAACCGGAAGGCGGGAAATACAGCGAAGAGGAACTGGCGGAGATAATTGCCGACGACGAGAGGCCGGTATTCGTTTTCGTTGACTCCGGCGGCGAGGTGCTCGGCCACTGTTTTTGCATAGTGGAAGACATCCCGGAGACCGGCGCGTGCTACGCGCGAAAAACGGTTTACATCGACGATCTGTGCGTTGACTCCGGCGCGCGGCGCATGCACGTGGGGAAAAGGCTTTACGAGCACGTTAAGGAATTTGCGCGTGCGGCCGGGGCGTACAACATTACTCTCCACGCGTGGGAGGGCAATGCCGGGGCGATCGCTTTTTACCGGAGCCTCGGCTTTACGGTTCAGCAATATACGATGGAAGAGAAATTAAATGGCAAATTGTAAATGAAATAAACTAGAGGTGACCCTTTTGACTGACAACGAGATACTTGAACTTATAAACAAACGTGACGAAGCGGCGCTGCGGGAGATCGAGCGTCAGTATTCTGCGCGTTGTCAGAATATAGCAAAAGAAATAACCGGCAGCGACGAAGCAGCGCGCGAATGCTTCTTCGACGCTATGATAAGTTTATGGAACGGCGGCAATATCTCTGCGTATGGCGAAGGTGGTCAGGCAGACACATCCGGAATGGTAGGAGAATATTTAGAACGCACGGTACGAATTGCCGCCGAAAAACGTGCCGGTATCGATGCCAATACATCAGCAGATGCTCCGTGCAGATCCGCGCTGCCTCCTGCCGCTTCGGTTTTTCCGGTCGTTTCCGACATTTCCGAGACCGGAAAAACGGGAAATATTATTCCGGGCGATCCGGGCTTTTCAGACACAGCTGCAGGATCAGCGGAAAACGGCGAAAAGAATGCTTCGGGAACAGGCGTGAACGCAGATGCCGCAGGCAATTCCGGTAATTCCGGCATTTCCGGGACCGGAAAAAAGAAACAACGGAAATTATTCGTCATTACGGGGATAATTGCCGCCGTAGTAATAGCCGGGGTGCTCATAGCATTGGCCGCGCGCATGCACAGATCAGCCGGAGACGGGAAAGGCAATTCACATAATTCCGCAAGCCCGGGGAATAACAGCAGTTCGCCCCGCCCGACGGGAGACAATTATGAACTGTTTGAGTACGGTGTACCGATCGTGTCGAATGACAACGTTATGCTGCCGGAAATATTGTCCGATTACGTAAAAAGCTACGAACCGCTCGTCTTCTCATCAACATATATGGAAAACAAGATCTTGAGGGATACAGGCGACCTGAATCTGACCTTCTGGGAGGCGTTTCAGGGCGTCAGTTATGCGCGCGAGAATCCGTGCGGAGGCGTGCTTATACTTGACAATTATAATTTTGATCCGACCCAAAAAATCGGGTTTTCTTTTACCACTCAAATGTCCGTAATTTCCAGGGAAACCCCGGGCTCATGGACGCCGATAGTTTTTATGGCAGAATACAGCGGGACTTCCGAAATAGACACCGACGGAAGCCAGATAATTGCCTGCAAAGTTGACACGATCAAACCGGTGCCGTTTGATTCTATAAATGCATTTTTGGAGCTGAATCCGAATCTTCCCGATTCAATTCTTGCATTTCTGAAAAATATGGGGATCGACGGGATCAATTCATATATCAAAGATATGTTTGATACGCTTTCCACAGCCGAATCGGAGGGCGACAAGTTCGGCGACAAGTACGATAATCTGTATCACAGCACGCAGGTGTTGTTCAAATGGAACAAAGAGAAAACCGCGCTGAGAGTTTTTAAAAACAGCTGGCGTTCGCCAAGTACGGTCGGCGAGATCACGTACGATTATTCGGGTGATTTTTTGAAAAAAGTCACGGTTTATAAACTGGATATGTCATCGATAATATATAAAGCGAGCGAGATGGCAATATACGAAGAGCCCGGCGGGGAGAGTGAATGGTCCGATTCGGATCCTGACGAGCCTGACTTCTACGTGCATACGTTCGGCGCGGACAATTGCAGGACGATCTACTGGTTTACGGACGGGAGATTGTCCGGGATCGAACTCAAGTCGGGACAGCAAGAAACAAAGGACTCGACGCCTATTGCCACCGTCACGTACACTTTTCGTACAGGCCGTACGCTTTCCGAAAACAGATTGGCCCGGACTGCTTCCATCGGAAACAGGAAAGTGTTTCTTCAGTTTGAGCCGGGCGGCAATATCTGCCAAAGAGAAGTATTTTGGCATAACGATATGATAGAATCGCTTTCAATAAGCAAAGGATACTTTGACCAGGACGGAGACCTGACCTATTCTGAGCAGTTCAAATTAGATGACGGAAGTAGGATCCGGCGGATATATCATACTACCGGTTATAAAGATAAGGCCCTGGTATTAGAAAGCGAAAGAATATATAATCCGGACGATTATAACTCCCAAGCTGATTACTATGACTGTGCCGGAAACGTGATCGTTACATATAATTGCCAATACGATATGGACGGAGAAGTTATATCTGCATCTTTTGTCCCGGGGGACAATAACAGTTCTGTTTCAGTCCTGCTGTTCGGCAGTGTGAACAATTCAGACGATCTGATCACCGCGCTCAATACCGGCAGAGGGCTTCAAAGCAGGCGTATACCGGAGAAATTATTGCTGCTTAGCGACGGTCATTTCGAATTGTATATGACAGAGACCGTCTCACTGCCTGTACCTGCTACGAGTTCCTCTGCTTTTCTCGTGAGGGTGCAGACGAAATATACAGGTTCCATTCTGGAATCAGATGATTCCTTTTATTACCGCCTTCGTTTCGAAAGACGTGAAGTCATAGGTTTAAGAGCGACAAGTTATGAAGAACTGTATGATTATTATAACGGGATAAGCAGCAGTTCCGTTTTCTTTGATGAATTCGGGGAAAAGTTTGCCGGATGTAAAGATGAGGCTGAGTTTGAAGGACTTATGCTCGAATATCTCGTAATGGTGACCGGGCCCGGCGACGTCACCGATGAAGCTATGAAAGACATATATATTTTTAAAAAAGAATACGTTAAAACAGCGGTATATACGATCATCTGCCACATTGATCCGCCGCCGGTAGCCGTCCCGATCACCGACCCGATCTCCATCGATGACTGATCGACCGGCATAATAAAACCGTAAAGGAGCGCCATATGCTAACCCAGTTTTCAAGGACAGAGCTGCTTTTTGGCAAAGAAGGAATGGAAAAATTACAGGCTGCGAGGGTCGCCGTCTTCGGGATAGGCGGCGTAGGCGGGTACACCGTGGAAGCTCTTGCCCGCAGCGGAGTAGGGGCACTGGACATCATTGACGACGATAAAGTTTGCCTCACGAACCTCAACCGCCAGATCATTGCCACCAGAAAAACCGTGGGGAAGTATAAGGTAGACGTCGCGGAAGAGCGGATCCTTGACATAAATCCTAAGGCTGTCGTTCGCAAATATAAGACGTTTTATATGCCCGAGACCGCCGGTCAATTCGATTTTAAGCAGTATGATTACGTTGTCGATGCGATCGATACGGTGACGGGCAAGATAGCGCTCGTCGTGCAGGCGAACGAGGCGGGTGTTCCGATCATCAGCAGTATGGGTGCGGGCAATAAGCTGGATCCGACGGCGTTCGAGGTGGCGGATATTTACAAGACGTCAATGTGTCCTCTTGCCAAGGTCATGCGCTACGAGCTCCGCCGCCTTGGGATCCCGGCCCTTAAGGTGGTTTATTCGAAGGAGCCTCCAATGAAGCCGAACGACGATATGGAGATCTCATGCCGCCTCAATTGCATTTGCCCTCCCGGCACTGAGAGAAAGTGTACCGACAGGCGCTCGGTCCCGGGGAGCAACGCTTTCGTGCCTTCGGTGGCGGGGCTGATCATCGCTGCCGAGGTCGTGAAGGATATTACTGGAGTCAAGGGAGTTCAGAGTTAAGAGGCGAAGCGGAGCAACTGGCAACTTATCACTTGCTATTCTCCATTGATTTAAGGTTCATTTGACTACCTTATTTTTCGCCA
>DBVV01000126.1 GCA_002308795.1 Mageeibacillus sp. UBA1255 | reverse complement strand
CTCACAAACCTCCGAAGAAAAATGAGGTGGGGTGGCACACGATCTTAAATTCCGACGATTTGTGTGCCAGCGTTGTCCTCCGCCAGAGTGAGAGGCAGCGCCGGGCTGGCACATAAACCGCAATTATATCAATTTATGTGCCATTTCCAACCACTGTCCGGCCGAGAGCGGCGCCTTCGAGAAAACTGTTCTGATTTTCGACCTCCTTCTTCTCCCCGGTACGTCACACTATCCCAATATACGTCACAAAAAGCGAAATAACTAAAAATGTCACGTAATTATATTCAAATTAGGAGCAGGAAAAGCGCCATCCGTTGCAGCTCAATATCCCGTGATTTCTATTATACCGTAATTGCCGCGATGACCCTCGACAGTCGTGAACTGAAACACATTGTCGCCCAGCATATCTTCGTGATTGAAATGAATGTGTCCCGCTACAACAGCACAAACGGGGCTTTCTTTTGTTGTCAGCAACTCAATGAAAGAACGGGTCGTCTCGTCCGAACGGATCGCAGTTCCGCCCAGAAGGATGTCGCGGCCCCAGTATTTTTCGGTCGGTTCCTGAAGCGTCGGAGAATAAAACGGGACGTGGCACATAACGATGACCGGCTTGTCAGCCTTCAATACTTTGCGGAACATTTCGAGCGTCTCCGGAGCAATGCGGTCACAGCCGTTGTCAAAGGCAAATATGAGAAAATCGCCGAAATCGGCAACCTTCCAGAATACCGAGCTGCAGACCAGATCAGAATTGATAGAAGATGCGGCAGGAGATGAATAATTGACGATCCTCTCGTATTCTGGGAGGTATTTTCGCGCATGGGCGTCGCAGTGATAGTTTGTCAGGAAAGACCAGTCGTGATTGCCGAGGCAGTACACCGCCGGAACGGACGAACTGCAAAGCGCGTTCAGAAGAATGTCGCGGTTCGAGCGGGACGGGAAATCGCAAATGTCGCCCGTCAGCAGGATCCCGTCGCATCCCAGCGAAGATGCTTCTTGGAAGAAGTAAGGGAAGCGCGAACCGGCGGTAAAACCACCGAACGGAGGAAAGTATTGTCCCCCGCGAAGCTGCGCCTCCGCCTGCATTTCATCCGGTTCTTCCGGGTATGCGGTGGCAATATGAACGTCGGTCACGTGCATCAGTTTATACGGGCGGCTGATCCCTTTTATTTTCAGGTGGTGGACAACGTCGCATCTCACCGGTGCTGTGGTCGTTTCAGCCATTTTGATCACCAAGTTCTGCTTTGAATATTTCTCCGCCTTCGGCCGATGACACTATGGCATATGACGAGCAAAGTGTTATCCTGTAGGACGTGGCTGCAGGCGCGTTTTCAGATATGCCGGGAGCGTACTTCCCTATCAGTTCGGCGCGGCCTGACAGCAGATTCTTCGCGGTCGCTTTATAAAGGGACAATTCAGTTCCGCCGCCATTACCGGTGCCTTCCGCAATCAGGAAGAAAATGCCTCTCCTATCGACGTTTACCGCAACAGGTGCGAATGCGGCCGTCAATGAATCGCGTCCGTATTTGTCGGCGTCGTAGCGGTCAAACCCGTCCGGACCACCTGCGTAGACCCAGTCGTCAAACACCGCGATGCAAGTGTATCGTCCGTGCGCGATCAGCTGCTCGTATTTGTCGCCGTCAGCATCACTGTTATCCGAACCGTTGTCCGTACCGTCAGCCTCATCTGCTGGCCTCGCTGTCGTTGAAAGCAGGTACAGATCTCCGCTCTGACTCACTGCGTATATCGATCCGAAATACACGCAAAGCGCGCAGTATCTGCCTTTTGATAATACCGTTTTCGCTGCGTCTTCCAGCGATATTTTAACTATATATCCATCGCCGTCAATGCAGTAAAGCTGTCCTCCTACGCTGAGTGCCGATCTGTACGTGCCTTCCGCGATCACCTTTTTCGCAGTGACAGTGGCATCTTCTTCGCTGACCGACGAGTCATCGCCTGACGGCAGCGGTCCGTCGGTTACAGCGCATATTCGCCCTTCGCCGTCAATAAACGTTACAAGATATGCTTTGCTGCCGGCAACGTCCGCATACGTGAACGGGTCTTTTATCGCGCATACGCTGCTTATCCGCTTTTCGCCAGATACCAGTACGCGTTCGGATTCTCCGTTGCTCACTTTCAGAGCCTTGCTCCCTGACTCTTCGGAGTCAACAAAATACGTCCGTCCGTCTGCTTCTGCTGCTGCGGCGTCGTTGGACATGTTTCCGTATACGTTTCCGATTCCCGAGTAGTACGGCGCTTCCGTAGGCTGCTCGGCGGTAGGTGCACCTGTGGCCGGGGCGTCGTTTTGCTGCGTGACGGCCGGAGTGTTATTATTGTTTTTTCTTTCAAACAGTTCCGGCTTCAGCGTTTTGATCAGGAACACGACCATCACTATTACTATCACGGCGGTAAAGCCTATCGTGACGTAATCCATTACGGTAAATTTATATTTCTTCTTTTTTTCTGCCATTGTTTCCTCCGTCCTTTCGCTGAGCTCGGGTGGTGACAATATAATACCACTTTTCTCGTCTGTTTTCACTCTTTTATTTTGATCTATTCGGACATATCGAAAGGGTGCGGAGCCGGAATGAGTAGAACCCGATTTTTGGTTCTTTTCCTGTTTCCGTGAAATATTGTTCTTCGCCTGCGTTCTGCCACAGATTTTACATTTTCCTCCTGAGGCCCGGGAGAGGATGCGGAGCTGAGATGAGGCGCTGTCTGGCGGAAAAGTTAAGCGAAAAATG
>DBVV01000023.1 GCA_002308795.1 Mageeibacillus sp. UBA1255 | reverse complement strand
TCTTATCTCCCTGTAGTATTTTTCACCATCCTCACTACATGCAATGATATGCATGGCTTCATTAAAATCTTTCTTTGTCATTTTCTTCTCTCCTTATAAAAATCCTTAAGTTCATTTCTTAAGCGTAGAAGTCTGGCTCTTACTGATGCCTCGCTCATACCGAGATCATTTCCAATCGCCCCACATGTTTTCATCAGCATGTATCTGCTTGTAAATATGGTCCGGTTTTTCCTGCTTAACTGAGATATGAAACTGTTAATAATTGCTGCCAGGTATTCATTCGTTTCGTTTTCGCTCGAATTACTTTTAGTCATCTCTTCAATTTCTTTTTCAATCGATTCGAGTTCTTCCTGCGAATAGTAAACAAAGCTAACGTCAGTGACAATATCTCCTGAACTGACTCCGAACAGTTCAGCCATTCGTTCAACACTGAAACGATCCGGTTTTCTGGTTCCGAGTTCCCACATTGAAACTAAAGAACGGGATACGATCAAACGGTCGGCAAGGTCCTGCTGCGTCCATCCTTTTTCTGTTCTTAGTTTAATAATTGTCTCAGATACACCGGCCATTCCGTTAAATCTCCCATGTTTCTAACGCGCGTGCCAGAGGTCATTTTGGCGCCACTAACCTCCGGCAATATAATTATACAACATCAAAAAAACTTTTTTTGCCACAAAAACGTAACGTTTTTTAGTTTTAAATTCCCTGAATCGGTGGTTTGGCATTAAGGGCGAGCATCGTTTTTGGCCTGCCGCTCACGCGCCAAACCTTCGCCAAAAGGTGCATGCGGAAGCCCGGACTCACTAAATGTAAACAGCCCCGGGATTATATGATCCCTGGGCTGTTCGTCTGTTTTTTATTTTCGCACCGTATTTATTTACGTACCGTATTCCGGCGCCTTATCCACCAGAAAGCAGCGGGAACAAGCAGCAGACCGGCAGCAAAATAAAAACCGGTATTGACCGCCTCAACCTTATTATGCGTGCGCTCCGCGCCTCCCAGAAAATCCGCGATCGCCTCCCAGGGGGCACCGTAATAATTGCCCCGCTTCGACCACCGCCCGAGCATCGCAGGCGAAGGGATTGCCACAGCAAACGCGTACGTCGCGATTCCCATAAGCATCAGCTGCCAGTTATGTCCGCGCTCATGCTTAAGATCATTGACACCGTCCCTTTTTGAGAACAGGATCAGAGCAAATGAACCGGAACGGTTTATGACGGGCCTGAATACCGGCACGCCTTTATAGAACGAGACTTTTTCTGATGCGGTCGCTTCTCCCGCGTCGCAATTGAACGGATTCCATCTGATCCGCGCCATATCGCTTCGGACGGTTTTGCTAAACAGCGAAGCGGCGGCAATTCCGATGTAGCACAAGATGCTGACGGTCAATTGAAGCGCAGTCCCTCCGGCAGGAGTGAAGAGCGCGGCGAGCAATATAAGCAGCCACACCGGAAGCCCCAAAAGCCCAAGCACGACCATAACGGCGACCGGAACGAGTGCCGTCAATATCAATATCGCGATCAGCAGACCGTGGCTGCTGCCCTTTTTCGGTCCTTTTTCTGCCCTTATCCGCGGTCTCATCTGCTGCCCAGGTCGCTTCCTCCCCATTCAAGTACCGTAAAGCCTTCGCGGGTAAGCACGGGCAATTCCTGAGGCTTCAGCATTAAAGCAAGCTCCGAAGAGCACGGAGCAAACAGCATGTACACGCGCAGGACGTTGTCCGGTTCCGGAACGATATTCAGAGGCATAAGCGCATCGACCTGCCCGCCTGTCAGAAATTCAACGCGGTTATATTCATTGACCGCCATACGCGGCAGCCAGTACGTTATAAACTCAGCCTGCTCCTTATCGGTAAAGCCCATTGCCCCCAGCTGCTCTTCAAGAAAAGCAGCGGAAGCCCGGCCCGGAACAACGAATCCTCTGTCGCTGAAATGTACCTTGCTCGAGTCGAATTCGTAGTACATATAAGGGTACTCCCTGCCATCCAGGACAAGCGTGCCATCGGGACAGGCCCTGAACCGCCAGCCGCTCCCGGTCTTCTCCACATCATATTCAGGATACGAAACAGTGATTGCATCAGGATCGCCAAGAACCGCGCTGACTTCTGTTTCTTCTTCAGGATAGAAGTAAACGACCGGTTTTCCGACCTGTATTTTGGGGACCAATCCGTTTTTGCGGATCAAAAGAAAATAATCTGTACACAAAGCGAGCGAGGTCAACGCAAGTATCGCCGCCACGACTGTCCCGCATATCAGCAGCTTCTTTAAAGGCTTCTCATCGGCACCTGTCTTTTTAGCCGCTCTTATCCCGAATATGAACATCGCGACTGAAGCCGCCAGCAGCAATACGGATACGGCAACGTAACCGAGCTTGAAGAAAGCATAATAATCCAAATAAAATGCGGTAAACAAACCGCGCATACCTGTATTGTCAACTCTGATCAACCAGTTGACAATGAAAGTGAGTATGACCGCTCCGGACGACAGCGAAGCGATCCCCGTAACGATACAGGCCGCTCTTTTTAATCGCGACGAACTATTTATTGCCGCATATTCGCAGAAAATGGAAAAAAAGACCAGAGATGCAGCAAACGCTATGGCAAGATAACCGGTTATTTCCCACAAGATATCTTCAAACATTTCAGCACCTCCTTCAGCGGCAGTCCGCTTCGTATTCGAAAGCGGAGTCTGTCCCGTCTCCCTCAAAGCAAAATACTGCCTGTTCCTCCGTCAAAGGAGCCGCTCCCAACATGTCTTCCGGCATACGATACCTTGCTCTCGCTTCCGCATTTGCGTACAGATCAATAAACCCGGCAATAATAGAAAGCAGGATCGGGAGCAGCAGCATAACGACCGCAGCGGCGCTTATGAGCATTCCTCGTTTTGAGCGTCTGTCTGAACCTGAAGAAACGGCTAAAAGCAGAACGAAAGCTGCGATCGCCGCAAAAAAAGCAATTCCGCTCAGAACGATCATAACAATATAGAACGTTACCAATCAAATCACTCCTCTTCATTATTTTCGAGAATATTCTGTTTTCGCCAAAATATTTTTAAGCCGTTTAATCACGCTTCGAGCACTTTAATGAGTTCTTTCGCGATGATCCTGTGCCCTGCGAAAGACGGATGAACGCCGTCGCCCGTCCATACTTCGGGAGCACACTTTACAGAAAGGTCGTAGAAGAGTCCGTCAAGCGGTATATACGCATCGGCGTATTTGAGCGAAAGCTTGCGAAGGGCGTCGATCTTAGGCCCGATATCGGCTCTCCAGGCGTCGGTGACAACGCCGGTCGGGATCGCGAAAGGTTCAAGTATTATAAGTTTCGCGCCGGCGTCTTTCGTCTGCTTCATTATGAGTTCGCAGTTCGCCTCATACTCTTCGACTGTCGTAGGATCGGCGGAGTCAAACGCGCGCCACGTGTCGTTTATGCCGATAAGGATCGTCACAACTGTGGGGTTCAGGTCGAGCGTATCCTCCTTCCACCTCGCCACAAGATCCTTCGAGCGGTTTCCTGAAATACCTTTATTGAACACCTTTATCCCGAGATCAGGGTAAAAGTTTTCGATATACTTCGCCACCATTCTTGAATAGCCGCAGCCAAGCTGCTCCGGGTCGGAAAACCGCCCCGCGTCTGTAATGCTGTCTCCCTGAATAACAATAACACCGTTTTGCGTCAACATCTTTTTCTCCTCCTGTGTTATAATCCTGTGTAATATCGTATCTGTTGTCATATGATCCTGACAAGTTCGCCTTTACCGCAGCGTAAGGCTGAGACCGCTTAAAATGCCCTTTAAAGCGCCGTTCGTATCCGGAGCCATAATTTCCCTTCCTGCTTCCGAAGCGGCCTTACAGAGCATTTCAAGGCCCTTTTTGGAGCTTTCAGCGCTTACGGTGACGGCGTCAACGTTGAATCCGTGTTCTTCGATGGGCATCTGCCCGGTTTCCGAGAGGTCGGAGCCGGCAGGGTCTGTCAGAAAAGCCAGCGAAGCGAAGCGGTAATTATCATCCGTGATCGTAAGACGTTCATCGCATATTACGATCATCCCCGCCCCGCGGGCGTAATTGATCATAGCCGAAAACGCCACCGTACCGCTCACGCCGTATTGCCCGAACCAGATGCTGGAAAGGACGATTCCGGCATATTTCATTTTTGCGCTGTCAATTAGGGCTTTCCCCCACGCGTACGCCGCAGCTCCGGCGCTTTTATACTTTTCTCTTACGTTCTGCGGGACGTCAACTATCTTCGCCCCCGGATCGTATATTTCCTCCGAGCTCAGCGCTTTCGCCCTTGCCTCGAACCGGTCTTTAAAAGAATTCAAACAAAAGACCACCTTTCCGAATAAAATCATTCTCAATTATACTTTGGCTTCTTTGATTACCTTATTTTTCACCAGCGAAGCCGGATAGATGACTAAGAAT
>DBVV01000065.1 GCA_002308795.1 Mageeibacillus sp. UBA1255 | reverse complement strand
TTAAGCGCTGCCGGCAACATTGAACACCGAATATGTATCTCACAGAAAGTAGATTTTAGTCGTGCACCCCAAAAAGCCCTCTTAAACCTACCTCGCTTCACTATGTCCAAAACCATAGCGCCATTTAGATTTTAAGCTATCCATTAGGAATATTCAAGTAGAATTTTTATGTTGAGTAGCCTTCTTTTGGCCTGCTTATCAGCTTTAATGATGCGTTTTTGCTCTTTTTTGTAAGAGTAATATCTACTCGGAAACAGGGGCCTTTGGAGTAGACGTTAACTTTTCACTTCAGCAATAAAAGTTGTCATTGTGCTATAATTTGCTCATCACCTGACGAGGAGCGCGGTCTTATGGTTTCAGAGAGGGTCAATATTCTGTTCAAAATGCTCGGCTGCGGCAATACCGACATTGCCCGTTTTGCGGGCTGCTCATCCGGCAATATCTCCAAGCTCAAGACAGGAAACCGTGAACCGCTTCCTGCCAGCCGCACGATAATTTCGTTTGCGAACGGCGTTTACGGATATGCTGATTATGAGAATCTTCTGCCCGCATTACAGGAACTGTGCGGCAGCGCTGAAACGTCCAGGAAAAGCATCGTCCCTGCTCTGATCGCCTGGCTCTACGGGACAGATGAAGTCGTGCTCCCCGCCCGCATCTCGGAGCCGAAAAGCAAACGAATGCTGGTACTTTCGCGTCAGCAGTTCGGAGACAGGCTTACACGTGCTGTGACGATGCTCGGCCTTTCAAACAGCACGATCGCGAGCTATCTGAATATTGACGTGTCCTTGATCAGCCGGTACAGAAGCGGTATTTATTCTCCGCTCAGGAATAAACGGCTCTCGGAAAAGCTTGCCGAACTTCTGTTTTCGCACGCAAAAAAAATCAGGAAGACAAGGGAACTTGCCAGGCTCTGCGGAACGGACGATGCACATTTCGATACGGATACAATATGGGCATGGCTTTTTGCTTTTCCTACTGTGGAAGATTCTTCAAAAGCCCTGGCGCTGATGCAATCTCTGGATGAATTGACGCCTTCGGTAGATATCCAGGACATCAGCGAGGCTGTTCCGGAAGCACCCGAAGCACCTGAAGCAACTTACTATTACGGTTTAGACGGACGCAGAAAAGCGTTGTCCCGCTTTCTGAATGACGCCGCCCGCGAAGGCGGAGAACTGTATATGTACTCCGACGAACCGTCAGACATAGTGCTTGGAGAAAACGCCTATTTTAAGCTGTGGACGTCAATGATGGAGAACTGTGTTAAACACGGAGTAAAAATCAAGATCATCCACAATATCGACCGTGACAACACTAATATCACCAAAGCGATAAACCGGTGGGCCCCCTTGTACGTTTCAGGAATGATCGAGCCGTACGCATTCCGTGAAAAACGTGACGTCAGATTTTACCATACCATTTTCCTCCGCCCCGGAAGTGCGTGCATACACGGATTTTTCCCTGTAAGCAGCGAAAACCGCTGGTATGAGTATATCACGGATCCAACGCGACTTGAAATTCTGAAAAGCGAATTCGATTCAATGCTTTCTGTCGCTTTTCCTATCATGAAAGTCTTCAGTTCCACAAACAACGACGATCACATTTCTTTTGCCCATTTACTGCAGAAAGCCAGATCGTTTTTACTCACCAGACTTCCCGTATTCACGATCCCGGAGAGATTGCTCGAGAGGATCATTTCGCGTATTGATATAGAAGAACCGCTGAAGAAGTATTTGCTAAACTTCTGCAGCGGTCTCAGAAAACAGTTCCATTCCTTGCTCAAAAGCGGAACCGTCAATATGATCCTGTGCGCTTCCGAAGATCATATCAAGCAAAACAGGAACATCAACTTCTCTTTTGATCTGATAAATCTACAGGTCGCATACACTCAAGAAGAATACGCGGAGCACATCGCGGCGATCATCGACCTTGTCAAATCAGAAAAGAACTTCCACCTGACTCTGCTGCCGAAATATCCTGCAAAAGAGATCCAGGTCGTCCTGACGGATAACGCCGCATCGCTCATTTACTGCAGGAGCTCGATAACCGCACTCATTTTTTATGATCCGGAAATGAAAGAATCGCTTTCCTCCTGGTTTTCCGAAATGTTCGATCTGTACTCAGATGACAGGCAGATCATCCTCGAAAAACTCGAAAAACTGCGCCATTTGGGCATAGATGAAACATGACCTGCCTGACCGGATATCATTCGTCCATAGCCGAGAGCCAGACTGCCACGTGCGAAGCAAAGCCGTGGTTGCAGCTTGCGACCGGATCCATTAATTCCCACAACGTGCCCGTCTTCCGGGCCATCTCGTAAAAATACCCGAGGATGTTCTCCTTGACCTTCTCGGTAAGCCCGATGCGCATCAGCCAGTCGAGGCGAAGGTAGTTTCCGATAAACGCGTTAGCCGGAGCGATCTGCGGATACACTGTGTTAACGTCACGGCCGGGGCCGAAGTCATTGACCATGATCTTAAACAGTTCGGGATGAGTCGTTTCATCCGCCGCTCCGAAGTAGAACGCGTAATATTGACAGCATTCGGTGCATTCGCCGCTGAGCACCAGTTTATCGCCCCTGCGGATCGCATTGTCACAGAAGAAGCTGCCCGTGAAGGAGAGCGCTGATGCAGTCCTGATCAGCTGTTCTCCCTGCCTGATCAGTTTTTCATCTCCGTACATCTCGCCGGCGTCTTTCAAAACTTTTGCGTACAGGAAGTTGTTCGGGAAGTTCACGTCCTGAACGAGCTGGTTTGCCCTCGACCATTCCACGAACACCCACGATTCCAGTTTTTCGAGAAGCCCGAATTCGTTTAAAAATCTTTCGAAATACTTTATAAGTCCGTACACACGGTCCTTAGCCTTTTCTACGAGTTCGCGATCGCCCGTGCGTTCGAGGTATTCCCTCAGTTCAACGACGTAAAACATTGCCCAGCTCGGGATGAACGTTCCTTCGCTATGTTCGGACGGGTAGCACATCGGCAGCATCCCTTCAGGGATATTTTCAAATTTTTCCGGAAGCAGGAAGTTTTCGAGGAAATTGCGCTCGATCAGCGATTCTCCTGTAAGGCATCTCTCGGTCCTGGCCGTGAAATAGCTGTCGCACAGCCATCCGGCGCGTTCCCTCGAAGGGCAGTCCATATATATATCCACCGCGTTCTGGCGGAACGTTTCGACCGCCGCGTCAAATATTTTCCGCATTTCCGGTGAAAAACGGTCGGATAATTTTTTATCTATTTTTCCGAACGAGTAGCGAACGATCCTGAACGATCCGAGACGGATATCTCCGCCGAAGACAATGATCTTGGCATACCTGAACGAATACGGTTCGAAGCTGAGCAGTTTATGGCTGCCTGCAGGAAGCGTCCATTTTACCAGGTCTGAATCGCCCAGACGGTGCGGGTCAACGCCTTCTGGATTTCCGCCGGTCAATATCTCGGACTCCATCACGTACACCGTCGTTTCGGCGTCGTTGTCAACGTCGAGCCCGATCATTCCGGTGTATTCTGCACCCATATCTATCACCGCGAAACTGCCCGAACGGATCGTGACAGGCCCGAACGGCTGCTTCCCCGGCTCCGAGAGCGTCGTGCTTATCCCCTGCGCCTCCCAAAGCGTGCAGACCTCGAGTTCATCAAGCGGGTAGCACTTGAAATTATCCCTCGGATCAGAAATGACCCTGTTGCGGATACGCTCCTGCTCCGGGATCTCTCTGTAATGCGCCGCACCCATGCACGTTATCCACTTTGGAAGGATCGGCGAAAAATCTGCTTCAGGGACCCCGCGCTCGAGGAACATCCCGGCCTTTGCATCCGTTAGTTTAACCTTGTCTTCACCCGCGGCCTTGCGCCTGAAATCGTACGCTTCCGCGAAAGCGCGCTGGAAGGAATAGCGCTGGATCTTCTGTATGCGCTCATTATATACGCGTGCGGAAAACGTTGTCTTACCGGCATCTCCGGACCAGTCAGCGTCTGTTTCCGGCCGCGTGCAGGCAATTACTTTTCCGTCTTCTGTAAGTTCCGCGCACAGGAACGACGGCATATCTATGTAAGCAAACGAATTTACGTTGTACCCGGCGACAATAACTTTTATCTCGCTTATTATCCTGCCTGTCCCGGTTTCTGCGTTCTCGTCCGCAAACGGTTCGATTTTCAGTACGTCGACCCGGTTGAATCCATGCCCGCACCTCGCCGGTCCGGCGGCAATCATTTTATTCCCGCAAAACGTCATATACGCGGTCGATGCCGTTATCCTCAGTTCATATTTTTTCTCTGCTGTGAATTTTACCTGTGCCGTAAAAACAAGGCTCAGATTCATTTCTTCGGCCCTTCCTTCTGCCCATACAGGTACGGCCTCGTCAAATTTTACGTATTTACTCAGCATATCAGCACCATCCTCCCGGTGTTATTCTGACCTGATTTTACCATAAAAACGGTGAGGATTCAATCTTAAATCATCGCCGAAGGCAATACACTAATTATTAATAATCCATTACCAGCCGTCGCCTTTGGCGGTACCTTGTTTTTTGTTTTACATTTTGAATCAGATACGGCCACAAATGAAGAAAGGTGGATTTGAGGCCGTACTTTCTACCTCACTGATACGGCCACAAATGACCAAAAGCTGAATTGTGGCCGTACTTTCTTCCTCACTGATACGGCCACAAATGGCCAAAGGCGGAATTGCGGCCGTACTATCTGCCTCATCGATACGGCCACAAATGACCAAAGGCGGATTTGAGGCCGTACTTTCTACTTCATCGATACGGCCACAATCGACCAAAGGCGGATTTGAGGCCGTACTTTCTACCTCACTGATACGGCCACAAATGACCAAAGGCGGAATTGAGGCCGTACTTTCTACCTCACTGATACGGCCACAAATGGCAAAAGGTTGAATTGCGGCCGTACTATCTGCCTCATCGATACGGCCACAAATGA
>DBVV01000015.1:12995-13176 GCA_002308795.1 Mageeibacillus sp. UBA1255 | reverse complement strand
TAGGTGGAGACCGCCTCCGGCATACCACCGATGATGAGATAAAGTTCGAACAACGCAATCATACGCTCGTGGATAAACTTATCCACGGGCTTTTTCTGTTCAAATGAATTTCGGAGCACGTCGATGACCTTTCCGCCAACACTGTTTGCCCATGCAAATTCTTCGAAATCCAGCGGGTACA
>DBVV01000015.1:12604-12972 GCA_002308795.1 Mageeibacillus sp. UBA1255 | reverse complement strand
TCCTTGAAAACCGTTCCGAGCAGGGATCCGCTGAGAATATAAGAATAGGTGCCGTTCTGCACAAGGTACTTGATCTGCGTAATAAGTTCCTTACATTCCTGTACTTCGTCAATAAAGACCATCGTCTTTCCGGGGATCATCCGATCGCCAAAAAGCGCAGTAAGACGCAGCAAAATCTCGTCCGCACCATACGCATCTTCGAAAAGCGGGATATATTCCGGGTTTTCGATGAAATCTATTTTGATCACGCTCTCATAGTGTGTTTTCGCGAACTGCTCGATTATATATGACTTGCCAACCTGACGGGCGCCTATGATCATCAGTGCCTTTTTCGGATTGTCTTTATAGAACTCTTCAATTTGCTTTGT
>DBVV01000015.1:7935-12430 GCA_002308795.1 Mageeibacillus sp. UBA1255 | reverse complement strand
AAACAAATTTCGCTTCATTTCGCATAGATTTCGCTTGGAACTTCGCGCGTCGAAAACCCTTGAAATATAAGGGCTTTCGGCAATTTTGCATTGACCCAAACAGTTGAGTTCTCCCCATTTTCCGCAAAAAAGTTTCGCCAGTTTTTGATTATTCCGTGCCAATAAAGAAGTGGGGGGGTAAAAAGGCAAAAACCTTCGTACAAAAATCGGAAATCTATTACTACTTGAAAAGTGGAAGGAAAATCTTTCGCGCAAATCGATTTTTCTTTACCAGTAGTAATAGTGAGAGGAACATTCCGGACCTGAACAAAAGATACTTTTTTGACAACAGGGTTGTATTTTGACACCCCTTTGTCCAAAGAAGATGGAGGGCATTCGCTCTCTGCGATTCTTGACAACTGAATGGCCGTCCGAACGGGATATGACTTTGCTATGACGCCGAAAGGCTGAGCAAGGCGACGCTGCGGTGAGACTCCGGGGCAGGCACACAAAAACGGCGTTCGGGTAAAACGGCAACTACATATTTTGATAAATGCACGCACTTTTTCAATTATGAATATTGCGCCCACCTTCGGGTGACCGGCTTTTACATACGGAGCGATCCGTAAATTTATTAAAGGAGGATTTGTCATGAGAACAAATTCCAAAGCATATTCAAGATTACTACACCTACGAGCTGAACGTCAAAGGCCTGACCGCGAACACCGTGATCCACCGCCATGCAAACATCCGCAAGGCGCTCCAGTACGCGTACAAGATCGAACTGCGTTCCGGCACAAAAAAATCCCGAAAGCCTTGATTTACAAGGCTTTCGGGATGGTGCCGGCGGCGGGACTTGAACCCGCACCCCATCGCTGAGAATGGATTTTGAGTCCATCACGTCTGCCAATTCCATCACGCCGACGATATTAAGTTATTCGCCGTCAACGCCTTCGCAGGTGGTCGTCCGACGGCAGGGTTAATTTTACGCTATATTTGTATAAATTTCAAGATGGATTTTAAAGTGCTCTTTTCTTCATTATGCAAATTGAGCGATCAGGGAATAGCTAAGGAATAGTTGCTGGTCATCACGCCGCAAAAATGATATAATTAAGAAGGTGAGACCGGCCACGAAAGGGCCCGGCCGAAACCGCAAATAACAGAAAGCAAATCAGCATATGGATAAAGCACCGGCATCGGTGGCAGAAATGAGCCGCCTTTCGAGAAAAATAAAAGAATACAATGAAAAACTGTCGGAAGAAAAAGCACAGCCCTTAACGGCATGCGTAAAAACGTTCGGATGTCAGATGAACGAGCACGACTCGGAGAAAATAAAAGGGATGCTCATAAATATGGGATACGATATTGTCCCGGACTACTCCGTGACAGGCTCCGGATCGATCCCCGACGTGATCGTTTTCAACACGTGCTGCGTAAGAGAGAACGCGGAAGATAAGATATTCGGGCAGTTAGGAGCAGTGAAAGGCGCAAAAAGACTAAAACCCGAACTGATCGTCGTTGTCCTCGGATGCATGACAGAACAGGAATGGGTCGTTGAACGCATAAAAAAATCGTACAGGCACGTTGACCTTGTCCTCGGGACCGGTAATACATACCGCCTGCCGGAATATATGGCTGCCAGGATATTTGAGGGAAGGCGCGTGATCGGCGCCGAGAGTGAGGACAGTGTTCCGGAAGGGGTGCCGATGCTGCGGGACGATAAATTTAAGGCGTACGTTACGGTAATGTACGGCTGCGACAATTTCTGCTCCTACTGCATCGTCCCGTACGTGCGCGGGAGAGAACGCAGCAGAAAAGCTGACGATATAATCGACGAAGTGAAAGCGCTCGTACAAAGCGGTGCGAAAGAAGTAATGCTGCTCGGCCAGAACGTAAATTCGTATGGAAAAGGCAAAAGCGGCGACGGAACGGATTTCGCGTCGCTTATAAGGCGCGTTGCCCGAGAGACAGGTATCGCGCGCGTGAGATTTATGACGTCGCATCCGAAAGATCTGTCGCCTGAACTTATCCGCGCCATAGCGGAAGAACCTGCGATCTGCGCTCAGCTGCATCTTCCTGTCCAATCAGGCAGCACGTCCGAGCTTAAAAGAATGAACAGAAAATATACGCGTGAAAAGTATCTCGATCTCGTATCTGAAGTGCGGAAGATGATCCCGGACGTCACGCTCTCGACCGATATTATGATAGGTTTCCCGGGCGAAACGGAAGAAGAATTTGCAGATACGCTTTCACTCCTTGAAGAGGTCCGGTTCGATGCAGCTTTCACGTTTATTTATTCGAAAAGACAGGGTACACCGGCCGCATCCTGGACCGATCAGGTGCCGGCTGAGATTGTGAACGAAAGGTTTGCAAGGCTGGTGGAGACACAAAACAGGATCAGCAGGGAAAAGAACGAAGCGCTCGAGGGAAAGGCTCTTTCGGTGCTCGTCGAGGGGCCGAGCAGGACCGATCCGTCAAGACTGACGGGCAGGACCGAAGGCAATAAAGTTGTTAATTTCGACGTTGACGCCGCCGTGCTTAACGAGCGAGGCCTGAACAAACCGGAAGCGGGAGATATTGTCCCCGTAAAAATCACGCGCGCCGAAACGTGGTCGCTGGAGGGTGTTTATTATGGAAAAAACGCAGAAGATCCGTGACAGGTTTTTTATGTTAAAGCCGGGGAGCGTATCGCTTTCGGGCGACGATATTTTCGACAGGAAGATCCGCAAAGTCGAGAACGGGCTGCTCAAAGTGCTCGATTACCGCGGTCTCGGGGATTATTACAGAGAAAAGCGGAATCAGTTCGCAGCAGGTGAGTTCTGGGGGAAGATCATGCGTGCTTCCGCCGTGATATACGGCTATACGGGAGACAGGTGGCTGCTGGATAAAATGAGGCTCGCCGTTGACGACATTCTTTCTATCCAGGGTCCAGACGGTGAGATAAGCACAGCTCCTAAGGAACTTCAGCCGAACGGCTCGGGCGGAGCAGATCTTTGGGAGCGCAAATACGTTATGCTCGGTCTTCTGGAGTATTACAGGGTGATCGGTTACTGTGACGAAGAATGGTGCGCTCCGGAGCTTTTGCGCGTGAAAAAGGCTCTTAGCGACCTCCTCGATTACACGATCTCGCAGGTGGGAAGCGAGCCCGGGAAGATGCCGATATTGTCTACCGGCTGGGCTTTTTGCGGGATCGAATCGTCGTCGATACTCGAGCCCGTCGTTAAAATATACAACATTACCGGTAAGCCCGAACACCTCTCGTTCGCGGAATATATTGTCCGCGAAGGAGGCTGCAGCAGAGAAAACATTTTCGAGGCGATATTGTCCGGCCGCTCTCCGTACACTGTCGGAGGGAACGGGATTCCGAAGGAAAGCATTGCCAAAGCATATGAAATGATGTCCTGCTTTGAGGGGCTCATCGAGTTTTACCGTGTTACCGGAAGAGAGCAGGACAGGATGGCGGCGCTGAAGCTTCAGGCAAAACTCGTTGCCGAGGAGATAACAGAGCTGGGCTCGGGCGGTGCGGATGCGCCGTATAATCTTGGCCCCGGCACGGGCGAACAATGGAACCTGACGCGCCTCGAGCAGACGAACCCTGATATCGATCTTATGATGGAGACGTGCGTGACGGTCACGTGGATGAAACTGTGCCTGCAGCTTCTGAGGCTCGAGGGTGATTCGCGGTTTGCGGACAATATCGAGCGGAGTGCTTATAACGCGCTTATCGGTGCGCTGAAGCCCGACGGCCTGTTTTTTGAGTATTTTCCGCGGTTTAACGGGACGAGAAATTTCAAGGTCAATTTTTCGTACAAAGTCGGTGATTTCGATCTCAGCTGCTGCACCGCAAACGGTCCGATGGGCCTCGGGCTGGTTCCGTTTATAGCGTTCATGCAGTCGGATATCGGCCCGGTGGTCAATTTCTTCTTGAGCGGCAGTGTCCGGTTCGGCAAGATGGTGCTTGATATCCGTTCCTGGTTCCCGCGTGAGGGCAAGGTATCTATGGCAGTCGGCGGGGGAGGTTTTTTCGCGGGCAACATCTTGATCCGTATCCCTTGCTACAGCAAAAATTTCCGCGTTATGCTGAACGGGGAAGAGAAGCCTTTCCTCTCTATCCCGGGCTATTCCGGTTACGCCGCGGTCCCGGGGCCTTTCTCTGAGGGCATGATGATTGACGTCGAATTTGATATAGAAGACGAAATGGTATTGTCAGACCGCTGTTCGAACGCTGCCGGAAACGGACTTGCGCTCCTGCGTCACGGCCCGATCGTGCTTTCACGCGACAGGCGCGTCACTGATATTGACGGTCCCGTTCCGTTCGATCCTCATCCTGTGCTTCGCGAGACTGACCGTCAGGAGGCGTATCTTTATTCGTGCGAGTACGGCGGATTTGAGTGGATCGATTACCAGTCCGCCGGCGGAACGTGGGACGAACGGTCGGAGTTCAGATCGTGGGGGAAAGGGCGAACCGAGTGATGGCAAGTTGCAAGTTGAAAGTTGAAAGTGGCAAGTGGCAAGT
>DBVV01000015.1:0-7928 GCA_002308795.1 Mageeibacillus sp. UBA1255 | reverse complement strand
GAGTGATGGCAAATTGCAAATGGCAATGGAGAATGAGGCTTGAATTTTTTAGTTGACTTTGGTGTGATTTACCTTTAGAATACAGCATATGCCTTTTACGCGCTGAGCAGGAAGGCAGAATGGTAGGTGGCTAAGCCTTGTTTACAGACAATTTCTGCAGATACGAATTCAAGTTTCCGGTCTCGTATGACGTTATGAACGCCATGATCGAAGACCTTACTCCATATGTGGAAAAAGACAAGTACGCGAACCGCCACGGGTTTTACTGCCTTTCCAGCATCTATTTTGACAACGATATTGACCAGTGCTACCACGAGACCATGAACGGACAGAAGTACCGCCAGAAGGTGCGCCTGCGCGTGTACCGCTCGGCAGGAGAAATGAGCGCCGCATCGGGCGTTGACAACGTCGTGGATGAGAAGATCGGTGATGACGAACCGTCATATTTTGAGATCAAGGCAAAGATCGACGGCCTCGTCGTGAAGCGCCGAGTTAAAATGAAGCTCGGGGAGGCAATGGCGTTTACCGAATTTACCGGGAAGCAGATCGACGAAGGCGCAGACGCAGCGCAGATCCTTTCGGCCGAAAATGAAGCGGAACTGAAAAAATTCAATTCCTCCAATCCGCAGATATTAAAAGAACTCGATTTTATAATTGTCACCAAAAAACTAAGACCACGGAACGTCGTAAGCTACGAGCGGCTCGCGATGTTTTCAAAAGACGATCCGGAGCTGAGGATAACGTTTGACCTGAACGTACGCACGAGAGGAGACGAACTTGACCTCGCTAAAGGGACCGGCGGAAAGCTTTCTTGCCCGGAAAACGTCGCGATCCTTGAGATAAAGACCGGCAAAGAGATCCCTCTGTGGCTGGTCAAGCTTGTGGCTAAATACAGTTACAGAAATAAGACTTTTTCGAAATATTGCTCATATTACGTAAACATGCTCCCGGCTAAAAGCTTATATGCAGAGTATGTTGAAACAGAACACGAAAGACACGGAAACTGATCCGTAAAAAGCAGGAGAAGATGGTATGGAAACATTAAAACAATTTTTTGAAGGAATGCTGGAGATCAACTCCGGAGCGAACATCATCAACACCGTCGCGGCTGTAATTGTCGCGGCAATACTCGGAGTGATCATATACTTCACGTATAAGCTCACCTGTAAAGCATTTATGTTTGACGAAGAGATCGGGCTCGTCGTAATTATTGTGCCTGTTGTCGTGGCGCTTCTGCTCTCGGTAATAGGGACCAGCATCGCACGGGCATTCAGCCTCGCCGGCGCTCTCGCCATTGTCCGCTACAGAAGCGTGCTGATCGGACCAAGAAGCCTGGTATACATCTTCTTCGGGATGGGCGCGGGATTCATTGCCGGCGTCGGACTGTATCTTCCCGCACTGATCTTCGTGCTGCTTACGTGCGCGTTCATGGTAGTGTACGGAATGATCAAATCGAAGAGCAAAGGCCTCGTTTCGAGGAAAACGCTTGTCGTGGACGTTCCCGAGAGCATCAACTACGACGGGCTGTTTGAAGAGACGCTTAAAAAGTATACCGAAGGATACGTACTTGATTCGGTAGGTATCGTCGGAGGCGGAACGATCACCGAACTGGTGTACCACGTTCAGCTTAAAGACTCGACGGATACGAAGGCGCTGCTTGATGAACTCCGCGTTCTTAACGGTAACTTCAAGATAATGCTTTCTCAATACCGCCCGGTCACTCAGCAATAATAATTGAGATAACAAATCTCAAACAAAATAAAACAGAATACTAAATAAGGCAGATTTTCTGTTTCAATCGGAGGTAAAACGATATGGAAGTGAAATCGTTGCTGACGAACAAGGACGTTCCGGGAGTTATAATGGACGCCTTTAACGAATGCATTCAGCCTGACGAGCAGTTGCTGTTTGTTGTTGTTGGAGATCTTTCACTGAAAGCCAGATACGTAGAAACGGCTATCGGTGTCACCGGCAAAGGGTTTATGGTATATGACCCGGAGCGCGATGAACCGCTTAAAAAATACGCGCATTCTGACGTTGCCAACGCTAAAGTAAAGCGTATGTACGGCAATGCCAGGCTGCGCGTTAATTTCGTTGACGGCTCTCACGAAGACGTATTCAGATTCACGTATTCCGTTGCCACACTGGCGGATATGACCGCGGCGTTTATTGAAAATATTGCCGCCGGGAAAGCGCTGGAAAGCGAGTACGACGTAGTAACGGCCACGTATGAAAAAATGATGAACATATGTCCGAAATGCGGAAGGACTCTGCTTCACCCCGGTGCAGAATGCATAAACTGCCAGTCAAAGGGAAAGATCGCTAAAAAGCTCGTTAAATATATCAGGCCGGAGGTAAAAACACTTATCCTGTGCCTGCTGCTTTCGGCGATGACAACGGCTGTCGCGCTCGCGCCTCCTTACATGACCGGAAAACTGGTCGATCAGGTCCTTCCGGATAAGAACAGGAGCGCTCTGGGCTGGATCGTGCTCGCTCTTTTTGGCACGTACATCTTCCAGCATCTTATAGGTGCTCTTCGTGGCTACCTTTTGAGATGCAGCGGCGACCGTATCGTGCTATCCCTTCGGAATGACGTTTACAAAAAGGCTCAGAGCCTTCCGATGGGTTTCTACGATAAAACGTCGACGGGTTCGGTCATAAACCGCATATCGGGCGATACCAACACGCTTCAGGCGTTCATGCTCCGAATATCGCAGGAAGTGGTCGTGCAGTTCTTCTTAGGAGTAGGCATAATCGTCATAATGCTCGTGCTTAACTGGAGGCTCACGCTGCTGTCGCTGATACCGGTCCCGCTCGTAGTCGTGGGGGCTAAGATATTCCGGCGCAAGATCATGCCTTTCTACAGGAGGATCTGGCGGCGCTGGGCAGGCGTTGTTTCGGTGCTGGCGGATTCGATCCCGAATATTCGCGTGACGAAATCATTTGCCGGAGAAGAGCGCACGGTCAATAAATTCAAAAGTTACAACCAGGAATGGCTGAACACCGACGTATCCGCGGCAAAGATCGCGACCGTATTCCCGCATATCGTTTCTTTCTGCGTTACGTGCGGCTCGCTGCTCATATGGAGCGTGGGCGGTAACTGGGTCATCAGCGGCACGGGCGGCCTTACTACAGGTCTGCTCGTATCGTTCCTCAGCTACGCTTCGATGTTCTACGGCCCTGTAAACTTCTTCGCATACCTGAGCGACTCGTACCAGCAGGCATTGTCCTCGGCGGAAAGAATTTTCGATATCCTCGACGCCGAAGACGAACCGGACGAAGCAAAAGGAAATTGCCCGCCTATCAAGGGAAAGATCGAATTCAGGAACTTAAACTTCTCATTCGACCGCACCAAAAAAGTTCTTTCCGACGTAAATATAACGATCCAGCCCGGCGAGATCGTGGGTATCGTAGGGACAACGGGTTCCGGAAAATCCACGCTCGTGAATCTGCTGATGAGGTTTTACGACAATTACGAAGGAGATATACTGGTGGACGGCGTCAATATCAAAGACATCGATCTTCAGTATTTCCGCTCCCAGATCGGTTACGTGCAGCAGGATCCTATGATGTTCAGCGACACGGTGTATAATAATATTGCCTACGGAAAACCGGACGCGCACGTGGAGGAAGTCATACACGCAGCGGAGATCGCCAACGCGCACGAATTTATTGCCCGCCAGCCCGACGGCTACGACACGATGCTGGGCGAGCGCGGAGTAGGATTGTCAGGCGGAGAAAGACAGCGAGTGTCGATCGCCAGAGCCGTGCTTAAAAACCCGTCGCTGCTGATATTCGACGAAGCTACGGCGGCCGTTGACTCCGAGACCGAGCACCTGATCCAGGAAGCTATAGAGCGGCTGATCAGCGGAAGAACTACGCTAATGATCGCACACAGGCTTTCGACGCTCCGTAAAGCAAACCGCATTATCGTGGTGGATCAGGGCCGGATCATAGAGAACGATACTCCCGAGGCGCTTATGGAGCTCAAGGGCAAGTATTACAAACTCGTTCAGATACAGACTATGGCGGACCAGCTCGCAAAGAGCAAACAGGAAGAAAATTTCGAGTAGGAGGTGTAAATATGGCAAGGTTTTATGTTGACGGAAATATGGCCAGGTTTACGCGAAAGGATATCTGCCTGGTGGATATGGAACTGTACAGCGGCGAGACCGTGGAAGATCTGGAGCCCAGACGCCTTTTCCCGGTGAGCGGCAGGATGAAATATATAACCCTGCTTGACTCGGAGGGTAAGGAACATGCTATAATACGTGACGTGGAGACTCTGTCACCGGAATCAAAAGAAGTCATCCTCGACTGCCTGCGTGAGTATTACCTGATACCGAAAATAACTGCTCTTATCGATCGCACGGAAAAATACGGTGTGCTTAAATGGACCGTAAAGACGGACCGCGGAGTTCAGCAGCTGAGAATACGCAACAGAAACGCCGATATAAAGCAGCTTTACGACGGACGAATACTGGTGCGGGATTCGAACGATAACCGCTACGAGATAGTCGATTACCGGGAGCTCGATAAAGACAGCCTGAGGCTGCTGAATACAGATATCTGATAATAATACCTGAAAGGATTGATATGAAAAATGAAACTTGTACTTGCGATAGTTAACAACGACGACAGCGCGATCGTGTCATCCGCTCTTACGAAAGACGGCTTTTTTGTAACTAAGCTTTCGACGACGGGCGGCTTTCTTATGGTCGGGAACACCACGCTCCTGATCGGTACGGAAGATGACCGTATAGACGCGCTTAAGCAGATACTGGGTCAATATTGTTCCACCCGCACCAAATCTATGCCTTCCACTGACGCTTTCGGAAGGATCAACGGACCTCAGAACACACCTAAAAACGTTGTCGTCGGCGGGGCAACGTATTTCGTGCTCGACGTCAGCGAATACGGGAAGCTTTAACAGCGCCCTACGCTTTTTCATATAAACTGTTATAGTTTGCGAAAGGACCGATCAATGGAAGATAATCTGAATAAAGTACTAGATGAGCTGCTTCCTGTCGAAGTTGCGGACGGATTTGAAACGGACGGTTACATAACTAAGGTGAAACGACTCGGAAACGGTCACATCAACAGGACTTTTCTGGTCACGTTCCGCGATTCGGACGCATATAAAAAATACGTTTTTCAGAGGATCAATACACGGGTCTTCAGGATGCCAGAAGAACTTATGAACAACGTCGTCAGAGTCACCGACCATATCAGGGCGAAAACGGCACTGGCAGGCGGTGATCCGGAACGCGCGACGATCCGCTTTATAAAGGCAAGAAACGGGTCGTATCTTGTCACGGATAAAGAAGGCGAGCGATGGAGAGCGTACTGCTTCCTTGATGACTGCAGGTCGTACGAGCAGGTGAGATGCCCGGAGGATTTCGAGAAAGCCGGAGTGGCACTGGGAAGATTTCAGAAGCTGCTTGCGGATTTCCCTGCGGGCGAGCTTTGCGAGACGATACCGAATTTCCACAATACGCTGTCGCGCGTGAAAGATTTCGAAAAAATAATCGAGGCCGATCCGCTGGGCAGACGCAGGGAATGCGAAGAAGAGGTCAGATTCGTGCTTGACCGCACGGGGTACGCAGGAAAGGTACTAAAAGCTATTGACGCAGGCGAAGTGCCTGTACGCGTGACACATAACGATACGAAATTCAATAACGTGCTGATGGATGATAAAACGGGAGACGTGCTCTGCCTGATCGACCTTGACACGGTAATGCCCGGCTCCGCGCTGTACGATTTCGGCGACAGCATAAGGTTCGGCGCAAGCTCCGCGGAGGAAGATGAGCGCGATCTTTCTAAAGTATATTTCGTCCCGGAGCTGTACGACGCGTATAAGAAGGGGTATATGTCGGAAGTCGGGTCAATACTCACCGTGAAAGAGAAGGAGCTGCTTCCGTTCTCTGCAATTTTAATGACGTACGAATGCGGAATGCGGTTCCTGGGCGATCACATCGACGGGGACAATTATTTCTCGATCTCGAGGCCGGGGCATAACCTTGACCGCGCCCGCACTCAGTTCAAACTGATAAAAGATATGGAGGATTATTTCGGCATAACCGCCGGATGATATAAGCCATGACAGGCGGTAAAAAAGTAATTTCCACAAACAAAAAAGCGTACCACGACTATTTCGTAGAAGAAACCATTGAATGCGGTATAGTCCTCGTAGGCACGGAAGTAAAATCGCTCCGCCGGGGCGGCGTTAATCTTAAGGATTCGTACGCCCAGGTGAAGAACGGTGAGATGTTTGTCTGCGGAATGCACATATCTCCATACGAGCACGGAAATATATTTAACCGCGAACCGATGCGTGACAGAAAGCTTCTTCTTCACAAAAAAGAAATAACCAGGCTCCTCGGATATGTCAAGCAAAAAGGGCTTACACTCGTTCCTCTTGAGATATATCTTTCCGGAAGCCGTGTAAAACTGCTGCTGGGTGTCGCGAGGGGCAAGAAAAATTACGATAAAAGGTCCGATATCGCCGAAAACGAAACGGAGCGTGAGATCGACCGCAGGTTGAAGGGGGCGTTCGCAGAATGAATTGGGGATATGTCATATTAGGCGTTCTCGCCGCAGCGTTCGGGGTGTTCGTGGTCGTAAATATTATCCGCGCCATCCGCAACTGGAAAACCAAGATAAGCAGCGAACTTCTCGGCGGAATTAAGATGAGCGATCTCAGAAACGCCATAAAAGAAGGTTCGAAAGAGGCGGAGAATCCTTCTCAGCGTTCTCTTTTCGGGGCAACGTCTATATATCTTCCGAAGATCCTCAAGGATTTTCCGGATTTTCATTTCCCGGAAGCCCGAAATTCCGTTTCGCTTCTGCTTAACGAGTATATCAAGATCCGCTACGGCGAAATGGATGATTTCAAAAAAAGCATAGTGGAAAACGATCTGATATCTATGATCTCCCGCGCTGAAAAACCGGCCGAGGTGACAGGTATAGAATTTCATGACTGCGCTATAAGGAATTACCTGAAAACGGCGGAATACGCCACGATCACCTATATCGCGACCGTGGGATATGCTGCGGACGGTAAAAAGTACGAAGAACGGTACCAGATCGATTCGACGCTGAAATTGTCCGAGGAGGGCATTCCCAAGAAGCTTATGATATGCACGCAATGCGGAGGCGCTATCGACACAACGGCGCACAAGTATTGTCCGTATTGCGGAAGCGGAATAGTCTGGGACACGAAGCTTTCGTGGCGTTTCACGGCGATTAAAGAGTGCTGACGTTTCTGCGCAAAGATCACGGCGAGAGTATTATCTATGACATGCGGAGACGATACTAAAATCATATTGACCGGATTCGAGCCGTTCGGAGGAATGGATAAAAACCCTTCCTGGGACGGCGTTTCGCTTGTCCCTGATACGATCAGCAATAATAAAGGCGAACAGATAAGTGTTATTAAGCTGAGGCTCCCGGTCGTGTTTTCCGGCGCGTTCGAACTTCTGAAAGATAAGATCATCTCCGTGAGACCTTCTTGCGTCATATGCACCGGTCTTGCGGCGTCCAGGAGCGATATCACTCCCGAGGTGATCGCCGTAAACGTCATGAGCGGCAGGATCGCGGACAATTCCGGCTTCCGTCCCGATTGGGAGAAGATTGATCCCTGCGGCCCTGACGGACTATTTTCAACTCTTCCTTACCGCGAGATGGTGAGCGCGGTCAATGCCCTGGGCATTTCTTCGTCTCTTTCTTTTTCTGCCGGAACTTTCGTATGCAACGACCTCTTTTACAGACTGATGAAGTACGCCGTGACGGAAGATAACGCCCGGCAGTTTAAGGCCGGATTCATTCACGTCCCCGATATCGATCCCGGACTGATCGCAAAAGCCCTTTGCGAATGCGTCAGAACCGTATCGTCTTTACCCACGGCTCTACTCCCAAAATCGTAAAAA
>DBVV01000013.1 GCA_002308795.1 Mageeibacillus sp. UBA1255 | reverse complement strand
GCAAGTGGCAAATGGCAAGTGGCAAGTGGCAAATTGCAAATTGATATTAAATAATAGAGGTGCTTTGGTATGTGTGAAATGAATGAAAAGGCTGTTGGAAGAGAGCAGATCTGCGCGATGATCGACCACACGGCGCTGAAACCGCAGGCGACAGAGGCGGATATACGCAAATTGTGCGCGGAAGCGAAAGAATATCACTTTGCCAGCGTGTGCGTAAACACCGCATTCCTGTCGCTTTGCCGCGAACTTCTGAAAGAAAAAGAAGAAACAGGCGTAAAATGCTGCGTTGTCATCGGATTCCCGCTCGGAGCGTGCGCGACAGAAGTGAAAGTATTCGAAACGCTTTACGCGGTGCGCGAAGGGGCGGACGAGATAGATATGGTCATAAACGTCGGCGCGGTCAAGGAACGGCGCGATGAGTTTGCTGCATACGATATCAAGGCCGTGCGCGAGGCGTGCAAGGGCAAAGTGCTGAAAGTGATAATCGAGACGGGGCTGCTGACGGACGAAGAAAAGGCGCGGGCAACAAGGATCGCCGCG
Organism: Mageeibacillus sp. UBA1255; assembly: GCA_002308795.1. Taxonomy (GTDB): domain Bacteria; phylum Bacillota; class Clostridia; order UBA1212; family UBA1255; genus UBA1255. The sequence continues at coordinate 3,492 of DBVV01000013.1, read as the reverse complement.
TTGTCCGGAGCGGATTTTGTTAAGACGTGCACCGGCTTTTCGGGCGGGGCGGCAACACCTTCCGACATCGCTCTAATGCGCGATACGCTTGACTGCCTCGAAAGGGCGGGCCTTACGCCGCACGTTAAACTGAAAGCGTCCGGCGGGATCCGCACTTATGAAGCGGCCTGCGAGCTGATCGCGGCAGGCGCGGACAGGCTCGGAGCGAGCGCCGGAGTGACCATCGCCGCCGGAGCCGAGTGATCCCGCTCTTAAAGTTCAGTTTTTACACACCACATAGTTTTTTCCGACAGCGTCCCTGAGCTTATCACGAAGCTCATCGACGCTGCCGCCGGTTATTGTCGACTTATCTATGATAAGAACGTGCACTTTGTCAAGATAAATGTACAATCTTTTATCTGATTCGTATACCTTTTTCAAGGTTGCGTAGTTAATGGTGGAATTCCCGCTGCCGTTTTGTGAATTTTCGTATTCGGTGATCGTATCGTCTTCAAACAAATAACTGATCTCGGCATCTTTACTGTACCCGAAAAACTCGTATTGCCGCTTCGGCATTATGAAATAAGCAAGAAGCGAGTATAAAAACAACAGCAAAACAAAAGCCATTACCATAATGATCAGAACAGCGGGGAATGCTCCTGCTTTACCTGCAGAGTTCAATTTGAAAAGAATAAAAGCAGAAATCGCCCAGGTACTCAGGAAAGCGACGCCTAGAAAAATAACCGTACTGAGAGGACTGGTCGATCTGAAATTGACAACGTATGAAAATTCTTTTGCGGTCTCTTTGTCGCGCTTGGAAGAAGCCCTGATCTCCATATTGACACCTCCGTAGTGAAAAAACGGGCGCCGCCAATGCAGTATGCGGCGTCAATGCTTTTTTGTATCTTATCACGGGGGGCGGGTCGCGTCAACTGCCGACAGCGCCGGAATGTAAATATCCTACGGAAATATGAAAAGAACCCAATTTTACTTGCCACCGCCTCCCGGTTCGTGCTATAATGCAATATGTCGGTTTATCCCATATCGGAACCCGGCTTTTACTCCAATTTGCGCAAGAAAAAAGGAGCGTTGAAAAATGGTATACAGAGCTGCGGCGGCGACCTGCCCCGGCAAAAAGAAAAGCTATAACAGCAACAACTTCTACCTTAATTCAAAATACATAACTGAGGAGTATTGCTCTTCCCAGATCCTGCTTACCCAGAAAAAGGACCAGAAAGGCCTTCAGATATATGCGGTGAGCGAAGGCTACGGCGCCGATCTTTATCAGGACGAAGCGTCACTTATTGCCGTGAAAAACCTGTTCAAATATCACAGCAAAAAAGTTGACGAACTGACGTCACTCAGACAGACCGGGCAGTCAACGGCGAACGTTGACCTTGCCGCGTTCGTGAGTGCGTATATTCAGTCCACGAACAATGCGGTTAAGGCGCGCGTAAATGCCATCGGTGAGAAGGCCAGAAATCTTCAGTCTACTCTCGCGCTGGTGTGCATCAAAGGGAGAAAGATCGTTACCGCGAACCTCGGTGATACGAGGATCTACCACTATCGCGCAGGCGTGCTCAGACAAATATCCGAAGATCACACGCAGGCACAGAAGATGGTCGATCTCAACCTGCTTACTCCCGAGCGTGCCGCGTCACATCCCAAGCGTCATAAACTTACACAATATTTCGGCGTCCATAACACGGAAAATCCGCTTGCTCCCGCTATTTTTGAAATGAAATCGGAGCCCGGAGACGTATTCCTTATCTGCAGCAGAGCGTTTTATGAAAACATTACGCATGATGAGATGCAGAGCGCCGTCAGGAACTGTGACAACGTCGCGGAGATAGTGGATAAACTGATGTCCACGGTCGCGGAAGGCGGTTTCTCGGATGATACAACACTCGTGGCAATACAAGCGCTGAACACGGACGAGGTCGAAGCCGCAGGTGCAGCAGGTAAGACCGCGGCAGGTGCTGCAGTCGCAGGCGCGGCAGTCGCAGCAGGAGCGGCGGCAGCGGGAGCGTCGATACACGCAGCAGGATCGAATGCCGCAGCCGATGTGAACGCAGCGGCAGGTGCTGTGGAAGCAGGTGCCGAAAGAACCGGAGCGGCTATCGAAAATGCGGCTGACGGAGCTGAAGCATTAGCCGGAAACGCAAGAACGGCCGCGGAAGAAGCCGTGAACGATGCTGCTGGAGAAGCAGCCGCGGCGGCGGAAACGGCGAGAGATGTTGTCCGCAGCGGAGCGGAAGATATAAATAGAGAAGCAGACGGAATTACCGACGATGCACGTGAGACTGCCGGCGAGACCGGAGCGGCAGTTTCAGCAGCGGCCGCAGGAGTTGCCGCAGCAGCTGCAGCAGGTGCCGTTGCCGGAGCGGCGAGAGCAGAAAATGAAATAGATGATATGTTTGCCGGCATGGCAGACAGCCGCAATGACGCTGCAGGAAGAAAGGCGGAGAATCTCGGCGATACGAGAGGCCGCGCGGGGAACGACAGCTTCTTTGACTTCTCGTTTGATGAGACCGCAAATGACGATGACGTTAAGGTCGCAGACAGACCGAGCGCACGCCATGAGAAATTCACCGACGATGATTTGGATAATATGTTCGCCGGGCTTGATAAAGAAGGAAGAAATGACGCGGCTGCGGTTGCTGCTGCGGCACAGGCGGCTGATTCGGGTGTCAGACGCACGGCGGCGCGTACGGATGCGGCGGCAAGGGCTACCAGCACCAGAAGTTCGGATAAGAACAGCCTGTTTGTTCATGATGAGCACGCGGACAATGAAACGCTTGACCCTAACGATGAGATCGAGAAGAAAAAGGGCGGCGGATTCGGGAACCGCATCAAAACGTTCCTCGGGATCGGCGGCGGTGACGGGAATGACACGCAGATCTGGCCTGCCGTTGTCGTATTCCTGCTTTGCATCGTAATAATCGTTTTGTTCGTGATATTAGGCGTGAAATTCTACAAAAATTCTAAAAACAAGAACAACACTCCTACGGCCGTACCGATCGTGAATACCGCTTCGCCGGATAATCCCGACGCCACTCCTCTTACGACTGACGAGCCTGTTGTCACTCCGATCGAAGGATCGACTGACGTTCCTACCGCGACTGCAGATGTTCCGGCGACTTCGACCGACGTTCCGACGGCAACGGCTACTGCGGTTCCTGAGACGCAGGTTCCTGCTACGCCTACTCCTACCAAGGGTGTGACTCCTGTTCCGACGGAAGTTCCCGCTACGCCCACGAAGGTTCCTGCTACGGAAGTGCCTACGGAAGTACCCACCGAAGTACCTACCGAAGTACCTACCGAAGTACCCACCGAAGTACCTACGGAAGTGCCTACTGACGTGCCTACCGAAGTGCCTACGGAGCCCCAGCCCACCGAGCCCGAGCCCACCGAACCAGAGCCGACGGAGCCTCAGCCCACCGAGCCCGAGCCTACGGAACCCCAGCCCACCGAGCCCGAGCCTACGGAACCCCAGCCCACCGAGCCCGAGCC
>DBVV01000066.1:4154-23700 GCA_002308795.1 Mageeibacillus sp. UBA1255 | reverse complement strand
ACCTACAATCTCTTTACGCTGTCGCTCTGCTCCCGAATGATTGACTAAAATATCTCTTTATTATATAATAAAGGGTAATAATTCTGCGTTTTAACGCAGCAGACCGCATGCGCAAAAACACAATGATCGCGCGTGCTTCCAAGGAGAAACATGGCAGAGTATCATTTGGGTTCGTTCAAGTCTATAAATGCTTTCGTGCAGGATAAGCTGGCATCCTTCCGTCAGATGGGATACAGTTTTGAAACGCTTTTCGCCCTCATGTTCCGCGAAGAAGAAAACGTACTCTATGAACAGAGCGAGGGGTACCGCATACGGAAAACGACATATGGAGAGGCTAAGCGCCACATACTGGAGCGTGCACAAAAACTGAGACGGTTAACGCCGGAACTCGGGCAGGACGACGTGATCGGGCTTTATATGGAAAACAGTCTTGACTGGATCGAACTATTCTGGACGATCATTGCCGCCGGATACAGACCGCTGCTGATGAACACACGCCTTGCCCGCCCGCTGCTGGAAGACGCGATGAGATCCGCAAACTGCCGCGCCGTCATCGGAAGCGTTGAAAAGACCGGTTTCTCCTGCCCTGTTATTGACCCTGACGCGATCTGCACCGGAGATGATACCGCTGCCGGTACGACCGGCCTGAATAGTTTCGGTACCGAACTGCTGGTGATGTCATCCGGCACGACCGAAAACGTTAAGGTCTGCGCGTACGGCGCGGAAGAGTTTTATTATCAGATCGCTGACAGCTTCGAGATCATCCGCACCTGCCCTACGTTAAAAAAGCACTATAACGGCGAGCTCAAACTGCTCACGTTCCTCCCCTTTTATCACGTTTTTGGCCTGATCGCTATGTATATATGGTTCGCGTTCTTCTCCAGGACGTTCGTCCACCTCCCGGATATGGCGCCCCAGACGATCGTAAACACGATCAAGAGGCATAAGGTCACGCACATTTTCGCCGTACCGCTGTTCTGGGAGAAAGTATACGAGCAGGCAATGCGCGGCATCCGCGACCGTGGAGAAAAGACCGTCCGGAAATTTGAGCGAGGCATGAAGCTTTGGAAGAAACTACCCCACCCGCTGGACAAGGCATTTTCGCGCATCGCTTTCGGCGAGGTCAGGGACAATCTCTTCGGCGACAGCATTAAGTTTATGATAACTGGCGGAAGTTTTATTGACAGCGCAGTGCCGGAATTCTTCAACTGCATCGGCTACAGGCTGGCCAACGGCTACGGCATGACCGAGATAGGCATCACTTCGGTCGAACTCAGTCCGAAAAAGAAATATCTTCTGGGCGGGAGCATCGGAAGCCCGATGTCCAACGCCGAATATATGATAAACGAAAGCGGAGAGCTGCTCGTCCGCGGAAAAGTCATTGCCAGATACGTGATCTCCGGCGGTGAAAAACGCGAACGTGAGGGGTGGTACGATACACGCGACCTCGCGGAATGCGAAGACGGCCATTACCGCCTGCTTGGAAGACGCGACGATCTTATCATCGGCTCCGGAGGTGAAAATCTCAATCCGAACCTGATCGAGCCGCTCCTGAAAACAGCCGGAGCGGAACTTTGCCTGATCCCGGTGAGCGATAACGGACATATCAGCCCCGTCCTGCTGGCAGGAGTAAACCGCCACCTTCCCGCCGAAAAGCTCGATGCGATACGCGCCGAACTGACGGAAAAGATCCACGCCGCCGGACTCGCCGGGACGATCTCAAAAGTGGTGCTCACAGGAGAAGAACTGAAAAAGACCGACGAGTTCAAATTAAACCGCATAAGGCTGTCAAGAGATTATTCCTCCGGAAAGATCGCTCCGCTGGATACCTCATCAAAGCACGGCCAATCGGAAACAGACGAACTTGTCCGCCACATCTGCGAACTGTTTTCCGCCTTCACGAAACGGCCGGAAGAAGAAATATCGGAAGAATCCGATTTCTTTATTGACCTCGGCGGGACAAGCATCGACTACTTTGCCCTGCTTACCCGCCTGAGAGATGAATACAGCGCCGCGTTCCCGATCGATCTGAACTTCCACACGCCCGGTCAGGTCGCTGCGTATATCCGGGAAGACGCGGGAGGTAAAAGCGTCAGATGATCACCTTCTGGAACTGGTTCGTAAAAATAACAGCGTGGCCGGTGCAGTTTTTCTGCTTCCGCACCAAGGTAAAATACGAAGACAAAAGCGTTCAGGGAAGGCGCATCAAAGGTCCGGCGATCATTATGTCGAACCACACGTCGGTGTTCGATTACGCCGTTTACCTGTTCGTGTTCTGGTCAAGGACGCTGCGTTTCCAGATGGCGGAGATCCTTTACACCAGACCGATGCTGGGGCGGCTTCTCAGGCACCTGGGCGGTATTAAAGTCGATCGCGACGCACACGACTTCGGGTTTATTGACCGCTCGCTGACCGTGCTCGATAAGGGCGGGATCGTAGGCGTGTTCCCGGAGAGCCGCCTGCCTCTGCCCGGCGAAGAACGGCCGCTCGAATTCAAGATAAGCGCCGCGTACCTGGCGCTCATGTCAGGCGTAAAGATCATACCGGTATATACGAACGGCTCGTATTTTCAGAAAAAACGTGCCCGCGTGGTTATCGGAAAGCCTCTGTACGCCGCTGATCTAACAGATGAAGGTGCAGATGATAATCAGAATCTGCTGCTCGTTTCCGCCCGGCTGCGGGAGAAAATAATAGAATTGGGGAAAATGCTCGATGAATGAAGAACACCCTAAAAAGAATAAATTGTTTTCTCTGAAGTACCTCGTTTACGACTTTGTAAAAGTGACGGCTGCGTTACCGGGGCTTATCTGGCTCAGGCCCTCATGGAAATACGAGAATAAAGAGGCGAAGAAGCGCATACGCGGCGGGGCTGTCGTGATAGCTAACCACATCGGATATTTCGACCCGATATACATAATGATGACCATCTGGTACAGGCGCCACCACTTCGTGTGCGGAAAAGAGTTCTTCGAGAGCGGCGCGCGCTGGTGGTTCAAGCAGTTCCTGTGCATACCTGTTGACAGACAGAATTTCAGCCTGGGTTCACTGCGGGAGATCTCCGACGAACTCAAAGCGGGGTCGCTCGTACCGATCTTCCCGGAAGGACACATTAACGACGGCAGCGGAGAGATCGCTGCGTTCAAGTCCGGGATGGTACTGATGGCTCTTCAGGGCAAGGCCCCGATCGTGCCGGTGTATATCAAGCCTAGAGCGCACTGGTACAGCCGCGTTAAGATGGTGATAGGAAAACCGGTCGATATTATTGCCCGCTACGGCGCAAGACCGACGATGCGTCAGATCGATGAGATCTCCGCAGAACTTCAGCAGAAAGAAAAAGAATTGGAACAGATCGCTTATAAATGAGCACAAATATAAGGGGGAATTGTATCATGCAGACACAAACAAGAGAACTTTTCCGCAAATACACCGATCCGGATACGTTCAGCCGGATAGTGGAATTCGGCACCGTTTCCGAAATGTGGGAGCATTGCCTGGCTGAGTGGCCGGAAAATATTGCTATCTCGGACAACGGCAATACGTATTCTTTTGCTAAACTTGAGGAAGACGCCGCCGGTTTCCGCACGCTTTTAGGTGATTGTCCCGAAGGCACCAGAGTAGCGATATTCGCCGCAAATTCGTACGATTTCGTAAAGGCATATCTTGCCGTCGTCACGATGGGCTGCACCGCGGCCATATTCCCGGCGCACCTGCCTGCCGAGGCCGTATTCGGCTGCTGCATGATGTTCGGCATCTCCAAACTCGTGTACCAGCCTGATTTCGCTGAACGTCTGGAGCTCGTAAAACAGCGCAGACCGGACATCGCACTTATCAGTGCCGACGCGCTTTCGGATGAAAAGACTCCTTTGCGTCAATGCTCTCCTAAGACTCCCTGTGCGATCGTCTTTACCGGCGGTACCACGGGTAAGAGCAAAGGTGCCCTTCTTTCGAACGACGCGGTGATGCAGGGTACGGTCAACGGCTGCTACGGTACGCCCGAGGTCTTCTCGCAGCGGTACCTGCTGGTATTGCCCCTGTCGCACGTGTTCGGCCTGATCCGCAACCTGATGACGTCGCTCTACACCGGAAGCACGCTGTTCATCTGCCGCAATAACAAAGACATGTTCCGCGATATTGCCGTCTTCCGCCCCACCATCATGGTAATGGTACCTGCGCTGGCCGAAATGGCATTGACGCTTTCCAGAAAATTCCGCCGCAACATGCTGGGCGACGATCTTAAATGCATCATCTGCGGTGCCGCACCCGTATCTCCGTACCTCATCGCCGAATACGATAAGATCGGCATTAAACTGCTTCCCGGATACGGCCTGACCGAATCTGCGAACCTCGTCTCGGGCAATCCCGAAAGTCTTGCAAAACCCGATTCAGTGGGCATCCCCTTCCCCAATCAGGAACTCAAGATCGTTGACGGCGAGCTCTGGCTCAAGGGGCGCAATATGATGGACGGTTACGTCGGCGTCAATGAGCCGGGTGCGTATGATGACGGCTGGTTCAAGACGGGCGATCTGGTCCGTTTCGACGAGGACGGATATCTTTACATCACCGGACGTATTAAGGAGATCATTATCCTGCCCAACGGCGAGAACGTATCCCCCGCCGAGGTCGAGCTCCACTTCAACGCGCTTCCGTTCATTCAGGATTCGCAGGTTTTTGAAAGCCGCAGCGATCTTGGCGAACCGATACTGGCGCTGGAGGTAGTGCTCCGTGCGACCGAACTTACCGATATGTCAGACGAAGAAAGAAAAGCATACGCGACGGCCGAACTGGAGAAGGTGAACCGCACTCTTCCCGGATTCCAGCAGGTCAGCCGCATAACCATCCGCGACACTGATTTCCAGCGTTCGCCGGCAATGAAGATAGTGAGGTATAAATATGGTTCTGACAAGAACTGAGATCATCGACCGGCTGAAAGATATCCTTCTTACGGCTGATGAACGCAAACGCGACGTCATAGCGGGATGCACCGAAGCATCAAATCTCGTGGCAGATCTGGGCTTCTCTTCCGTGAGCATGCTCTATATGGTGATCGCGATCGAAGAAGAGTTCGGCATCCGCTTCGGAAACGTAGGCGCATCCGACTTCACGACACTGGGCGACGTTGTCGACTACATCGAGGCAAGACTCAAATGAAATGGTCCCCTTCCGATTGCAGCCCCGGAGATATGGTGCGAGTCAGGATCGGTTCGGTCTACCACTACGGCATATTCGTGTCTGACGAAGAGGTCATCGCATTCGGGATGCCCCCTCTGCCGAAATACGCCGGAGATCCGAACCGTTTCATCGTATGCTCCACCGATGCAGACGTATTCTGCGCCGGGCAGATAATCGAAGTAGGGATCATGGACAGAAAAGAACGCAAAAAGCGTTTCCCCCCTGAAGAAACCGTCAGGCGGGCAAGGGCGCGTCTGGGCGAAGACGGATATCACCTTATCCGCAACAATTGCGAACACTTCGCGTACGAATGCGTTTTCGGCGAGCGCCGCAGCCTTCAGGAAGAGGCGGTATTCCGCATGTGGGACCAGCGCAAGGTCTGCAACGTCTATCTGATGCGGTCAGACAGCGAATACGTCAGCGAATACGGCAGTACGGCGAACGATACGCTACCGCCCGAACGGCTGGACGAGGTCAATGCATGTACCGATCCCGAGCTGCGGCGGTCAAGGCTCGCAGACTGGGAGCTTCTCAGGATAGCGTCTAAACACTGCTTTTCGATCGATCCCGACAGCCTGCAGTTTAAAAAGGACAAGAACGGCGCATGGACTTGCGACAGATTTTTCTTCTCTTTCTCGCACGCGGACGGATCCGTGTGCGTCGCGGTCTCCAACGCCCAGGTCGGAGTCGATATGGAAACGGTAACCGGCATCGAACGCCGTTTCGACGGATCTGCACTGCAAAAACTCCGCAAACACGCCTTCTCCGCCGAAGAACAGAAGCACTGGCCTGAAGGGCCTGAAGGATTCATCATCTGCTGGACCAGAAAGGAAGCAATGTTCAAATGTTCCGGGAAGAAAACCTTCCGCCCGGAAAAATACGATTCACTTACGATGCAGGGCGTCACCTGCGAAATAAAGGAGGAAAACAGACCCGTTTTATCCGTATGCGGCCAGAACGCCGCAAGCCCGCACATATATCTGACCGACGGAAAACAGTTCCGCCAGGCCGAATGGTGCGATCCGGGAAAGGTCTGTTAAGACAAAATGCTGTGGAAAATTCTCCTCGCGATCATAGGCGCGTACCTGGTCTTTATAATCGGACCTGCGGTCGTCGCGAGCTTCACGATCTTCAGAGAGAAGCCCGGTGTCAGCTTTGATAAGCTGATCGAACCGGGTGGAGCTTTCCACGCATACGCGCAGATAATGCGCTCCGCAAAAGAGAGATTGACCGCCCTGCCACGAAAAAGCGTCTCGTGCACGACGGATGACGGCCTCACGCTCGGCGCAGATTACTACGATCTCGGAAAAGAACTGACGGCAATATTTGTCCACGGCTACCGCTCCGACCCTATGGCTAACTTCGCGGTCCAGGCAGACGTTTTCGCACGCCACGGGTATAATCTGCTGATCGTAAGCCAGCGCGGTGACGGATCGGGCGCGCACGTTCCGACATCAATGGGGCTTAAAGAGCAGTTTGACGTGATCTGCTGGATCGACTGGGTGCTTAAACAGCCCGGCGTCAACCACACGGTCGTTTACGGGATGTCAATGGGCGGCGCAACGCTGGCATACGCTTCGGATAAGCTTGACCCCGCCGTAACAGACGCGATCGTGATCGACTGCGGATACGGCTCGCCCTATGAACAGATCATGGACGACTGCCGTAAGCGCCACCTGCCCGGACCGCTCCTGCTCCCTGTCGTAAGGCTGATCTCAAAAGCACGCTTCAAGATCGATATCAGGCAGCGAACGGAAGACTCTCTTAAAAACGCTGCAGTTCCATGTTACTTTCTGCACGGCACCAATGATAAAAAAGTACCGTTTGTCCGAGGCAGAAACTGCTTCGAGGCATGCACCTCACGCAAAGCGTTTTTCGCGGCAGAAGGCGCGGACCACACGGAAGCATTTCTGATCGACCCCGCCAGAGCGGAAGAAGAATTATTCAGATTTATCCAACCATCGGAAATAAAGGAGGAAAACTAAAAATGAACAAGTTTGCTATCATGGCAGATGCCACGTGCGACCTGAGCAAAGACTTTCAGGAACAGTACGACATTAAAGTACTGCCGGGCCACGTCGTTCTTCCGGATAAGACGGAAGTGACAGCCTATCCCGACTGGGCCATCATGCCGAGAGAAGAATTTTATGCCGACCTAAAAAAACATCCTACGGACTACGCCACGTCTCCTCCGAACTCGCAGGAGTTCGCCAACGCGATGGAAGAATTCGCCAAAACCGGAACAGACGTGCTTGTAATAACGATATCCAGCGCCATCAGCGGCGCGTTCGGCTTCGCATGCTCAGGCATGAAACAGGTACTCGAAAAATACCCCGAAGCAAAAATACACTGCGTTGACTCCATGCGATACGGACCGGGATTCGGTCTAATGACGGTACTTGCCGCACGCTTAAGAGACGAGGGCAGGACGATGGAGGAAGTGGCACAGTGGCTGGAGGACAATAAAAACCGTTTCCACCAGGCGGGCTGGCTTGACGATCTCACGTTCGTGGCAAGGAAGGGCCGTTTGACCAACGCCAAGGCTTTCTTCGGCACTCTGGCTGGCATCAAGCCGATCGGCGAATTCGACTACAACGGTCTTACCACCGTCATCGGTAAAGCAAAGGGAGCGAAAGCCGCGTACGCTGCGCTGCTCGAATACATTGACAAGACGATCGAGGACCCGGAGAACCAGACGATCTTCATCGCTCAGACGAGCCGTCTTCCGCAGGCGGAAAAATACAAAGAACTGCTCCGGGAGCGCTTCCACCCGAAAGAGATATTCATCAACGACGTACACCCGTTCTGCGGCGTAAACGTCGGTCCGGGGCTCATGGCGGCATACTACATCGGTAAACCGATCTCCTCAGATCTGTCCGAAGAAAAGGCGATCCTCGAAAAAGCACTTGCGGGAAGCAACTAACGTCGTGTATTATTAAGCCGATCATTTCAATAATGTTTTACCGTTAAGCCGGAAGGAGAAACAAGATGAAAAAACTGACTAAGAAGTGGCAGATGTTCTTTTACGCTATCGGAGGTATGGGCGTAAATATGCTCAACCTGATGGTAAACTCGTATTTATGCTCAGCGCTGATCGCCAGCGGATTCAAGGAAGACGCCATTGCGAACCAGACGTTCCTCGGGATTGACCTCGTTATCCCGGCGGTATGGGCAGTATTCGGAGTCGTCGCTAAAATAATTGACGGCATCATCGACGTGCCGATGGCCTCGCTTACCGATAACCTCAAGACGAGGTTCGGACGCCGCCGCCCCGCGCTCGTGATAGGACTCATCCCGATGATCGCGGCATACGTACTCTTTACGCTTGTCACCCCGAACCCCGGCGGAATGACGCTGCTCAACACTATCTTCTACGGTATCGTGCTGTGCGTATTTTACACTTTCTACACGCTTACGATGGTCACGTACTACGCGACGTTCACCGAGATCGTCGAGAAGCAGGAAGAGCGCAACTACATTTCCAACGTTAAATCCGTATGCGATATCGTATATTTCATTCTCGGATACGTTGTCGTCCGTATGCTGCTAAACGGCATGAACATCCGCATCGTGTCGATGATCGTGCTGCCTATCGTGCTGACGATGCTCATCCCGCTTTTCATGATCAAGGAGAATTCGACGAAAGACGGCGTCGTTACAGACGAAGACGGTCAGAAGTCGGAAACGGTGAATCTGTTCAAATCTATCGCGTTTACGTTCAAAAACAAAAGCTATATACTGTGGATGATCGTGTACTCATTCATGACGTTCGGCGTCCAGCTGTTCCTCTCGGGCATCAACGAATATTTCTCGGTATCAGGAATGAGTATGATATTCGTCATGATGGCGTCGTTCGCACCCGTTCCGTTCACGCTTCTTCTCTACAATAAACTCACAAGAGACCGCGGATTCGGATTCTCGTACCGATACATCCTGATCATATTCGCCGTCGGTATGCTCGGCATGTTCGGAGTTTCGATGCTCCAGGCAGGCGCGTTCAAAACGATCCTCTCGATCGTGACCGGCGTCATATCCTCGTTCGGGATCGGGGCAATGTTCTCCGTTGCCTACTCTGTACCAGCCGAACTGGCGGCAGAGGAAGAGAAAAAGACCGGCATCTCCAATGCGGCAATGTATTTCGCCGTCCAGGGCCTGTTCGCCGGCGTTGCCTCCGGTATAGGCGGTCAGGCGATGCTCACGCTGCTCAAGACGCAGAAGATCGTCCAATATATGACACCGATATGCGCCGCGGCCGTTCTGCTGGCATTCGCGCTTACGTTCATGCTTCCGAAGTCTATCCAGAATATGGGAAGGAAAAACAAAGAACTCAAAAAATAACACCGCACTCTGACGCGGCGTGCACGTTCACGCCGCAGATTTCAGAAGAAAGTGACTCTGCAATATGTCTTATAAACAGATAAACGGAATACTGCTGGAACAAATGCTCAGAAACGGCCTCGCAAACCTGCGCATGCAGGAGGATGAGATAAACCGTTTAAACGTCTTCCCCGTCCCCGACGGAGATACAGGTACGAATATGGTCAAGACTCTCGAGCATGGTCTTGAGCACGCTTCAAGCAATACTGAAGTGGGTTTTTACACCAAATTCCTGTCCGAAGGTATGCTGCTCGGCGCCAGGGGCAATTCCGGCGTTATTCTTTCGCAGTTTTTCAGCGGCCTGGCTCAATCGCTTTCGCGAGAAAGTCTGATCGGTCCGGGCGAGCTTCGTTCCGCACTGGTAAAGGGCTACCGCGAAGCGTACAGCGCGGTGATAAGGCCTGTGGAAGGCACGATCCTGACCGTCGCGCGCGAAGGTATCGAAAATATACGAGCACAGATAACACGCTCGACACCTGTTGACGCCATCCTGCAGGCATACGTAGCGGAGATGCGAAAAGCGCTGTCAATGACGCCGGAGCAGCTGTCTGTACTGAAAGAGGCCGGAGTCGTTGACAGCGGCGCCGCCGGATTTATTCTGATATTCGAGGGCATGGTCAAGTTCCTGCAGGGGGAGATTATTGACGACCACGCCGCGCTGCACAGTGAATCGCTTTTGCAGAAAGGGCCCGATCTGAGTCTTTTCGATGAAAACAGTTCGTTTACAGACGGATATTGCATGGAATTTATACTGCAGCTTATGAATTCGCCTAAGTACAAGCAGAATTTCAAGCAGAAGTCGTACATTGACGCGCTGCAGATGCTTGGTAATTCGATCGTTTGCGTTCAGGACAGAAAGCGCGTAAAAGTGCATATCCACACGCTCACGCCGTCGATCATCATCGATCTTTCGCAGAAATACGGCGAGTTTCTGACGTTTAAGCTGGAAAATATGCAGGTGCAGCATAACGAGCGCGACAATAAAATTGCCGCCAGGGTGCATAAGCAGCTCTCTGTCGTGGCGGTCGTCAACGGCGCCGGTATGCGTTCGCTTTTCGAAGGCCTTGGCGCGGATCACGTGATCGACGGCGGGCCGACAATGAACACTTCGTCGCAGGAGTTCGTTGACGCATTCAATTCGCTGGACGCAGACGCGATCGTTGTCCTTCCGAACAATAAAAACGTTATCCTTGCCGCCGAACAGGCTGCCGCTCTTGTGCCGGGCAAGAACGTTACCGTGCTTCCGACCGCCAGCTTCGTGGAAGGTTATTTCGCGATCGCGATGGATATACCGGACGAAGCGGACGTCGACAGGCGCATACACCAGATGCGTTCCGGGATCGGAGGCGTTAATACGGTCAGCGAGGCTACGGCTTCACGCGCATACTCCAGCCGCGGAATAAGCTGCGAAGAAGGCGAAGAGATCGCGTTTCTGAACGGCGAACTTGCATGCTCCGGAAGCGACTGGAAAGACGCTGTCACGGAAGCGATCGGGATGATAGAAGATATTGACGACCGCGAGACGATGATCGCTCTGAGAGGTGCAGGTGTGCCGGCGGAATACGAAGACGAACTTCGCGAGGAATTATCCGAACGGTATCCGATGCTGGAAACGTCATTCGTTGACGCCGGGCAGGAAATATATCACTGGGTCATCGGTATCATGTGAGGTGCTTATGCTTTGGTTCTGGATCGTTTTAGCAGCGCTTTTCCTGTTTGTGATCGCTCCGACGTTCATACTCGCCTGGGTGCTATACACTACTCTCCTTCGCCGCAACAAGCCCGGTAAATGGGGCCGTACGTGCAGTTTCCCCGAAGACGAGGAATACGTGCGGATGTACAATATCGGCCTGGATTGGGGCAAGGAATACGCGTCTTTTAAGCAGGACGTCGAGATCGTCAGCGACGGCCTGCGGATGGTCGGTGAATATTTTGATTTCGGAGGTTCGTCCGCGGTACTGATAATCGCAGGCAGGACCGAAAGCCTGCTGTATTCATATTATTTCGCGGAACCTTTTCGCAAGGCGGGGCGAAACGTTTTAGTGATCGATAACCGCGCACACGGATTGTCCGAGGGCAAGGTCAGTTCGCTGGGATACCGCGAATACCGCGACCTTATCGAATGGTGCAGGCTGCTGCACGACAGGTTCGGCAACGAGCGCGTTCTGCTCCACGGCATCTGCATCGGGTCGTCAACGGCATTGTTCGCTCTTACCAGTCCCGATTGTCCAGATTACGTCGAAGGCATGATCGGAGAGGGTATGTATTACAGCTTCTACCGCTCGTTTGATCAGCATATGAAAGCGGACAGGCCGGACAAGATGCGTTTTCCTGTCATGCAGGAGGTAATGGTCTGGATCAGGCTTTGTTCCGGGGCCAACGTCGTTACGGACGGTCCTTTTAAGCGCATCGGTCTTCTGAAAAAGCCTATATTGTTTTTGCACAGCCGCCAGGATCAGTATTCTACCCCCGATCAGGTCGAATACCTTTTCGAACACTGCACGGCGCCTAAGAAGATCGTATGGTTCGACCGGGGCGCACATTCACGCATCCGGATAAACGACACCGAAGGATACGACAAGGAAATAACTCAGTTTGTGGAAGAACTTGACACAGGGTCCTTTTTGATGCTAAAATCATAATGCTCGGAAAAGGGATCGGAACACATAAACTTATAATAATTGACCCCGGCCGGGCGCGGAAAATAACACAGACCGTGAAACCGGTTTGAATCACGAAAGGAATTAAAGAAAATGAAAACTTGTCCTACTTGCGGAGCTCAACTGGCAGACAGCGTTAAATTCTGCGCAAACTGCGGAACCAAACTTGAAGACATGGCTGCACCTCAGGTCGAGAGCCAGGTTTTACCGACCATCAATGCGACTCAGACGACCGCTGCACCTCAGCCCAATATCCTGGTATTAGGCATCCTGAGCCTGGTATTCGGCGGCATCGTCGGAATCATTCTCGGAGCCATCGGACGTAAAAAAGGTAAAGAGTATATGGCAGCCGGCGGAACGCTCACCGGAACTGCAAAGGTCGGTTTTATCCTTGCTAAAGCCGGAATCATTGTGGGCATCATTACCACCATCGTGTACGCGATCGTCTTTATCGTTTACATTGGAACCTTTATTGGTCTCGCCAACAACGGCGCTTTTGAAAACTTATTTTATTAATTGCTGAACGCCCGGGCCGCGAGGCCTGATACGCCGGCAGAGCGGAACTTACACCGCAGATTCAGTGATAGAACAGGCGTGACGCGATGCCGGCGGCGTCACGCTTTTTATTTCAAAAGGACACATCTTCTGCGGCCGATATCGCTGGCGCAGCATATATTTTTATTGGGGGTAAACGGTGATGCCGGAGCGTGCGGAACGGTCCCGCCACAGTTTTTCGGTAAAGAAACTCCTGCTGATCGCAGGGGTAGTATTATTGTCGTTCTGCATCATCTCCATCATCGCCTCCGCAATTATTTTCCACATTCTTTTCCCGCGTCAGACGGGCGTCTCCAGATTCCACTACTCATACGATGAATTGTCGTCCCCTCTCCCGCGCACAGGGTTCAGGTTCCGTTCGGGCGGAAACGAGCTACAGGGCTGGAAGTACGACGCCGCAGATCCGAAAGGGATGATCGTTGTCGTAAACGGCATCGGTTCCGGCGCAGATGAACACCTGGCCGAGATCATTTATTTTGTTGACAACGGCTGGTCGGTCATCACTTGGGATGCCACCGGCGTGGGCAACAGCGGCGGAAACCGCACCGTAGGCCTTCAGCAGATCCGCTCCGATCTCGAAGCTTTCCTTTCATATTATAAAACCGAAAAAAACGAGATCGACCCTCGCGACCTGCCTGTGATGATATACAGTCACAGCGCCGGAGCTTACGCCGCGGCAATGAGCATAAATGCTCAGGATTTTATCCGTGCAGCGGTCTGCATCTCCGGATTTGACCGGCCGGTCGAACTTATGCTACACCACGCAAAAGAACGCGTAGGGCTTCTTGCAAACATCGAAAGTCCGTTTTTGAGGCTCGAAAATTTATTTCTGTTCGGTACTTCCTCTAACGATTCAGCACGCGAAGCACTGAAAAAAGCTGCGATCCCCGTGCTCGTTGTCAACGGCGATTCTGACGATCTGGTGCCGTGGGAGTTCAGCCTTGCCCGCGACCCTGACAGCTACCGTAACCCTTCCGTACGCTGCATACGTATCACCTCCGAATTCAGGAACGAACACTCTGCCCCGTGGCTCTCCGACGTTTCCGCAGAGTATCTGTTCAACAATATAAACGGCGGTAATGCCCCGGTAGATAAGGCCAGAGCAAGCATACTCAACGTCGATTTTATGCAGTCGATAATCGCCTTTTACCAGGAAGTCATTTCATAACATTTAAACTGATATCAGTAGGATCCTTTAATATTTTCCGCTGGATTCCATGGCCGGTTAATGGTATAATATTTACAAGCAGCTAAGCGCTGAAAAAGCGCTAAACATAAAGGAGGTTTTTCTATGAAGAAATTTGTTTGTTCCATCTGCGGATACGTTTACGAAGGAGACGAAGCACCCGAGCGTTGCCCGCAGTGCAAAGCTCCGGCATCTAAATTCAACGAAGTTGCTACCGACGAGCGCGTATGGGCTTGCGAGCACGAAGTAGGAGTTGCAAAAGGCCTTGACGAGAGAGTCGTAGCTGATCTTAGAAATAATTTTAACGGTGAGTGCAGCGAGGTAGGTATGTATCTTGCAATGTCGAGAGTCGCTTTCCGCGAAGGTTATCCGGAGATCGGCCTGTACTGGGAAAAAGCTGCATTCGAAGAGGCTGAACACGCTGCAAAGTTCGCGGAACTACTGGGCGAAGTTGTCACCGACAGCACGAAAAAGAACCTCGAAATGCGCGTAGACGCTGAGTGCGGCGCGACCGAGGGAAAGCTCGCTCTGGCTAAACTGGCCAAGCAGCTCGGATACGACGCTATCCACGACACCGTTCACGAGATGGCGAAGGACGAGGCCCGTCACGGTAAAGCGTTCGAAGGCCTGCTCAAACGTTATTTCAACTGAATTTCGTTTCTGCTGCCGCGAAAACATTTCACCGAGATAAAATTCGAGGAGGATGATTTTATGGATAAGTACGTATGCCCCTGCGGCTATGAATACGACCCCGAGATCGGAGATCCGGATAACGGCGTTGCCCCCGGCACCCCGTGGGAAGACGTACCGGAGGATTGGGTCTGCCCCGTATGCGGTCTTTCAAAGGAAGATTTTGAAAAGGCTTAAGATCGAAAAGATCTGATCGAAAACAAGTATAAAAAGGCTGCTTAGCTCCTTGCTTGCGCAAGACAGAAAAGCAGCCCTTTTTATGCGTATTTCGGCATATATTATATTAACTTATTTATCAACGTTTATCAGCGCTTCCGCCGGAATTCTCCTCACCGTGTTCCTGCTTATCCAGCAGCGCCTGCTTGCGCGGAGGAATAGGCTTCTCGGTGATCTCACCCGCTTTATCGAGCGCGATCTTAGTGAGCAGCGGTCCGACAAGTTCGTACACGAGCACCGCGAACAACGCGATGTTGCGGATGATCAGTCCAGACTCGCCGAGAGACATTGCCGTCATCGACATCCCGAGAGCGACGCCTGCCTGTGGCAGAAGCGTTATGCCAAGGTATTTCTGAACGGTAGGCTCGCACCTTACCATACGCGACGAAAAAGCTGCGCCGAAGATCTTTCCCGCAGATCTTACTAGCACGAAAACGATACCGATCAGTACGACGGTCCAGGATTTGAACACCTTCAGTTCCATTCCGGCGCCCGACAACACAAAGAACAGCACCATTATCGGTCCTGTCCAGCGGTCGAGTCTGTCCATCAGCTCGTCCGAGAAGTCGCAGTAGTTGCAGAAAACGGTACCGACCATCATGCACACAAGCAGCGACGAAAAACCGATCGTTACAGGTCCAATGTGGATAGTAAGTTTTGAAAGCGCGACAGCCAGAAAAACGTAGCAGACCGAGATCGACAGTCTCTTCGATCTCGAGTGGAAAAAGCGCTCGGTAAACGTGAAAACAGCCCCGATAAGCGCGCCAAGCAGCAGCGATGCCACGACCTCGATGATAGGGTCAATAATGACTGAAAATACGTCTACGGTGCCGTTTTCGAGCGCTCGTGCGATACCGAACGATACGGCAAAAACGATAAGTCCGACCACGTCGTCGAGGGCAACGACAGGCAGCAGTATCTTGGTGACCGGGCCGGAGGTTTTATACTGTTTAACGATCATCAGCGTTGCCGCCGGAGCGGTAGCGGTGGCGATCGCACCGAGCGTGATAGCGACGCTGAGCGTAAGCGTTTCAGGCATCAGGAAGTGCAGGCCTATTAGTGCGGCATCCACCAGCACACACGCAGATAACGCCTGGAACAACGCCACGACGATAGCCTGCTTCCCCAGTTTCTTTATATCTTCCTTTTTAAATTCATTGCCCATCGTGAGCGCAATGAAACCCAGCGCGACATCAGAAATTATCGAGTACCGCGACACGTCCTCCGCGCTCAGGAATCCCAGCCCCGGAACGCCTAAGCGACCCAGAACGTACGGGCCTACGATCAATCCGGCGACAAGATATGCCGTTACTGCAGGCAGGTTTCCGAGTTTCGTCAGTCGTGACAGCATCAGTCCCGCCAGCAGGGCAATTGACAGTGACAATAACACGTCCATTTAATATTACTTCTCTTTCTTTTCTTTGAAAAAAACGGAATCAGCGACGCGGCAGGCATCGTTTAAGACCAGGTCGTTTTGCCTGTCTCCGTCGCGTATTATACTCAAAAAAACTGAAGGTGCAAATGGAAAAACGGAGGGCGGATGAAGTGATTTATTCGACCCGTTCGTCCGCCGAAACATCTTCGCTATCGCCGTCAGCGAAGCCGGTATTGTCGCCCGAAACTCCGCCGTCCGCGCTTTCAGATGCATTGTCCCCGGTCTCTCCGTTCTTTCCGGTCTCCCCGGAAGCCCCGGCTTCCTGCTCCCGTTTCGCCGCAGCCTGCTTTTCGCTTCGCATAAGCCTGATGAACCGGAACGCGAAGATCGCGACGGATATGACGACCATTATCGGTATAAGATTTTGTCTGATAAATTCAAGCATAAACTACTCCGGCTGTTTGATTCAATTACCCGAAACTTTTTTACCCACGCGGCTCGCGCGCACTTTTCCGATCACTAAAAACACCAGGAAGAAAACAACGTTCACCAGCACGATGCTTGCCCCCACAGGTGCGGAAGGGACGCCCACCGATATCATCATACCGATGATGACGCTGAACGCGGATAAAACGCCGCTGGTGATGACGACGCTCCGGAATTTCTTGCACACGCGCATTGCCGTCAGCGGAGGGAAAATGATCAGGCTCGTCACCAGAAGCGCTCCGACCAGCCTCATTCCGACGACGACCGTGACTGCGGTAAGAAGCGCCACGAACGTGTTGTAAAAACCGGCGGAAGTACCCGTTGCCCTCGCAAAACTTGCGTCAAACGTGACGGCGAATATCTTGTTATAAAACAGCACGAAAAGCACGAGCACGGTTGCAGACAATATTATGCTGAGTATCGAATCTGCGTCGCTTAAGGCAAAGATCGAACCGAACAGGAAATCATTCAGATTGGTGTTCGCGCCGCTCAGAGACACGATCATGACGCCCAGCGCAAGTGCTCCGCTCGAAATAAGGGCGATCGCGGAATCGCTCGAAAGTCGCGAGTTATCGTTCAGTCTGATGATAAGGAAAGCGACGATTATAACCACAGGAAGCGCGACCCAAAGCTGCGCAGCACCCATTGCCGCAGCGACAGCAAGCGCCCCGAAGCCAACGTGGGAAAGTCCGTCGCCGATCATCGAGCAGCGCCTGAGCACGAGGCTGACGCCCAGAAGCGCGGCACAGATCGAGATCAGCACGCCGACGATCATTGCCCGCACCATAAACCCGTATCCGAAGATCGTTTTAAAAATGTATGTGATCGTCACAGCACTCATGGTGAACGTGCTCCTTTCCCCCGTGCATCGCATGCTTATGCTCCGGGTCATTCTCAGCCGCACAGACGCTGCACTCGCCGTAATCCTCCATCCGGCCGAAATAATTCATTTCCTTGTGAAGGTGAAGGATGTGCGAGCAGCGCGGCAGTGCCGAGGCGGTATCGTGCGTGATCATTATGATCGTTATTCCGTGCGCTTTATTCAGGTGGTCAATTAGTTCGTACAGTTCCGCGCTGGCGTCCGGGTCAAGGCCGGTGACGGGTTCGTCGAGGAGCAGGAGCTTTCCTGTGGCGCAAAGGGCGCGGGCAATAAGCACCCGCTGCTGTTGTCCGCCGGACAATTCGCGGTAGCACGCGTTTTTGAGCGACGTGATATTAAGCTTCGCCATATTGTCCATCGCCTGCTGTTTCTGCGCGGCGGTGTAGAAAGGCACGAGTCTCGAGCGGTTCAGGCATCCGGACAGGACGACTTCGAATACGCTCGCGGGAAAATCTTTCTGTATGCCTGTCTGCTGAGGCAGGTAGCCGATCTCGTTTCGTCTGAGTCCGTCGCCAAGTATTATCTCGCCTTTCAGCGGCGCTTTCAGCCCCAGTATCGCCTTCATCAGCGTCGTTTTTCCGGAGCCGTTCTCGCCGATGATGCATAGGTAATCCCCTGCATCCACCTGGAACGACAGCGATTCGAGGACAATGTTTTTTTCGTACGCCAGTGTTATATTTTTGCATTCGATGAGTGCCAAAATTATCATTCCTCCTGAGCGTGATATTTCAGTTCAAAAAAAGCGATCGCTGCGGCTGCGGCAACGTTTAGCGAGTCTACGCCGCCGTGCATCGGGATGCGGACCGTATAGTCGCAAAGAGATATTGTCGCCGGTGTGAGCCCGTCGCCTTCGGTGCCAAGAATGATCGCGAGCCGCGGTTCGGACCTGAGCTCCGGATCATCCACGGCGCGTGAATTATCGCGAAGGGCCATTGCCGCCGTCTTAAATCCGGCATTTTTAAGTTCGCGGAGCATCGGTTCCGGCCAGTCGGAAGGCTCGTCTCCTATGCGCGCGAAGGGCACCATGAGCACCGTACCCATACTGACGCGAACGGAACGGCGGCAGAGCGGGTCGCAGCACTCGGGCGTAAGCAGTACGGCGTCTATTCCGAGCCCGGCGGCGCAGCGGAAGATCGCGCCCATATTCGTCGTGTCAACGATGTTTTCGAGCACCGCCACGCGTTTAGCGCCTCGAATGAGTTCCCGCCAGTTAAGCGGTTCAGGCCTGCGCATCGCCATGAGGGCGCCTCGTGTAAGCTCGAATCCGGTCAATTTCGAAAGTGTTTCGTGCTCCGCGGCATAGACGTTTACGTCGCCCAGGCCGTCAATGATCCCTGCCATCCTCCCGTGAACGAACTTCTTCTCCGTAAGCATTGCCACGGGCTCGCACCCGGCTTTCAGCGCGGCGTCAATAGCGATCGGGCTTTCGACGATAAAGATCCCGCTTTCGGGCTCCAACCGGTTCCTGAGCTGGTGCCCGGTCAGCCGCACGAACGGGTCAAGTTCTTTCGCGTCCAGATTATCGATCTCAATTATGCGCGCCATTTATGCCCTTTCCTTTTAATATGTGTTACGTGTTACGTGTTACGCGTTACGCCCCGGTCTCAGCGCTTCCACTCTGGTCTGTCCGAACGTTTTTCGACGTTGTCACACTCGATCACCGTATCCGCCGGATCGATCTCGCTCTCCTCGAGTATCAGCTCGCCGATACTCTTCGCCTTTATCCTGCCCTTGCCCGGGTTGAAAACACTTACGATGCCGCTTTTCACGTCGGCGTCAACGTCCGAATATTCGAACGCGAGCGTCGTGTCGATCAGCTTGCAGTTTACCAGTTTGAGGCCGTCAATATAGCACATCCCCTGGCTGCTTTCGACCGTGCAGTTCACGAGTGTAAGGTTCGTCGAATTCCAGCCCAGATATTCGCCGGAAATAAACGAATCGTACACGGTTAT
>DBVV01000066.1:419-3937 GCA_002308795.1 Mageeibacillus sp. UBA1255 | reverse complement strand
CTCGAGCGGCGGAAATTTTTAGGCGCCTGGATGACAGTATTTCTGATGTCAATATCGTGCGTGTACCACACACCGGCGCGCCCCATCTCGAGCCAGACGCAATCGTCTACAGAAACGTTATCGCAGTACCAGAGCGGATACTTCCACCGGAACATTGACCCGGTCAGTTCGATATTTCTGCTTTCTTTGAGAGGCGATTCTCCTTCGTCGAATACGCAGTCTTCAAGCTTCACTCCTACCGATCCAAACAGCGAGCGTTCGCCGCGGAACAGCTTTTCCGAATATGTTTTTTGTGGTGTAAAAGGCTTAAAAAACGTCATTATTTAGCTTCTTTCTGCTTTTTTATTATCAATTTACCGGTCATTGTTCTTCTATGCGGAGCTGCGCGACGCGCACCGGATAGCTTACACCATACGGCATCGGTGTGAGCGTCACGTTCAGGACGTCTCCGTGCTGCTCAAATGACAGAGGCTGTGAATCGTCCATCCAGCTGATCGAAGCGACGCGTCCAGGTATGCGATCGACCGTGACTGAATTACCTTCTCCGGCCCCGAGTTCCACCTCGACGTACCTGCGCGGTCTGAATATGAAAAGATATGCTTTCGAAGCGTCGAAAGCGTCGATAAGCAGGAATTCACGCTTGTCTTTATAGCGCAGGAACGGCCGCCCATTATAGATCGCACGACCGAACTTATCCATCCATCTGCCGATCGAACGCATTGTCCCGCGCTGCATGACGTCAATGCTTCCGTCCGCGTCCGGTCCGACGTTCAGGAGGAAATTTGCCCCGACCTTGCGGCACTCGCAAAGCTCCTCGATAAGCTGTCCGA
Source organism: Mageeibacillus sp. UBA1255 (assembly GCA_002308795.1). GTDB lineage: Bacteria > Bacillota > Clostridia > UBA1212 > UBA1255 > UBA1255. Next base: position 3,107 of record DBVV01000066.1, on the reverse strand, counting down.
CCGACTTGAAATTTACGTCGTAAAAGGCTTTCCCCCAGTGGTCGCATATCGTTTCGCACATTTCCGCACTGACGTACTTCGGCTGTCCCGTCCTGTCCATCGGATCCGGTCTTCCCCGCTCGTACGTCACGGCGTCGATCTCTTCCCTGCCCGCGGCGCCCCTTGCCCCGAGCCCGGTGTTATTGATTATCATTGCCTCCGGCTGGAGCTTTCTGATCATTTTGTACAGGCGGTCTTCGTGCCAGTCAACGTCGGTGCGCGACCAGTTACCGTCGAACCAGAATCCGCCGATCTTTCCGTAATTTTTGCATAAAATTTCAACGCTTTTTTCTAAATAATCGAGATATGCGGGAAAATTTTCTCTGAATTCCGGACGGTGCCAGTCGAGCGTAGTGTGGTAGAAAAACGGCCGGATATCTTCTTTTCTGCATTCGTGGACAAATTCGGTGATAAGATCGCGTCCTGCGCCGGAGTGAACGGCGTCGAACGGGTCTTCCGGGTCAAGTCCGCGCGTGTCATACAGCGAAAAACCATCGTGGTGGCGCGTCGTTAAAGTCACGTACCTGCATCCGGCCTCTTTAGCCGTTTGGACGATATCTCTCATGCTCTCCGGCCTGAATTTCTGCGCCAGAGGCTCGTATTCCTCCGCCGGGATCTTCTCGATCTCGCGCACCCATTCTCCGCGCCCGAGCAGCGAATAGATACCGAAATGGACGAACATTCCGAACCCAAGCTGTTCGAATCTTTTTATATAGGGTGCCGGTTCCGGCAGTTTAGCTGTCTTATCTGTTTGCATTTTCCGCCCTCCGGATAAACATTCTGACGTTCTGCGCGTCGTTTGCGTTAATGCTTTCCAAAGGGTTATTTTACCATAAACGGCGGTCAATGACAAATTTCTTATCTTGTCCGGCTTTTCGCGCGCACCTACGCACGCATCTATTTGCTCAGAAGGAACGCACCGGCGGGGATCCCGGCAGAATTGCACAGATTCATCTGGTCGCCAAAGAAATAGCCCGTCTTCATGTTATACGCGACGCCGTTCATCGGGATCGTCGACGTCACTTCGACGGTGTCTGGTCCGGTGATCGTACCTGTGATCTCACCCATTATCGTGCCGGTGACAGTCAACGACGTGAATCCGCGGACTTCATCGCTTCCGTCGATCGTTTTAAGCCCGTCGCCAACGTTTTTATACCTGATCGTGGCGCTCTTAGCGTCTTCGGAATACGTAACCGATTCGACGATCGGCCCGGATGCGTTGTCAAGCGTGATCCCGCCTTCGCCGTTGAAGGCGCATGCGATCTTCGCCGCCCGCAGAGCCTGCTCGTATTTGCAGTTCGGATGAAGGCTGTTCCAATACGTCTTGTCCGCCCACAGATCGCCGGACTGGACCTGGAAAATATTGTCCGACATCGTCACCATACTGCCCATGATCGCGCGGATCCTGCCTACGTCCATATACGCCCAGGTGCCGGTAAAGCCCGCGGGCTGCGTGTACATCGTGGGAAATTCGATGAAATACACCGGAAAATCTTTGTTGTTCGTGTTATGCGTGCCTCGCATATATTCGACGTACGCGGTAAAAACGGCGGCGTAGCGGTTTGCTTCTTTCGTCGCGTAATCGCTCTCGCCCTGGTACCAGAGTATGCCCGCCATCGGCATGCGTGAAAACGGCGCCATAAATTCGTTGTAGAGGAACCGGCCGTGATCAGCATTAACACCGGTGGTTACGTAATAGCCTTTCATGATGTTATACGTGTCGGTTTTGTATGCTTCCGCTACCGGATTGCAAAGGAACGCTCCGAGCGGCTGACCGTTTCCGTCGATCTCGATCATCCCGATCGGAACGCTTCCGTCCGTTAATTTCACGTAATTTCGCGCAAAAAGGTAGCCTATCGCGGAAAAATTAGCAATATTGGATTGTGTGGCTATCTTCCATGTGTTTGTGCGCGTAAGATCACGCGCTTCCTGCGAAGTGCCGCGCTTTACAGACGTGTTTGGGACGTTCTGGGTGTTGTAATTTATCCTGATCGGGAGATCGTAATCCGAGTTTCGCGGACAACGCTCGGTGTCGAGGGCGTCAACGAACAACCAGTGCGCGTTCATATCGTATGCGGCGTTTGATTGACCGATCACCATATATACGTCGCCGATAAGCACGTCGTGGAGCACGACTTCCTTGTCGTCGCTGAAAATGCGTATGTTATTGCCCATGTCTTTGCAGGCGTCAAACGATCTGTCGAACACCAGCATCCATTCGCCGTCTTTAATAGTCGTTTCCGCGCTCTGGCCCATAAACGTGCCGCTGATCTTCCCGCCCTCTGCCGCATTGCCGGCAAAGCCCCATATTTTAACCGGTTCGCCGCGCTGGATGACCATATTGTCTGAAAAGACGTTGGCAACGGTAAATTCGATTTTCGCGGGCGTCGGTTCCGGTGTGCTTGTAGGCGGCACGGGTGTCGCAGTCGGAGCTTTCGTAGGTGTCGGAGCAGGTGTTTTCGTTGGCACCGGGGTCGGTGTTCTCGTGGGAGCAGGCGTTGCCGTGGGCGTCTTGGTAGGAGGTACTGTCGGCGTAGCAGTCGGTTCAGGCGTAGATGTCGCTGCAGGCGTGGGGACGACGGTCGGTTCGGGCGTAGGCGTTGGTACGACAGTCGGTTCGAGTGTAGGCGTTGGTACGACAGTCGGTTC
>DBVV01000066.1:0-339 GCA_002308795.1 Mageeibacillus sp. UBA1255 | reverse complement strand
GTGGGCAATTCGGTCAATACCTCCTTCGGGGAGTTTATCGCCACCGGTCCTTCGGTTTTCGCAGGCTGTCTGCCGGAGTTATTCGTCAGGATGGCAATAACTGCCACTGCTATAAGGATCAGCGCGATCGCCGTGACTGTTGTTATCAGGATCTTCGTTTTGGTGCTTTTTTTCACGTATCTCGCTCCTCTTCCTGCATAGGACCTTTAAGGTCAGATAAGTACGTTCGTTCTTCATTAAATTGCGTTTTATCAACGATTATGATATGATTTTATACGAAATTGTTCGCCCGGTCAATACCGTGCTTCGTATGGGCTCTTTTCCTGGTTCCGTGAATTT
>DBVV01000007.1 GCA_002308795.1 Mageeibacillus sp. UBA1255 | reverse complement strand
CCGGCTACCGTTATTGCCCCTACCGTTAAGAGGATCTCACGCAGGTGCAAAAGCGCTTGCATCTTCGCTCTTTAGCGTCTACAATAATAGTAGTATACTATGTCCCCGAAAAAAAACAGAGGCAGGTATGTGAAAAAAGCGCTGGCAGAACTGCGCAGAATTAGGGCTTTGTATGAAAAAGTTCATTCAAAAAATAGATAATGCAGTATGCAGCCGTTTGTTGAATATGGTAGATGGCCGCATTGACAAACGTATCTGTGGACAGAGTCTTGTGAAATACGTACCAAGCATATCCCGTGATGATAAAAACGGCATTGGCGGCACAGGCTCTCAATCTACGCACTACGCCTTACTTAAGCGAGTCTTTTCTCACGTCGAACTGAAACCCGACGATACTTTTATAGATGTAGGCTGCGGCAAAGGCCGGGTGCTGGCTTTTCTGGTCAAAGAAAAGTGTCCTTGCCCCATTTATGGAATAGAGTATAACGAGGAAGTTGGCAAAATCGCTGCTGAATGGGCCACGAAATACGAGCAGGTCAATGTAATCATAGGAGATGCTCTCCAGTTTGATTACGACCGCTTTACGGTTCTTTCCCTGGCTCGTTCGTTTCTGCCAAAGACCTTCCTTGCCTTTGCAGAACAGCTGGAAAGGACGCTTACACATCCCATTACGCTGATTTATTGGTATGATCAGCAAAGTGCCCATTATCTGAAAAATCGTCCCGGTTGGAAAATGATCAAGCGTGAAATAGTTAAACGGATTCACGGGATCAGAATCGCTCGATGGCCGCAGGGCTTTTCTATCTGGCACTATGACCCGGATATTGTCAAATTCGCCGCCAGCCAGTCAACTTCCGCCAGCCCGTAATTTCTGAACACAAAAAAGTGAGCCCTTGCATAATGAGTGTCACTACGGCTTAAGTGATGTAACCGGGACAACAAATACCCCGGTATGCGGATCCCTCATCACAGTATCCAGATGACCAACGATCACACACAAAAATGATGGTTTCTTCTCAACATGTTTCTGAAATTTAACCAAACTGTTAATCGCGTCCTGAATACTTCCATCGCTCAACTTGATCTCGAAAGCAGCATAATCACCATTCTTAAATTCAACGATTGCATCTACTTCATCACCCGAAGCGTTATCCCGGAAATGATATAAATGCCCTTCCAGATAATCCGCATAAATACGTAAATCTCGCTCCACCAACGCCTCAAACATCAACCCAAATGTCTCATGATCATTCAAGAGTTTTTCTGATGTTAAATGCAGACTGGCACAACTAAGCGAAGGATCCGCCAGGTGTCTTTTTGCAGATTTTCCTACTCTTGACGCAGACCTGTAGCGAACGCTGTACGCCTCCTGATTCGTTATTAGATACAAGCTTTCGAGAACGCTGGTATAATCCGCAATCGTTGCACGGCTTTCAATCATCTCTTCACCATTCTCATAATCTGCTATATCTTTTACAAGAGTCTTATCACCTGCAACGGTAGACTCATGACGCGCAAGCGAACGCAGAAGCATCCGCATTTTTTCCGGACTTCGCTTTTGGGTCTGACGTTCATGCATATCTTTTGTTACTATTGCTTCAATGTAACTCTCGGGAATAACGCCAATATTCTCTTCTGCCATATCAATATTTTCCGGCCATCCGCCACGAATGATCAGCCGGGCAAGTTCATCCAGTTCAACTGTTCGCACAAAGCCTTCCTTAACTTGCCCTTGAAGCATTTCCATCAGGGAAGCTTCCCCGGTCGAGTCACCGGATTCATACAAACTCATGGGATACATACGAATTGGCGCTATCCTGCCTGTTCCGGTATGATAAACAGTTTGTTCTCCTCGTTTTTTCTTTAGAGAAGTTGACCCGGTTAGTATAAATTTTCCCTTTTCGTGGTCACTATCACATTCATTTCTGACTGCATCCCAGATTTCAGGAACGATCTGCCATTCATCTATCAGTTGCGGCCTTTCCTTTTTGAATATATATTTTGGATCTACCATTGCGTTATTGCGAACGCTTTTGTCTGTCACGTATGACACACTGTTGGCGTGGTTTAGACTAGTCCACGTTTTACCGCACCATTTTGGGCCTTCGATAGAAACCGCGCCAAAAATCTTCAAATAGCGAGTTATTCGTTCGTCAATCAGACGAGGCCGGTATCCTTCTTTGCTTAAACTCATATCCACCACCTCCGACGTCGTTATTTTAACATATCACTTTGCACTTTTCAAGCGTTTTACTAAGCACTTTTCAGATAAATTAGTGAGCACTTTTCATTATCAATGTTCCTTTAAGTGGTTTCTTTTTGGGCCTTTCTGCCGTAAAAACAGCTAGTCCCATCATTCGCGAAAACCACCAAAATGACGGAACTAACCAAAATTAGGGTTATAAGTAAAAATGAGTTTTCAAAAGGGCAACGAGGCGATATAATAGTAATAATTGTGACCAGTCAGCATGTTTTTACGGATATTATTACGGATATTATTATAAACGGGCGTGGCCGGCACCTGCCAGAGATCCGGAACGGGCGGATATAAAAGGAGAGGTCAATGGAAGACAGAGATATAAACGGAATGATCGCCGCGAGAGACGAAAACGGGCTTCAGGCGGCCAAAGAAAAATACGGAAAATACGTGGAAGCTGTTGTCCGCAACGTCCTTAGCGACAATTCAGACGCGGAGGAGTGCGTAAGCGATGTATTTCTCGCTGCCTGGGAAAACATTCCAAAGGGATTGCCCGCAAACCTTAAATACTACCTGGCCAAATTGGCAAGAGAAAAAGCGATAGACCGTCTGAGAAGCAACACCGCCCAGAAAAGAGGCGGAAAGGTGAATTTTGTGCCAGAAGAAGAGCTGGAGAAGACCTTCTCCGACGCAGACGTGTCCGACCGTATAGAAGCGGCGGAATTGACCGCCATCATCACAAAATTCCTGCAAAACTCAGGTGAAGCGGAAAGAAATGTCTTTATAAGAAGATATTGGTATTTCGACTCGGTGGAAGACATTGCCCGCAGATTCGGATTCGGAAAGAGCAAAGTTAAAATGATGCTGAAGCGCACGCGTGACAGATTGGCCGCGCGTCTCAAGGAAGAAGGGTACTAAATGAAAAGCGATAAAATAATTGACGCCATCGGAAATATAAATGAATCAATGATAAATGTGGCAGACGGAGACATTGCCCCCGGTTCGGGACGCCCAAAATGGTCAGATGAAAAGAAAAGCCGGAAAACGGGAGCGATAGCGGGGATAATTGCCGCCGTAGTCGTCGTAGCCGGAATAAGTACGGGCATATTTTTAGGTCACAGGGCGAACCAGAGGAAGAAAGATCCGACCATCATTAATTCGACGGATGAGCCGCAGAATACCGGAGCCGATCAAACCCCGATCTATACGGATCACGTGACGGAGGAACCGGGCGGGACGCAGGTGCCGACTAATGTGCCGGATATCACTCCCGCTCCCACTCCCACTTCTGAGCCGGTAATTTCAGGTGACGCGGCGATCGCGCCGTTAAAATCGTTTTGGTACGAGGTGGACAATATCGGCCTGAGTGTCCCTATGACATATAAAGAGTTTCTCTCCTACGTCGATAAAATGGATCTCGAGGGCAGATCGATACTCAAACTTTGCGGGGATCCGGCGGAAATACCGGCAGATCAGTCCGGCAAATACGAACTGGAATGCGACGGGTTTACAGGCCGCTTCTACCGCATATTTACATCAGGCGGGCAGGATCCTCAGCGGAACGTTGTCCAGATCTGGATAGGAAAAGACATAAACGGATCGCCTTCGCCGCTCGGAATAAAAATCGAGGACAGCCCCGAAACCGTTTTGACCAAACTAGGCCTGACCGACATTGGAGAACTTACCCAAAATCTTTGGGTAAACCAAAAAAGATCGTCATACAGCGCGGTAGTTGACGGCACGAAGATCGAAATGGATATCAGCTGCGGACGGTATAAGCAGTATTATGAGGGCGGTCTCTCCGTCGTAATGCTGGTAAGAATGGAAGAACCTGTTGGCGACGAAATGTACCACGCAAAAAACGCCAGCTTTGTTTTTACCGAAGAGCAGGGCGAGTTGGTAGAATGGTCGATCATGGCTGCCCTTGACAGGAACGAGTACAGAGATCTGCCTCTTAACGTCGTACCGACTCCCGCGCCTACGGAAGCACCCACTCCCGGAAATACCGAAGCACCAACTCCCGGGCATACCGAAGCACCGTCAGACACGTTCAGCATCGTATTTGTGGACAATAAGCTCCACGTTAACGAGTCTTCCATGGAAGTTTCCGTGATGCTTAGCGACGGCTTTAAAGCGAACAGCAACGAGGGCAATAAGCTGATAAAGTTCGTCAAAGACGCTCTCGAAGGCAAAGCTAAAAAGGAGACAGATACTTTCAATAAAAAGCGACGTTAATAATGAATGGTTTAAATTGCGCCTGATACCTTACGGATCGGCTTCCGGATATGACCTGTATTTCAACGTCGGTTCGACGGCCGAAGAGCTCTGGGTGGTAGATTCGGCGGAAAAGACATGTATCGGAAGCGTTTCGTTTACAGATGAAGAATATAATTCGATGATGTCTGCCATCAAGGCTGAGGCGTTCAGGGTCAACGGCAGTATGCTGTTAAAAGAGGGCAATATCACGAGAGTTCACGTAATGGATTCGCGGCACGAGGAGAAATGGCTGCATTCCGCCGAACAGATAGAACGTATGAAGCAGCTTATATCCGCACTTAGAATAACGGATTCGTCAGAAAGGGATCCTTCCGGGTACTCTTATGACTGGTCGGTGGCGATCTGGATCTATTATGAGGACGGTTCTGTAAGCGAGCTCAAAACCAACGGTTACGTAACGTGGCTGATAGACAATAAAACGCTCCTCAGGTCTTTCTCTGATGAGTCATATTTCTATTTCTTCGATTCGTTTGAAGACGAGACAAGGCCCGAAGACGGCGAGACGACAAACGATTCACCATTTGTTATTGCACGAAGCGGCAGCACGTTCCGGTTCGAACGCATTGACACCGTGCCGAAAGTGGTGCTGAAAACTGTTGCCGCCGAAAACGGAGAGACGCTGGACAATACGAACGGCCGTATAACCGAGTTTGTCCGGAACCTGCTGGAAGGAAAGAGCGTGTCCTATTTCGACTACGGCAGGAGGAGAGAGGACGAATGCGAGTTCTGGTTCGATTTTGTCCCGCAGGACGGAAGCCGCCTGTACGGATACAGGATGGCGTATAATTTTAAGAGGGGCAATATAACGATCACCGATATTATTGAGGACAACACTTTCGCGATGGTCTCGATCACCGAAGATGATATGAGGGCGCTGGTGGATTTCATGATCGGATCTGTGCCCCTTGAATTGCCGTACCATTCTCCGTCGATCGATCTGATCGACATAAAAGTGATTTTCAATAACAAGGAGTTTAACCGTGCTTCATTGAAGGAGAAAGCTGAGATCGATCCGCTTATGGATCTGTTTAGTTCTTTGCTGCCTGTCAGATCGGAGACCGGAATGTCTGCTTTAGACGGCTATACGTACGAGCTTGATATATGGTGTTCAGACCGTTCGCTGTGGAAAGTGACTATCCGCGGCTCTGTTATCGAAGTTGACAACGGCTCGGAGAAAACGCTTTATCATATTTTCATTGACGATTACAGGAAGCTCACTGCTGCGCTTGATCTGATCGTACCGATAAACTGACGTTTCATGGGCAGAGCCCGCGCTGCTTGTGAGAATTTGACTTGATATGAAGTGATATGTTAAAATCACTGGAAGTAAAAAGTCATCAGAGAGCCGCTTTTTTGATGATTTATTAAAGTAAAAATAATTGTCAACGTTAACAAACGTTTTAAGAATGGGTGCACACATTATGTCATGCTTTAATAAAGTCGTACACGGCTTTTTCAAGCACTGCATTACCGCGGATCAGAGTCATTCTCTTTTCTCGTTGTCAGTATCTTGTCACGGATCGCTTCGATGCCGCGCCGCCCGTTTCTGTAGAAACGGCGAGATCCATAACAGAATCAACAGCAAATAGCACGCCAGCGCGATCATCAGGAATCCGTTCCGTTCGGTGCGCATTGACCTCAGCGACGAATCAAACGACAATATTGTCCTCTCGCCACAGCGAATGCTTATGACGTATTGTCCCCTGGGATGGATTTTTACAGTGAGTTCTTCGCCCTCACCGACACTTTTCAATGCGTCTGCAACTGTGGCACAATCCCACAGCACTTTCATCGGTTTTTGACCGGTGCAATGGATCACGAGCGCGCTGGATGGATTACCTTCGATCCGCGAATCCAGGTAACCAGCGACAATTGTCTCAGCCTCTGTTTCTCTGATTCGTGAGTAACGGATCTGCGTAAAGACTACCAATACGGCCGGGCAAACAGCGATGAACATAATGACAGCGCCTAAGATCCTCTTTTTCATATCATTGAACCCCCTTCCGGTCAAGTATTAAATAATGCTTTTCGTAAAGTGGTTGTTTTTTCAATAATGAAGTGCGCTTTTTGTGTTAAGGAGGAGTTAAACAGAGCCAATAAACTCCGCTGGTGTCATTATCTTCGGATCGTCAATACCTGACTCCAGAAGATCCTTGTCACCGGTAACTATAATATCTGCCCCGGCAACAAAGGCTGCTCTAAAAAGCGTACGATCGGCAACGTCGCGGATCTGCTTTTCTGCCGATTGTTCCTCGGTTGGAACAGGTACCAAATCTAATGTCAACAGAGCTATTTCTAAAAATCGTTCCAAAGAAGTCAATTTGTTCGGAAGCTTCTTTTTGAAAATGCGTCTCATCTCGTCAATGTTCTGCTCGCAGATAATGCCATGATTTGGATAAGATGTCGCTTTTACATATGCATGAAAAGGGACACTGTCAGGATTCAGAGCAGCAGAAATGAGGACATTAGTATCAATAAATACTCTCATGATCTATTAGAACTCCTGATTTCTTTAACCATATCCATAACAGCATCATCTGATGTTAAGCAGATTCGTTGTGCTTCGCCGGCCAGCTCGCTTTGAAGCATTTGCATGGCGTAAACAGCAGAATTGACGATACGGACTGTGTTTCCTTCAACAATAAAGGATACACGATCGCCGCTTGAAACGCCGAGAACGTTGCGTACGTCCTTTGGAATCGTTATTTGCCCTTTTGACATGACCTTTGCGTTGTCAACAAATGTGTTTGCCAGCATTGTTTCACCTCCTGATTCACCTGGAAAGTAGGGAATTCCCTACTTAATTATAGATCAATTATTCGTAGAAATCAATAAAATAATCCACACGTCATCCTGATTTTCTCAAAATGACGTGTGCGATCGTTTTTACTATCAGCAAAAATTAATGCTTACTTAAGCGCGCGGCCCGGCTTGAAAACGGGCTTCTCACGCATTGCCTCTTCCACCGCGACGGCCACGGCCACGGTAGCGCCGACCATCGGGTTATTGCCCATGCCGATCAGGCCCATCATCTCTACGTGCGCAGGCACGGAGGACGAACCGGCGAACTGAGCGTCGGAGTGCATACGGCCCATCGTATCGGTCATACCGTACGAAGAAGGACCTGCGGCCATGTTGTCCGGAGTTTCACTTCGTAAGGATATTGTCCCTTCGTTATAATTGATAGTTTATAAGCACATTGTCATATATGGCGGTATACAGATAATTCCACCTTTGATCATTAAATTACGAGGATGGATAATAAAACCTTCTCCTATTCGCGATTTATACTTCTCAATAAATCTTGTCAGAGATGTAAGCGTATAATTCTTTCCGGATTTGACTTCAATAGGAAACATCTTGTATTTCATCTTGCTGTTATTTGAAATGAGAAAATCGATTTCTATGTCATTCCGATGCTTTTCCTTAGAATAATGTGTGTAAAAATATAGCTTATGACCTTTTGATACCAGCATTTGTGCGATTACATTCTCGTAAAGCATTCCTTCGTTCAGTGATAGTTTGTCATTTAATATTTGACCATAAACCGCGTTTTCAAGAAGTTCATTTTCATCAAAGGCGTGACTTAACAGAAGCCCTGTATCACCCATATAGCACTTTACAAGAGTCCGGTCTTCGTTGATCGACAATCCAACATTTGGATCATTAGTGGCAAAGCATTCATTGCATATCATAGAATCATCCAACCAGAAAAAGGCATCACTGTATTGATCCGAATAACTTCCTTCCTTGATATCTTTAAACACGACCCTCTTCTCGTGCTTTGACAGAAGCCCAGGGATCTGGTCAAATATTGCTAGAACTTTCGATCTGTACTGAGCCTTTATCTTCATGATATCATTCCGATAGAGCTTTAGTATATCTCTTTTTTCAATATCCGACGATGTAAAATCTTTATTGTCTTCTATAAACGACACTACAGATTTAGGCATGCCGCCGACAAGCATATATTGTTTGAACAGCAGCATTGCCCTGTTATGCAATGCCCTTTCCAATGGCGCTTTCTTTGCAAAACAATCTCTTATATAATCGATCAGCAGTCCCTCGCCTAAAGCCCATGCAAATTCTTCAAAATCAAGAGGATACATTTTAATGCTACGCTCTTCAGACGGGATCACAATATTCGCCACATTCTCTTTGATTGAAATTAGCGAGCCCGTTTCAATGTAATCATATCTTCCGTCTGCCACCAGATACTTGATGGCTTCACGTGCCCTCGGAAAGCGCTGCACTTCGTCAAATATGATCAGAGTATTTCGCTTTGTCAGCTTTTTCCCGTAATGTGTCCCAAGAAGCATAAAGAAGGTGTCAAGGTCGTTTAGATGTTGATCAAAATACCCTTCTACGTCTTTATCCTGTTTCGCAAAATCTATTACTAAACAGGTCTCGTATTCATTCTTTCCAAACTCCTCGCAGATCGTCGATTTTCCTATACGTCTTGCGCCTTCAACAAGCAGTGCTCTGTTTCCGTCGCATTCTTCTTTCCACGCAAGTAATTTTGAGTATATTTTTCTTTTTAAGATCACTGTTTATCCTCCTAACCGCAAGCAAATGATAATACGCGCATTCAGTGCACTATCATTCTTTGATTATGCGCATATTATAATCTATTTTTTGATTATACGCAAGGATACGAACCAGTTATTTTTTGATTATGCGCAGGTATGCCAACCGGTTATTTTTCGATTATGCGCAGGTATACCAGATGGTATTTTTTTGATTATGCACAATGTAACTCATTCTCTTCTAATGGTCAAAACTGCCGTTGACCGCGGCTTCAGCGTAAGTTCAATCCCCTGCTCCGTCAGTTCCTGCCCGGTTGCACGCGTTACGATGCCGGTGTCCAGATCGCGGACCGCGTATGTTGCCGCCGGTTCCAGCCCTTTGAGCGTCACATGGAGCGAATCCTGCGGCGCTTCATCCGGGCGGAAAAACTCCGCGAAGCCCTCGCCGGTCTCGGGTGAATAAAACTCCCACGCGCGCCATTCGGTCCTGCCGCGCGACCAGCCGGTGAGCGGATAGTAATCGCTGTAGATGCAGCTGCTGAGCTGCGTCCATTCCTGCAAATAACTGCTCAGTGTGTTCCATTTAAGCGTGCGGGAATCGATCGAGAGACTCATGTTGACCCACGGCGTGTAGTTGGTGCGCATAATGTACGGATCCACCGTCCCGCCCACCAGATTCGACCCGAAATACGGGAACCAGGCGTACAGCGCCATGTGCATGCTCTGCTTATCCTCGTTGTTCGTGTAGTCGTAGTCGGTCTTGTGGAGCGGTACCGCCCGGCGCATGCTTTCAATGTCGTTGCGGCCGCCGCCTGCCGCGCAGGAATCGATCATCATGCCGGGGAAACGCTCGATCAGTTTGTCCCAGTACGCGTAGTAGCCCTGCGCGTATTTGTTTTCTATAATGCCGGTGCGGCCCGGCGTGTTCTGAGCCATAAAATTGCCCGCGGGGTTAATGCCGTAATCCTGCCGGTACAACGAAATGCCGCCCTCGGTGATGATGCCCGAAACGCGCTCCACAATCCAGTCGATGAATTCCGGATCGCCCATGTTGGCCAGTACGCTGTCCAGCATAAAGCGGGCGGGAATGCCGTTGTCCGCGTCGCGCAGCCGCTCCTCCAGCCGCACCACCTCTGGCTCGAACCAGAGCAGCTTCTTCATATCGTGCGCCGCCGCGAGGTCGCTGATTGCCTTAAATCTGGTCGGGAAGCGTTTGGTATCCACCATCCAGGTACCCGTGGGCAGCCAGACGTCCAACGATTTTTCGCCGTACTCGAAATACCAGCCCGCGTCCATCCACCAGTATGTGAGCGGCACGTCGTGGCTAAGATAGGTCTGTATGGCTTCGATCTGATTCGCTTCGTTGGCGGCAACCATCTCGCCGTACATGCCGGAAGTGCAGCCGGAAATGTTGGGCTCGAACAGCTCTCCGCCGGGTCTGCGCATGTTGCAGTCAATGAACCAGTGGCGCCACAGGTTAGCGGCAACGCTGTCGACCCTCCCGTCGTAGTCCAGCAGCACGGTCATCGGCGTGCGGATCTTTTCACCGGGCTTCAGCGTGGTGGAAAATGACTTTTGCCCCGCCCTGAACCGCAGCCCTTCCGTACCGCCGTCAGCCGCGCCATCAACAAGCTCGAACGTCGCGCCCCACATTATCGGCCAGCCGATTGCCGCAAATTTGTCGCCGTTGCCGTATTGCAGATTGAAATACGGAAAATAATTGTATGTGGAGCGGCCGGTCTCGGGCGTCATCGACACTTTTTTGCCCTTGGTAAGCGGGATTTCGTAGGGCTCATACGGGCAGCCGTTTTTAATGCCGCCGTCACCGTAAATGCCCTTCAGCACCGGATCCGCCCCCTCTAACACCATATCCGCCGAGTACAGGTCTTCCAGCACCGCCGTTTCGGCAGAACCTTTGTTTTCAAACCAGACCGTCCATTCGTACGCACAGTAGTCCGGGTAGATCGCCGTTTCCAGCGTAACTGCTATGCTGTCCCGGAACGACAGATCGATCGCGGTGGATACTTTGCGTCCGTCCTCAGACAGGGTCGTACGGCGGGACTTCTCTTTGAACGCGCCGTTTTTACCCGTATCCAGCCCGCGGAACTCTATGCCGTCGTAGATAAACGACACCGGCAGCGTGGACAGATCTTCCAGCATCGCAATGTATCTGTTCAGCGTTTTCTGCTTCTGCACCATACCGTGGTAGATACCCGGGCCGCGCTGATCGGACAATTTATAACCGTACAGCAATTCAGCGCCGTTTCCGCCGGCCGGTACGCCGGGGCTGCACGCGGGAAGCACTCCGGACAGCAGCGCGGTCAATAAAAACAAACTCATTATTCTTCTGCCTCGCTTCATTTGGTTTTCCTTATGTTATGCGCTTTGATGATCAGGACGGCGGCAACCGCCACGGTCGTAGCTGCGCAAACGGCGCCGATGACGATCGTGGCGGTCCTGCCGGAGTTGTGCACGGTCCGGCTGTGCGGGTCGCCGTTTCCGGACGGATCGGACGAAGCAACCGGGGACTGATCGGACGAAGCGGCTGGGGACGGATCCGACGAAGCAGCCGGGGACTGATCGGACGAAGCGGCCGCGGTATTGTCCGCGTCAGGCGCTTTTTTTGCGGGAGCGGGGTCAACATTGACCGTATACGTAAACTCGGCGCTGCCGTATGACATTATTGTACTTATCATAATTCATATCGTCAAGCCACTGTTTACTCCTGGCTCTACTCCATAAATCGTAAATTATATGGACACATATCTCATTTTTGGATCGCAGACAGAGCCTGAGACATACCAAAAGCTTGATATTCAGAATTTGGTATGTCTTTTCGGGCGGAGCTCGCTCATTTTCAAGCCAGAGACAGAGCCCGAGACATACCAAAAGCTTGATATTCAGAATTTGGTATGTCTTTTTAAGCGGAGCTCGCTCTATTTCAGGCCGGAAACGGGGCTTCAAACATATCAAGACCAGTTTTGCAAGATTTGCCAAATTTCGTACTTCCTAAATTTATA
>DBVV01000071.1:5631-6089 GCA_002308795.1 Mageeibacillus sp. UBA1255 | reverse complement strand
AGACGCATCAGCGACGGCTCGTAGTCGTACCGTCTGAGAACGGCAAACAGCTTTTTGACGTAATCCTTTGCGGTTTTTTTGATAACATCAAGCCAATCGTCCGCGATATCCGCCGTTCCTGTCCTCAACACGTCCTCGATGATCGACTCGTCGATATTGACGTGATACTTGTCCTGGATCGCCGTCTTCGCCGCGAGGACGCACTGCTGCGTTCCGAACTTCTCGGTGTAAGACTTCAGCGGGTCGGGTCTGCCATCTTTCATAAAGAGAACGTTCATAGTACCATTGCCGATGTCGCAGAGTACCGTCATTCCGTTCATCGTAGCCGTCTTGTCCTGAATGGCGGCGAAGCCCTGCGGAAAGATATTGACGCCTGTGATGCGAACGTGATAATTCTTGCGGTTGAACGTAAATCTGACGTCAGGTACCCTCAAAAGATAGTCCGAGAACGCTTTTTT
>DBVV01000071.1:0-5487 GCA_002308795.1 Mageeibacillus sp. UBA1255 | reverse complement strand
CCGTTGTAAAACAGGACGTTCGTCCCGAATACGGGTTCCGTGTCGCTCGCCGCGACTCCGGTCTTGAAAATGTGGTTAGCAGTCTTGATATTCCCGTAACCGTGGTCGATCCCGATGATGACGTTGTTCTTGTAATACTTCATATTAAAAAATCCTTTCTTCCGGTCTTTCCCGGATGTCAATTTTATTATGGTTATGTCTTTACCGCGATGTCGTTGTTTGCTTTTCAGCCGGATACCCTCATAGGCATCACCTCCTTGAATTAAAAAAGCCGCCCACGATTTTTTCAAAAGTGGGGGCAGTTATTTACAATTGGATATTGAATTTTTCGGGCTTTTATGCTATACTGGCTTATCGAATTTTGAAGAAGGAAACGGTATGGCTCTGCAGAAGTACGTTATACGTCAAATATCGGCACTGAGTATCATCGCTTCCGCCGTAGGAGAGTACGGCGCGTGGCGGTTTTCTTTTGACGCGACCGATCCGTCAAAAGAATTTCTCGTAGAAGAAACGAAGCAGGACGACTGCGCGATCTATCATCAGGCAATGTGCGTCCTCTACGGTGAAAACTATCAGGCGGAGTCCGACTGTGAAAAGCTGAAGGACGCGCTCATATATATCGACTTCTCAGGCACTTTCGACGAGCGCGGTTATTCCCGCCCGGTCTATGCGATAAACAAAGTGGAATGTATGCTCGGCAGAGACGGGACCATACTCAATCTCGGGCGCGGATATGCAAAATATCTCGCTTTTGAGCGTTCGGCGAATATGAGCCGCAACAGCGTTCTTTCGTTTGTCAGAGAAGATTTGTACGAGCCGCTGCGCGAGCGTATGATGCTCGGTATGAAGATCGGCAAGTGTCAGCTTGCCAAGCTCTACGCATACAACGCCCTTATGTACACAAGCGGAAGAAGGGTCAACGATCCGCACTTGCTTTCCGAAAAGAAGATCATCGTCATAGATAACCCGAAAAGCACCGTAAAGAACGCAAATATCGTCACGGTCGAGGACGACGGAAGCGACGATCCCGTCCGGAAATATACCCGCGTGGAAAAGACCGCCGATGTGGAGGTGCTCGAATTCGACGGTGAAGGCATTATTTCAAAAGAAATGGCGCGTTCTCTCGATTCCTCCGGCGCGCACCACTCTTTTCAGGTGCGGCTGCCGTATATCAAGGGGGTAGTCCACGAAATCGACCTCCGGGGGCTGTTTTCACAGCTCGGAGTGCCGAAAATCAAAGATATCTGGGGTGTAGAACACGACGTAAACGACGTGCAGATGATCCTCACCAAGAGTATGTTCAAGGGCTACGGATGGATGACCGAAAACGGGCTTTCGTGGGCAGAGTATCTTGAACGCTGCCGTAAGTATGATCACGCGCTGTATATCTCCGGTTCAGACAAAGCGGAGCGTGAAAGCGTTACAGAGCTGAACTATCAGTTCCTCAACACGCTCGCGCTTACCGAAGAAGAATTCCGACCTGCCGATCTTCCGCGCGGTTGGGATAAGTCTCCCGAAAACGATTCGCGTCACTGGCTGACGAAAACGACGGAGGTCGCCTATTACGATTACTGCGCAAACGCAGAAGCGCGGCTGTCCTACTTTCTGAAGGACCTGTCGAACGGCGAACTGAAACTAAACAATCGCCGCCGTCAGCGCGCGGGGCTGTTAAAGAAGAATCCGCTCTATCTTGAAGAGTCGATATTCACAAAAGAACTCTCCGACAACGCGGAGAGCGTAAGAAACAAATACGCCGTCGGCAAACTGCTTGTCGCGGGCGATACGCGCTATCTCTCGGACGACCTGATGAGATTGCTTTCGTATATCGTCAAAACGTCTGTCGGCGAAGGCGACGCCTGCAAAAAACTCACAGCGGAAGAACTGCGCGGCAACGAAATATATGCGCCGTCGCCGGTTTTCAAAGAACAGCCGTATTACACACTTCTGCGCAGTCCGCATATAGCGAGGAACGAAGAAGCGTTCGTTTATCCTTTAACAACGGTCGGCGCGATACGAAAGAAATATCTTTCGCACCTTTATTACGTTCTTATGGTCGATTCGCGCTCGCTCATTCCCGAACGGCTCGGCGGCGCGGATTACGACGGCGATCTTGTCAGAACGGTCGCCGATCCGCTCGTAAACGACTGCGTTAAGAAAGGTTATGATAATGGAAAGTCCTTGCCCGTGCTCAAAATACCGTCTGCGGAGCCGCTTATCGCGGACGCGAAGGACTGGAAAGCGCGCGCGGAAGCCGTGAAAAGCACGTTTTCCTCCCGCGTGGGACAGATCAGCAACACGGCGCTCCGCCTCGGCATCGTCGCCTACGACGAGAACAACGAGGATGAAAAGCGCGACGAGAGCCGTATGGATACCGAGGCGCTCGCCATTCTCACGGGACTGGAAATAGATTCGGCGAAAAGCGGCGTCAAGCCCGATCTGACCGAATACCTTTACGGCAGGAATACGAAAAAGAGCGTGTTCCTCCGGTACAAAACGATCTCCAAAGACAACCGTGACCGCAAATGGTACGAGCAGACGAAAGAAAAAGACATCGAGGATTTCATTGAGGAAGTTGATTGGGACGAGGTCAGCTCCAATATGGAGCGCCTGCCGTATTACGCGTATATGCTCGGGCAAGAAACGAAGCAATACAAGCCGAAACCGGCTGAGGATGAAAAGCTCTTTACTTTTGCCTCGGAACCGGACTGGAAAGATAATCTCGACCCGTTTTCGATGGAGCGTGTGAAAGCGGTCGTTTCGGCGTATCACGCTGCGGACGCGCGTATCCGATTTATTAAGCACCTTTCGACCGATTTCAAACGTCAGAAGGACGTGGTCCGTATCCTTTTCTCGCGCGGTCAGCTCAACACCGTGAGCGCGGAGCAGCTGTACGCTCTCTTTGACGCGGCGCCTGCCGATTCTATAAGAAAGGCGCGCAGAGCTCTGACCGAGAATAAATGGCACCTGACGCCGAAGAAGAACAGAGGGTTTGTGTGGTTCTCCATCGTACCTTCCGGCGTAAGTACCGAATATATGGACGTCTTCTGCGATTTCCGCAACGGCGGCTTCCGTCTGCTCGGAGATATACTCTGCGATCTGGACGAATTGTATTCCAATCAGAAAATTCTCAAGAATATTGTGCGTGACGGCGATTCACCGGAGCTGAAATTTATCTTAAGCGGTATCAGACATTTCTCGGATTACAAAGAAACGATAGTGAGTAATTGTATCGCGCTGTTATCGCCGCCCGACAGACGCGAACGCCGCGTTGATTTTGACGAGGCGGTCAAATGCGCCGTCGCGCTCGGCGAGCGCCGGTTCGTGCTTGAAGTGATGCCGTATTCCGCGCTGGAATGGACGGTCGGACCGGCTGAAAAGAAGAAACGGAGGTGGTTCGGCAGATGACGAACGAATGGCAGGAATTCAGAGATTACACCGAAAAGCCGCAGTATATCTCTGTGAAAAAGAGCGATAAGACCTATATGGGTCGCTTCACCTTCGATATGATAAAGGACTTTCTCGGCTTCAACCGTATCTTTACGATCCTTGCGCGCGGATTTCTGTTCCACGATAAGGACGGAAGCGTTCTTCCGGGCGATCCGTATGACCGCATTGATTACACCTACCGTGCTTTATGCGCGTGGAGCAGCGTTCCCGACAGACGAGTTGATCCCGACGCTAAAGTGGATTTCAGAGAACTTTCGGACGAGTTCCCGGAGCTTGTGGACGCAAAAGGCAACGGATGGTACATCCGCCACATGAAAAACCTTTTTGCTTTCTGCAATGAACACTTCGAGCTTCTCACCAAACCGGTACAGAAGATATTCGACGCGGTCGAAAAAGGATATGCAAAGCAATGGAAAGAGCGCGTCGGGCATTATACCGTTCCGATCTTCGCAAGGAACACAAAAGGCGCGTGGGGTACACGTTTCGACGACGTGATCGCCGAGGCGCTGGAGGCGGGACCGCTCCGCGCGGAGGAATACGTCCTGCCAAAGAAGATCAAGAAAAAGCTCGACGCGATAGAAATGCTTGACAAATACCGTCCCAAAGCGGAAGACCTGACGGCGTTCTATTACGCAAACAAGCATAAGGATCTCGACTGGGTAATCCTGCCGATAGCAAACTTCAACGCATATTACCGTTCGACTACCTTTGAAAAGAATTATCTGCCTGCTCTCCCGAAGAACGTTTTCATCCGTGAGACACTCGACGGTCTATGCAGATTCAAGGTCGTGCTGTAAGCAAGGGTTTCCGTATGTGAGTAACTGCCCCCACTTTTGAGCGAAAAGTGGGGGCAGTTACTATAGAACGGATTGCTTCAAATATTGTTATACTTTACTGATCGGCATCGACAGGTTATCGTACATATTCCAAAAATCAGTTATCGATTTCTCGTATTCGTCTTTGCTGATATAATAACTCATGCCGTGATCTGCACCGGGAACGATGAGCAGTTTTTTAGGCGAAACACACGCTTTATAGTTCCGGTACGTCATTTCAACAGGCACAAATCTGTCGTCGCTGCCGTGGATGAACAGAACGGGTACTTTACTGCTTTTCAGCGCGTCGAGCGTAGAATATTTGTCGCTTCCTGCGTGGAGCATATTCATAAACATTTTCTCCGCGATCCTGCCGCGTATTCTGAAGCCGAGATGAAGATTATGATTTACAACATATTTCCAAATCTCATGCGGAGACGTAAATCCGCAGTCAGCTATAATACCGTGTACGTTTTCCGGAAGCGGCAGACAGGACGCCATCAATACCGTTGTAGCGCCCATGGAAACACCAAAAAGATATATCGGAATATCCGTCCCGCAACGCTCCCTGACCCATGCTATCCAATCAAGACAATCAAATCGCTCCGTAATTCCGAACCCCATGTAGTTTCCTTCGCTTTTATCCTGTCCTCGCTGTTCGGCATACAGTACGCTGCATCCGTTTTCTTCCCATGCGTCGGACGCGATCCCGAAATCGCCCGACCACGTTGATCTCCAACCGTGCATTGCAATGAGCACGCGCTTTGCGTTTTTCTGAGGAATCCAATGACCCACAAGCGTCTTTCCGTCGTGGCTCACGATCCTGATAGTTTCACTCGGCTTTTCTGAAAGCCTTTTTCCCGCCTCATTCAATGCTTTTATAAAATCGTTTTCTTTTTTTCCGGAGATTCGGGCTTGAATCTTTTTCAGGATTTCTGGCTCTTTTCTGTCAAGCGCAATCTTAATAAGAGTTTTCGTCGTAGCATATGCAGTTACTGCAGCGACGGCTGAGATCCCGGCGGCAGTCCCTCCGATAATAACGGCTTTCTTTGCTTTTTTGTTCACACTATCACCTCCGTATTTTAATTCCATGATATATATTCTTCAGCAGATTTTCTGAGTTCTTCCATTCTTCTGTCAAGGTCTGCGCCGATTTCGGCGCATTCATAAAGCTCACGCTCCATTTGTTCGCTGATACCATACGCTCGTGGCGGATCTCCCGTTC
>DBVV01000154.1:16081-16209 GCA_002308795.1 Mageeibacillus sp. UBA1255 | reverse complement strand
ATTTCACGGAAACAGGAAAAGAGCCGAAAAAGCCGGGGGCTTTCGCTTTCTCGCGATCGCCTGCCGGCTTTTCTTTAAGGCATCTTTATGCCCTCGTCAGTACGTCCCAGATAGGAATCGAACCTACG
>DBVV01000154.1:0-16052 GCA_002308795.1 Mageeibacillus sp. UBA1255 | reverse complement strand
CCGCTTAGGAGGCGGACCCTCTATCCCCTGAGGTACTGGGACAACGGAGGGTATTTTACACAATTATTGCCCTCCGGTCAAGCTGTTTTTACTGCCCGTTTCCGTTTCTGCTGCGTCGCAGGCCGGAAGTCAAGCTTCCTTCCCTTTCCTGTTCTTAAGAACTACCATGACCGCGGCGGCAACTACCAGGAGCGTTGTCCCTGCGATCACTATCGGCAGCGGGTTGAAGGAACTGCCGTTATCTCCGATCGGCTTTCCGCCCTGCTCCTCGATCACTTTATTGTACTTCGAAACGTCGGAAACGTACCTGAAATTGAAGCGGTCATTCGGAGCGGTATCGCCCAGATCCATAAACTCGAGGATATTGCCTGTCTCGGTAGAATTGTCCGTCCACTTGAAATCGAAATTTGCCGCTTCTTCGGAGTTTAGCCCGAGAAGAGATTTATCGAGCTTAAGAGTCAGGTATTGACCGCTCACGGTATACTCCGCCTCGCCTATCTTCGAAGAAGTCCAGAAATTTCCGTCAAACTGTTCGACGCTGAGCTTGTCCGCCGTTCTTCCGCGGTTGACGATCAGGTCGTAGCCTTCCCAGCCTGTCGCATGGTTCATATCTTTATCGATGAGCAGGTTCATCCAGGTGCTGTCGTCGCCGCGGACAATATCGTTCACGGTTTTTACCATGAAGTACACGTAATCGGCGTCCTGCGACACTTTCGCTTCGTCAAAGTCGTTGCGCCCGGTGCCGTTTATATACTTGAATGCGCGGTCGTAGGAGTACGTATTTCTGAACTCGACATCGCCTATCGTGTCGCGGAACTCGGGTCCGACGCCTGCCCACGCGGAAACGTCACCGTTTTCGATCGTCGCCTGTCCGGTCGTGTACGAAAGTTTATCCAGGCCTTTATATTTGCGGATATAATCTACCATCTGGTAGTAGAAATTGTCGCCGAAACCGACGCCGTCGCGGAGCTTCATCGGCTCAATGTCGCGTGAAAACTCGGGGTTGAACTCGTCAACGTAGCATACGTTGTATATGTTCGTAAGTGCCATGAAGTTGGAACCCCTGCCGTTGCCCGCGATCCACTCGTTCCAGCCGGTGATCATCAGCACCTGCGGATCAGCCTTTATCGCCGCCTCGAACTGTGAAGCGAAGCCGAGGCCCTTGCGGCTCTCGTCGAACGAAAACATGAAGTCCTGCTTGTTATTGTTCGGCTGTACGCCGTTCACGTAGCTGCGGCCTTTGCTTGAAGACGCGTGATGACCGGCGGTAACGGACATCTGCTCGAACACGCCGTTTTTATCGCGGCCTTTATGCTGGACGTAATTGCCCTTTCCGTCGTTCCACGTCTCGTCCATCCACGTCCAGTATCCGTCCTGATCGCACCATGCCCAGCAGCCGCGCACGGTGAACTTCTCGTCCAGATACTCCTTCGTCTCTGCATTAATGCCTTTCGTATTGCCCAGAATAAGCGGCTTTCCGTTCCATTCATAGAAAAGTTCCTTATATTTATCCCAGTTTTTTTCGGAATATACCGATTTGCGCAGATTTTTCACGTCTTTTTCAAGCGTCGAAGGCGTGTCTCCCGTGAGGAAGCATATCTGCGGAGTGTGGCCTCCTTCTTTCCTGATCTGCAGCCACGTATCGAACAGCAGCGTATGGCCGGGCGTGAACACTTCGGCGTTGGAGACGTCAAGGAATATGAAATCGACTCCGGCGGCTTCGAGCATGTAAGCGTGTTTGCGGTATATCCATGCGTCGTCGTTCTTGTAATATCCGAAATACGGCTCCGCCCAGTACGCCTCACCTCCGGATTTCTCGAGATATTTTCTCAGACCGTCAACGCCTTTTTCGAGATATATCTTGGTATTGTCCTGTACGTGGATCCCGGCCCCGACCCAGCAGAGGAAGTAGAACACGCCTACCGTCCTGTTGTTTCTGGGCGATCCGGCATCGTTTTCAAGTACCGTCACGCGCGAAAGATCGTCTGTCGCGACCCAGTTGCCGTAATTGATCACTCTCTGTCCGCCCGTTTCAGGCAGGCTCTGATCGATCTCGGTGCGGTCGAACCAGAAGTCGTCGATATAACCATCCAGTTTCTCAAGAGCGAATACCATATGTCCGGCACGCTGCATCGAGCTGCCTTCGGAGCGGGCAAGTTCGTTTCCGGCGCCGTCATAGAACACCAGATCCGCTGCGTAGTTGCTCACGCTGTATCCGTTCTGCGCGGCAGCCTGCTCGGTATAAGTGATCCTCATCAACGTCTCGCCGTTTATTGACACGGTGAAATACGTAGGCTTATCGGTGATCTCGACGATGCATTCGTTGCCGCCCGCAGTGAAACGAGAGATATCCACGGTCGCTTTTTTGTTTTTAAAATCATCTTGAACGGTAAGTTTATCTGGTTTGAAACTGATCCTCAGACCGTGATCGCTCTTTTTAAGTTCATTGTCCTGGTCACGAAGCAAAGTGGTCACCTCTCCGCCCAGGATGCTCATCTTAAATCCCATCGAACCGCCCGCGATACCGAAATCATCGCCGAGCGAGCCTCTGGTAGCGAAGCTAAGATTCTTTCTTTCGGCACATATGAGCCTGCCGCCGGATATCTGCATGCCGTTTCTCAACGTTATCTGAAGCGCTTCATGCTGAGAATAAAACGTCGGATCTTCTTCGGAGAAGTCAAACGTGTACCGGTTGGATGAACGCACCGCCCAATCAGGCACGCTGCCGGTCAATTTAGGTGAAACAGTTTCTGCTCCGGCTGACGTAGTAAGCACGGTCATCAATACAGACGAAAAAACCAGCATGAGGGCTATCGTCCGCGCAGCGGTCCCTCCGTCCCGGCCTGCGCCGTTTTTATTTATCTTCTTCTTCGCGATCGCTTTGGTGATCAGGTAATACACAAAATAGAAAGCCGCAATATAAAGGAGGAAGAGCACTACGACGATAAGCGGATAAAGCACTCTGTTCCCGTTGACAAGATTGTAAAAGATATCATACGGAGTACCGTCGCCTCTCATGAGGAACATATAGTTGTACGGTATCAGGATATCCGCCACGTATGCCATCGCGCAGTACGCGGTCAATATCCCGAACGATATCCCTATATTTTTCTTTTTCATCGTTGCCATCCCGGCGATAACGATGTACAGCGCGGCGAATCCCGATATAGAGTGTGTGGTGCATGAGATCACGTTATCGATCCCCAGCACGGGGTATGATCCGAAGTCCATCGCGTCAGCGTACGTACCCATGAATGCAATCAGCAGTCCGAAAATAAAAACGAAGTCAAGCGCGGCTTCTCTTAGCCTTCCTTTTGAAAACGCCGCTATCGGCAGCAGGAGCATCGGTATGCTGCACAGGAACAGCGGGAGCGTTATCAGCCAGTGCATCGGATCGTGTTCTCTGAAACACAGGAAAACGATCTTAAAAAGCTCGATCGAGTCAATTATTATCGCTGTCGCGAGTATTACTTTGTTTTTGGTCTTTTCGTCTTTATGCCTGTTTCTGCGCCCGAGTATTACCGCGAGCGTGATCATTACGATCATAAAAGACGTCACGAACACGAGGTGCTGCCAGGACATATATCCTTCTGCCGCTCTTTCATATCCGCCTATTCCGAAAAATTCTCTCATATCTCCACCATTTTTCCTTTTCTGTTCTGATGCGGCAGACAGGCTGCCCGCCGCTGGATCTCACTCCGATCTTTTTTCCGGTCAACGATCAGATACTTTTATCGTACGGGATTATAGCCGTTAAAGTGCGCGTTGTCAATCCGGGCTTAAAAAAGTCCTTTACAAACCTGTTTTTTAAGTGTAGAATACGCATTGCGCTTCCGGGGTGTAGCTCAGTTTGGCTTAGAGTGCTTGCTTGGGGTGCAAGAGGTCGCCTGTTCAAGTCAGGTCACTCCGATCGCGTAAAACGCCGATGGAATCATCCGTCGGCGTTTACTTTTTTACCCGATATGATCGAACGTGTGCATTTCATTCCGCCCTCGGCCTATTCCGTCCGCCTTTCGCGTCGCTTTTCAATGAACAGACGGACGTAGTAGACTGCGATGGAGACGATGTTGAACGACTCCATAAGTATACCGGCTATTGACAGCATAAAAACGTTGTATATAAGCCAGCAGGGCGAAACGCAGACAAGCTGCGAGATCCGGATGACGTTCTCGTCGCGTGACCACATAGCACCGAGGCAGACGAAATTGCCCACGACCGGCAGAAGCGCGACCGGCCCGGACGAAGCCGTATAAACAGCCAGGATCGCCATCGCAGCGCTGATGACAGCCATCACGACGGTGCTGCGCAGCTTATCGTATCTGTATCCGAGCATGATGACGACGCGAAAAACGAGCCCGATGCCGTTCTGCGCCATACCGGAAAAAGCGGTATTGTCGCCGCCAAGGCCGAGAAACAGGTAATGCAGTACAAAAAACGTGCACGAAGCGATCTGAAAAGCAAAAAGCTTTTTATTGTCCTTAAACTGGAACGACACGATGATCAGCGCCATCGCCACGAACCCCATTATCTGTCCGGTGATCGTAAAGCCGTTCATCTTTCCTTTTTCTCCAGTATCATAGTCTCAACTATCTCCGCCGCATCGCGCACCAGCTTTGCACAGGGCCTTTTTTTGTAAAATTCCGCAGTCCTCTCGGAAGAATCACCGCCCGCACCCGCATCTATCCCTGCTCCGGATAAGATCTGTGCACAAACGATCGAACCGTGCCTTTCGCGAAAAGTTGACGCAAATTCACGTACCAGTCTGTAATGTGAGTTTTTAGCATCCATATCACCCGGAACGGAATAACCGAAGACGATCCCCAGAACCATTGACGCCGCACTGACCGTTCCGCACACTTCGCGAAGCCGTCCGAGTCCCCCGCCAAACGACGAGGATAATCTCGCGGCGGTGTCAGTATCAAGCCCCGTCACGTCGCAAAAAGCGCAAAAAACAGCTTGTGCGCAGTTATACCCTTTATAAAACAGTTCCTCAGCAAGCCTGGCATGATCCGTCATCTTATTCCACCAATTAATCGGACCGCAGCTTACCCGATGTACCTGAAGCTCAGCCTGCCCAGAGGCAGCGATTTGCCCGAAATATAATAGTCCATAATATCCGACGGTTCATCGATACCGTCTGCGAGTTTGAAATAGATCCGGTTCATATCTGAGCTAAGCCCGAGAGCGGAGCGCGGAACGCGTACCTGCATGACGCTGCCGTCAACATGGTATTCTGCTTCTCCTGCTTTTTCGGATGAAAAGTCTGATCTGAGTTTCTCTACGGTCAATTTTCCGTCTCCGGCTTCTGCGCGGCCGACAACAAATTCGTAACCTTCCCAGCCCTTCTTTTCCACTTCGCCTGTACCGATCAGCAGATTCATCCAGCCTTCGTCGCCCGCTTCGCGCAGAACGATATTTTCCGTGGCCTTAAGCATAAAATAGATATTGTCCGCATCCTGAGCGACGCGTATTTCGGTCACGTTGTTGCGCGCGGCCGCCTGTCTGTAATCCAGCGAAGATACGGCGCCTTTGCTCTTGCGCTCTTTATTTACAACGATCGTGTCGCGGAACACGGCTTTTACCTGATCCCACGCTGAAAGATCTGAAGTCATGGGGATGCTTACCGGTTCGGACTTGAGCTGGCCGCCCGCAGGGATCTCCACGTCTTTATATTTGCGGATATTCATCGCAAGCTGGATATAGAACGCGTCGTTATACCCGCCCTTCATCATCTCCGCGTCGCGCGAAAATTCCATATTGCACAGGTCGACCATGGCGTACTCGCCGTCATACATCATTTTACCTGCCGTCCATTCGTTCCAGCCGGTGACGAAAACGATGCGCGGGTCTTCTTTCAGCGCAACGTCCCAGGTAGACTGGAAGAACTGTCCTTCGTACGCCTTATCGGGCTCGTTCTGTTTCGTTTCGACGTTCCAGCCGCGTCCCCAGTTTTTAGCGCCACGTGTGACGGAGAACGACATCGGAAGCGCGGGGTGGCTGGCAACAGCGACGTTTATCACGCCGTTGTGGACCGGTGCCGGATACTGCCATTCGATCCACGGAAAACCGTTTTCGATATACGGCACGCTAGGCCACTGCGAATCCCTGAACGTGAAGAAATCTTTTATTTCATCCGGAAATTCCGTCGGTTTATACGACTTATCGCCTCTCCCGGAAGCTTCAGCCCTGTCGGCCGATGCGCTGATATTGCCTATGATCAGCGGCTTTCCGTCCAGATAATACCATATGTCTTTATAACTGTCTTTTTTGTAATAAGAATTGTAAAGGTTTGTGATAACGCGGTGCGAATACGCGTTGGTGTAAAATACGAGTCCGGGCGGATTCCAGCCCTCATCGCGCATATTGCGGCATTCTTTGATGATCTTGGCCACGACGCTGTCATACGTTACGGCGTTAGTGGTATCGAATACCATGAAATCGACACCGGCCATCGTCAGCAGAGCGAGGTGGCGCCGGATGACCCAGCTGTCTGTGGAATTATAGTATCCCCAGAGCGGCTCGCCCCAGAAAAACACGCCTTTATTAGACGGGGCAACGTCGTTGTCCTCGAAGAACATATCCTGTATTCCGTTCTCCTGGGCGATCAGTTTGGTGACGTCAACGATCTTTTCTCCTCCGTGCTGTCCGAGAGTGCAGAAATAGAATATCCCGACATCGCGCTGTTTATCGTTCTTCGCGCCGGCAACGCCGTCAAACGTGCGTTCGAACTGGTCGATCCCGGTTATGTAATTAGCGGTGTATCCGTTTTTGTAATAATCAGCCGCAGTGATATTTTCAATGATCTTCACTTCTGCGTCCTCCTTCTTTCCGTTGCCGCCTGGCGTAATATTATCGTCTCCCGTTTTTCCGCAGGCGCATAATGCCGCGGCAAGGCAGATGCATGCCGTCAGGTATGCCAGTATCTGAACAGCTGCGTTTCTTCTGTGCTTCATCAATAGATCCTCCATATTATTTTAAGCAAGGCTTCCATGCAAGGCCGCCGTTTAAAGGCGGAATACGGTGGTATTTTATAATAGTTGCAGGTACATGTCAATCTTATCCCGCGATTGAATTTTAGCCATATATATTGTAAAATACCACCGGCGAAGGCACAGAGCGTGCCTGGCAGATCATTTTTAAGCAGGTATAGTACGAAATGAAACGTATAGGAAGTATAATAAAGGATCACAGGATCATTTGTACGGCAACAGCTGCCGCCGTCATTGCGCTGATCGCATTGACCGCGTTCTTTTCCGGAAAAACCGCGAAAACTTCGGCTGAAACACAGAAAGCGCAGAACATAAGCTGGAAAGTTAAATTGACCTCCGAAGAAGGGCACGATATGTCGGACGCGCTCGATACTGATATTTACAGCAAAGTATCGTTCGGGAAAAAGTCAGACAGATTGACCGCGACCCTCACGGGCACAGAGCTTAAATTGAACGGTGTCTACGCGATATGGGATACTGCTCCCGGCGAATGGTCGCTTGAAGAAGGCGAGAAAACTGTCAGCTGCGGTCAGTACGGATTCATACATGAATACGTTCCCCTGTCTTCTCCTGCGAACGAACTGATCATCAACGTGCCTGCAAACGCGGTATTGTGCGACCTGATATTCTACACAGAAGGAGAATTGCCCTCGTCGGTTCAGCGCTGGGAGCCTCCTTATGAGAAAGCGGATCTTCTGCTGTTTCCTACACACGGCGATGACGAGCATCTGTTTTTTGGCGGAATTATGCCTTACTACGGCGGTGAAATGGGTTATAAAGTCCAGGTAGCCTATATGACCAACCACGTTTTTACCGAAAAATACCGCTGCCACGAACAGCTCGACGGCCTGTGGAAGGTGGGTATAAAGGCATATCCCGTATACGGAGATTTTGTTGACGAGTATTCAAAAACGCTGAGAGAAGCGCAGGATATGTACGGCACCGAAAACGTGGAGAGATGGCAGGTAGAAATGATACGCCGGTTTAAGCCGTACGTTGTTGTCGGACACGATTTTGAAGGTGAATACGGCCACGGTGCGCACAGGATCAACGGCACGACTCTTCAGATAAGCGTCCCGGATGCGGCGGATCCGTCTAAATTTACAGATTCGTACGATAAATACGGCACCTGGGACACGCCGAAATTCTACAGTCATCTTTATAACAGGGACAATGGCGTTATAATCGAATGGGGCGATATGCCTCTGAAAGCGTTCGGCGGAAAGACCGCGCTGGAAATGGCGGCGGAAGGCTACAAATGCCACGAATCGCAGCAGTATACCAGGTTCAGAGTGATGACGGACGGGTACGGAGATTGCCGCCAGTTCGGCCTTTACAGGAGCACCGTGGGTGAAGACGTCAATAAAAACGATCTGCTTGAGCATATCGTTTTTGAACCCGATCCGACACCGACGCCTGAGCCGACGCCCGAACCGACAGAGGTGCCTACGCCTGAGCCTACCGAAATACCGGCAGTGGAAACAAACGCCGCCCCCACGGACGCTCCCGGAAGCGATCTTCCGGCCGATCATACCGCTCAGCCCGCTACCGCCGGGGAGAACGATGCCACTCCTTTCGCATCACCTGCCGTGACCGCTCCTTCCGGTAATTCAGAAGTCAGGTCAGGCGGAGATAAAAGCATCGGCTGGATCATCGCCGCACTCGTGCTGGCGGTCGCACTGCTCGCCGTGATGCTGTTCGTAATGTCCAAAAAGAAATCGCGTTAAAAAACGCGTTAAAAAATCGTGCTAATTAAACCCCGGCGAACCGAATGATCCGCCGGGATTTTATTTTCAGTAAACTATTCAAAAATACGGCGGTCATCAGCCTTCTGAATCTTTGTGACGGATCGCGGCGCGCCGGATCTTACCGCTTACGGTTTTAGGCAGTTCGTCTACGAATTCAAGTATGCGCGGGTATTTATAAGGCGCAGTAACTTTCTTCACGTGGTTCTGAAGTTCTTTTCTGAGTTCGTC
Source organism: Mageeibacillus sp. UBA1255 (assembly GCA_002308795.1). Classification (GTDB taxonomy): domain Bacteria; phylum Bacillota; class Clostridia; order UBA1212; family UBA1255; genus UBA1255. Next base: position 7,087 of record DBVV01000154.1, on the reverse strand, counting down.
TGTAGGCTCATATCCGCGGTTTTTAACGAGCACTACCGTCGCCTTCACGACCTGGCCGCGCACCGGGTCCGGAGCAGCGGTTATTGCACACTCAAGCACCGCAGGGTGAGTCATAAGCGCGGATTCGACCTCGAACGGACCGATACGGTACCCGGAACATTTGATAACGTCATCGACACGCCCGATAAACCAGATATATCCGTCCTCATCCATCCAGGCATTGTCGCCGGTGTGAAAATCACCGCCGCGCCACAGTTTTTCATTGGCCTCGTCATCTCCAAGGTATCCGGCGGTCAGGCCTACCGGGGGATTATCTCTTGCTCCCCGAATAACGATCTCGCCTTCCTCACCTATCTCGCATTCTTTACCGTCTTCGTTTACGAGAGCAATGTTGTATATCGCGGATGGTTTTCCGGTAGAACCGGGTTTAGGCGTGATCCATTTGAAATTTGCCATCAGCACGGGCGTCTCGGTCTGGCCGAAGCCCTCGTAAAGTTTATGGCCTGTTAACTGCTCCCACTGATCAAATACCGCGGGGTTAAGAGGCTCGCCTGCCATGCAGCAGTGGTGGATCGAGGAGAGATCGAAGCGCGAAAGGTCTTCTTTTATCATAAACCTGTACATCGTTGCCGGTGCGCAGAAAGTGGTTATGCGGTACTTTTCAATAACACGCAGAAGCTTTTCGGGGACGAATTTATCCATATCGTAGCCTAGCTGAGCCGTACCGGACAGCCAGCCTCCGTATATCTTCCCCCACGAAAACTTTGCCCAGCCTGAGTCAGAAACGGTGAGATGAAGGCCGTTATCCTCTACCTGCTGCCAGAAGCGCGAGGTCAATATATGTCCGAGCGGGTATTTCTGCAGATGCAGCACCATCTTGGGCATTCCCGTCGTACCTGACGTGAAATAGATGATCATGGGGTCGTTCGCCTTGACGGCCGCTTCACCCTCCGGACGCGCAAATTTATCCGGCATCGCCATAAATCCGGCGCGGTAGTCGAGCCAGCCGTCACGGCATTGTCCGTCACGGGCCGTAACGAGAGCGCGGTATTCCAGCGTCGGGCAGCGGTCAACGGAATTTTCCACGTGGCCGATTATATTTTCGTCTTCGGCGATGACGATCATGCGCACGTTTGCGGCATTTATACGGTAGATCAGATCTTTTTCGGTGAGCTGGAACGAAGCGGGGATCATCACCGCTCCCAGCTTATGCAGAGCCGTGGCAGTCATCCAGTACTCCCAGCGGCGCTTCATTATGAGCATGATGCGGTCGCCCTTGCGTATCCCGAGCGAGACAAGATAGTTGCATATCCTGTTCGAATACGCTTTCACGTCGTCAAAAGTAAACACGCGTTCCTCTCCGGCGTCGTTGCACCACACCAGAGCGCGCTTTCCGGGCTCAAGCTCGGTCCAGGCGTCGACAACGTCATATCCGAAGTTGAAGTCGTCAGGTACGTTTATTGTAAAATTCTGTTTAAAATCCTCGTATGAGTCAAATTCGAGCCGCGGCGCGAATCGTTTAAGAAGTGCATCTTTCATGGTTCCCTCTTATGGCATTATTACAGTCAAGAATCTGGCGCTCTTTCCTCCGTGAGCACACTGCGCGTGAGGCACGGTCGGATCGAAATAGAAGCAGTCGCCTTCGTTCAGCAGAAAACTACGTTCGCCGAACAGCACCGTGATCTGCCCTTCAAGCACGAAATTGAATTCCTGACCGGAGTGCGACACGAGCTCGGGAGGCGCGAATTCCGTCTCCGGACCGACAGTTACGATCATAGGCTCCACGCGGCGTCCGATAAATTTGTACGCGATGCTCTCAAAATCGTACCCCTCGTAGCGGTCAACGGCAATTCCCTCTCCCTTTCTTACGATCGAGCAGTTGGCCAGCCTCGGAGCGGTACCAGTCAGAAGTTCGGTGAGATCGACTTTGAACATTGCCGCAAGTTCGTACAGGAAGCTTACCGGAAAGTCTTTCTCTCCGTCTTCATATTTCGAATATTCTTCTACGCTCAGCCCCAGCGCCTCCGCCAGTTCCGACCGCTCCATATCGCATACTTCCCTTAATTCGCGGATCCTGGCGGCAATATCCTTGTTTACCGCTCCCGCGTTTTCCGCACGAGTTTCAGAATGCGTATTCATCTCGTTCCTCCCTTTTTGCCGTACCTGCGCCTCGTTTACCGCCTGGCTCCGGTTCACAGCAGTTCTTTTTTTATTATATCACAGAAATCAAACGTAGCCAGATAATCGGCAGGTGTCTCGGCTCTTCGTATGAGTTCGTCCGTTCCGTCCTGCTTCAGAAGTATCTCGGCCGAGCGGAGCTTTCCGTTGTAATTATACCCCATCGCGTAGCCGTGGCCGCCTGCGTCGTGGATCGCCAGCAAATCTCCGGGCACGATCTCCGGAAGCATCCGGTCGATAGCGAATTTATCGTTGTTTTCGCACAGGCCTCCCGTCACGTCGTAAACGTGGTCAAGAGGCCTGTTTTCTTTTCCGAGCACGGTTATATGGTGGTACGCACCGTACATTGCCGGTCGCATCAGGTTCGCGGCGCAGGCGTCAACGCCTATATATTCTTTGTAGATGTGTTTTACGTGTATTGCCCTCGTCACGAGCATGCCGTGCGCACCGGTGATATAGCGCCCGAGTTCCGCCTTGATCGACAGCTTTTTAAGCGCCGACGGGACAACGACACGGTCGTACGCTTCTTTTACCTTAGCACCGATATAATCCAGATCGGGAGCCTTGTCCTCCGGCCTGTACGGTATGCCGATGCCTCCGGAGAGGTTCACGAACGTGAATTTCGCGCCCGTCTTTTCGTTTACCCTTACAGCCAGCTCGAACAGTATCTCCGCGAGAGTGGGATAATAGTCGGGATCGATCATATTTGAAGCTAAAAACGCGTGTATGCCGAACCGTTTCGCTCCCATCGCGGAAAGTTTTTTTACGGACCTTATAAGCTGCTCTTCCGTCATACCGTATTTAGCGTCCTGGGGGTTACCCATTATCGCGCCGCTTATCGAGAAATTTCCGCCGGGATTATACCTCAGACAAATTTCTTCCGGGATCCCTCCGTGTTTAGCGAGGAAGTCGACGTGTGTTTCGTCGTCGAGGTTGATGATGGCGTTTAGCTTTCTTGCGTATTCGAAATCAGCAGCGGGCGTCACGTTTGATGAGAACATGATGTCGTCGCCGCTGAGTCCGATGCTGTCGGACAATATAAGTTCACAGTACGACGAGCAGTCCATCCCGCATCCTTCTTCGTGGATGATCTTCATCAGGAACGGGTTGGGACAAGCTTTTACGGCGAAGTATTCTTTGAATCCTTTGTTCCAGGAGAACGCTCTGTTTAATGCGCGTATCCCGTCGCGTATCCCCTGCTCATTATAAACGTAAAAAGGTGTCGGGTATTTCGCCGCCAGTCTTTCGGCGGTTTCGACGTCAATAAAGCAGCTTTTTTTCATACCTTTTCCTCGCTTCCGTGCTTCCGTGCTTCTTCACCTTTGCGTGCGCCTGATCTTTCCCGCGCGGGCGCCGCGGGATGCAGGCAGGCGGATGCAGACGTTCGCCTCTTCCGCCGTAAATATTTTACTACACCTTAAAACGGAGCGCAAGGTGCAGACCGCCGATCGATCACAGCCCCCTGAGGCTGGCGTTAGGTATAAAAGGTTTCACTGCTCTCAGGCACTCCTCCATCTCTTCGGGAGTCTTCCCCGTCATACCGGGCACGATCAGATCGCCGGAATCTTTAAAATTCTGAAGGAAATACGGTTCTGGTCCGGCGAGCCAGCGGCCGATCGATTCAAAATCGGAGGGAGAATGGAGGGCATCCACGACGGTCGTACGGAACTCGAACGGGACGCCGGAACCCATCAGGATGTCAACGCTCTCTTCGACCGGAGCTAACGAAAAATCTGCGATACCCACGGTCTTTCCGTAATTCTCCTTTGAGTTCTTAATGTCCATGGCGACGTAATCGGCAAGGCCGGCAGTAATGATCGCACGCAAAACTTCCGGACGAGAACCGTTGGTGTCGAGCTTTACCTTAAAACCCATTGACCGCACGCGCTCCATAAACGCGGGAAGATCGGGGACAAGCGTAGGCTCTCCGCCGGTTATTGCCACCCCGTCCAGCACGCCGGTACGCTTTTTAAGGAACGAGAAAAATTCCTCCTCGTCCATATATGCATCGGCGTCGATATGAGTGACGAGCGCAGCGTTATGGCAGAACGGGCAGCGCATATTGCACCCGGCCGTGAACACCGTGCACGCTATCTGTCCGGGGAAATCGAGCAGCGTCAATTTTTGTAATCCATGTATTTTCATTTTTTCCTCTTCCTGCAGTATTTTATTTTTCAGCAATTATTTTTCAGCGGTCCAGCGGGCGGGGTCAAGCCAGAAAGTAATATCCTCGGGGTAGTTTATTACGGCGTTGCCAATTATAAATGCGGCGCGGTCAACGTACCGTTCGCGTTCGTCGTACGTTTCAAAAACGGCAGCGCGTTCGATCGGTCTGATATCCATCCGCGGCCAAATCGCCTTTGCCGCATACGCGAAAACGAACAGCGCGCCGTCGTACGATTTCAATGCATCGGTCCCGATCTTTGGCGGTTCAGCTTCGCGGCGTTCCAGTATTTTCACGATCCTGTCTCTTAATTCAGGTTTCTTTTTAATCGTAACACCGATAAGCACACCGGCAGGATCAGGCAAAGGAAGTTTTCGCTCGCATTCGTCCGTCCCGATCAGCGCTTCTGCCCCTAGGAGGAAAAACGCTATGAGCATTTTCGTATCTCCGCCGGCGTTTTTAAGGATCCCGGGACAAGCATTTGCGGCACGGGCGATCAGATCGTTGTCTTCTGTAAAACAGACTTTTCCGGACAGTCTGAAAGTGATCCCGTGTTCTTCGTCATTCGTGCAAAACTGCACGTAGGGGGTTTTGGATAATTCCGCGTATATGCGTCTGCTTTTGAGCGTAAGGAAATAAAACGCTCCTTCCTCTTCAAAAGCAAAAGCAGCAGGTCGTACCTGAGGGCGCCCGTCAAGACCGGTCGTCCCTGCATACACTGTTCCCGCAGTCTTTAACAGAAGCGCCGATGCACGAACATATTCTTTCCCGTTTAGCAGATCATTTAATTCACCGGACAGATCCATATATTTCCTCGCCTTTATGCTTTGTTGAATTTCTCCTTAGGCTGTTTGCATCTCGGGCATTCCAGTCGTCAGGAAGGTCTTCGAACGCTACGCCTTCATGTTCCGCAGGATCGTAAACGTATCCGCAGACAGAGCAGACGTATTTACCGCTTGCGGTATTCGCGGAGAAATCGGTCACCGCAGGCGTCGTCGGCACGGGGGCGTTAAGGTCGATCACGCGTTTTGCTTCGAGATTTTCGTATCCCTGCGGCGTATGTGTCCCGCAATATACGGTCGGACGTTCTTTCACGAATTCGCGCACGAGGTCAAGCGTCTTTCTTGCTTCCGCACGGTCTTCGTATACGACCGAGAGTTTATTCTCGTACAGTGCTTCGTCAACGTACGTTATGTCGCCGTGGAGCATATAGAACAGCCCGTCGTTTTCAACGATAACGATGCTGTTTCCGTTCGTATGACCTTTAGCTTTTATGTAATAAACGCCCTCGGCGATCTTCTGCGATTCCGGGAAATTATAATACGCTCCGTCTGTGAACGATACCGGTACTATATTTGGAAGGTCCCGGAGCTCTGCCGCCCCCGCCTCCTCGGCATTCACGTATATTTCAGCGTTCGGAAACGAGCGAAGTTCGCCCGAATGATCTGCATGCTTATGAGTGAGAAGGATCTTCGTCACCTGCTCCGGTCTGTAGCCTAGTGATCCGAACGCTTCCATATATGAACAGATATCTTTACCGGTATAAAGCGGGCTGTTTTCATCAGGTACTTCCTCGGGCGTCCCGGCCGGAAGACCGGTGTCGACAAGGATAACTTCTGCGCCTGTGTCAATAAGGTAATTCTGCAGGCTGCCCCTGTAGCGGATATTTTTATCGAATTTGTCCGGTCCCTCTTCTCCTCCGAAGGCGAACGGCTGTGTGTAAAAACCATCTTTTCTGAATCTGACTGCCTTGATTTCCATACCGGCGTCCTCCTGTTATTTTATTACGTTCTAAATATATATCATACGCTCTGTTTTTTCAAGAGCCGGGCATCCGTATCACGATGCTCCCCTCCCGGTCCCGTTTCTTGCCACTATATCTGCGGCAACGCCTGACCACTACATATAGTGGCACATCTTAAAAAAAATTACAATATTTTGTTATTTTGCTATTGACACCGAAAAAGCCTGCGTGTATAATCTTTTCGTACGCCGCCGGAGACGGTCTATCATGCTCCGGACGGGAGAACTACCGGAATAAGCATCAGATCCGCACGCTGAAAGCACGTACGCGTTACGCAAAGCGGAGATTGACGCCCGGGGGCATCTGCGCGTACGCCACGGCAAAGTCATAACGCTAAAGCAGCATAAAATAAAAGAAACAATTCAGGGAGTGGACATCATGTACCAGGTACTAAAGAGAGACGGAAAAGTTTCCGAATTCAACTTAAGCAAGATCAGCAACGCTATCACTCGCGCGTTCGACGCCGTTGACAGACAGTACAACGCCAGCATAATCGACCTGCTGGCATTGAAAGTTACAGCTGAGTATGAACCAAAGATCAAAGACGGTCTGATAGCCGTCGAAGACATTCAGGACAGTGTCGAGGCCGTGCTCGTACAGGCAGGATACGCGGACGTAGCGAAAGCGTACATCCTTTACCGTAAACAGCGCGAAAAACTCCGTAATTTAAAATCCACCATCCTTGACTATAAGGAACTGGTAGATAACTACGTTCAGTCCATCGACTGGCGCGTTAAAGAGAATTCTACCGTCACGTATTCGGTCGGCGGTCTGATCCTCCATAACTCCGGCGCCATCACCGCTAACTACTGGCTCAGCGAGATCTATGACGAAGAGATCGCTAACGCTCATAAGAACGCCGATCTTCATCTGCACGACCTGGCTATGCTGACCGGATACTGCGCAGGCTGGTCGCTCAAGCAGCTCATCCAGGAAGGCCT
>DBVV01000113.1:12836-38962 GCA_002308795.1 Mageeibacillus sp. UBA1255 | reverse complement strand
CTTTTCAGTGGTGCGGCCGACAGGACTTGAACCTGCACGGTTGCCCACAGGAACCTAAATCCTGCGTGTCTGCCAGTTCCACCATATCCGCGCAGGATCATCCGGCGTGCCGGACGAGTTCCACAGGCGACGCGAAGATTCTACACTATCAGCGTAATTAATTCAAGCACTTTTTTCAGAGGTCAACGTTGGCACACAAATCGATAAATTCAAGGTTTGTGTGCCAGCAGGGCGCTGTCTTTCAAAAAAGTTAAGCGAAAAATGAGCGTGTCGCTTTACTTTTACCTCATTTTATCTTGCTTCACCGCCGCAGACAGCGCCGGAGGAGGATGTGGAATCAGGGCGAGGCGCTGTCTCTCAAAAAAGTTAAGCGAAAAATGAGCGTGTCGCTTAACTTTAATCTCATTTTACCTCGCTTCCTCGCAGCAGACAGCGCCGGGAGAGAATGTAGAGCCGGTACTGGGCGCTGTCTTACCTCATTTCACTTCGTTTCACCGCCGCAGACAGCGCCGGAAGAGGATGTCCACCTCTGCCTCAGAAGGAAAAAGAAAACACGTGGCACACAAATCGACTGAATTGAAGATCGTGTGCCACACCTCGGCATTATCCATTTGCAATTTGCCATTTCCAATTCGCAATTTGCAATTTGTCACTTGCAACTTGCCACTTGACACTTGCCATTTGTCATTTGCAATTTGTCATTTACAATTTGCCATTTGCCATTTGCAATTTGCAATTTGCAATTTGAAACTCTCCCTCGTCACCAGCGTGAATATCAGGGAGCAGGATTTTCCTTCGGGTCCTCGACCACGGGCGCGGGAGTAGCAGGAGCAGGAGTGGCGGGAACAGGCGTTGCCGCAGGCTTACACTTCGTACACGCCTTGTTTGACAGGTGGTACTTATTAAGCACGAGCTCCTCGGTATGAGTACAATTCGCACCGGCCGGGATATACTTGCCGTTGGCATCCTTACCGGCGTCAAGGCAAACCTTCACTTTAACGTGATCGGTGCAGTACGTTGTCGGCTGAGTACCATCGGCGAAGATCTCGTACACCGTCTTGCCGCCGTCAATATCATGAGAACAGAACGACGTTGCCAGCTGGCGCGACTCGGCACAGATAAGAACGCTCCTGCCCGAAGTACCCGTTGCCAGCGGCTTGATCGGAAGTTCGGAATGGATCTGCTCCATGATCACCTTCCAGAGCAGGTACGCCGCGCCCTTCTCCTCAGGCTGCATACTCTTCTGGGACTGGTAGCCGTACCAGACAGCAGCGGTATAATAACCGGTGTAACCAACGAACCAGTAGTCGTAAGAGTTCGTCGTCGTACCGGTCTTACCTGCCGTAGGGACCTGCACGCCGTCCTTGTTGAAGAATATCGCCTTACGGGCGGTACCGCTGTAATTCGCGTCCATTACCGAAGTAAGAAGCGACGTCATTATCGAAGCCGTCTGAGCGTCCTCGTAAACGACGTGAGACTGCGAGATATTGTCGATCAGCACGTTGCCGTCAGAATCGAGCACTTTGGTAAACGTAATAGGCTCGTGGTAAATACCGGTGCCGTTGGAGAAAGGCACGTACGCGGCGCACATTTCCATCGCACACACGCCGTTCGTAAGACCGCCCAGGGCAACGGATATCTGAGTTTCACCCGTCCGGTCGATCCCGGAGCGCTTCAGATACTGAAGACACATCGGGATATTGTCCTTGTACAGCTTTACTGCGGCAACGTTGCACGACACGGCCAGAGCCTGGCGGATCGATATAGTACCGCGGAAATAGTTGTAAGAATTACGCGGCCAAGGCTTGTCAGGCGTATCGGGATTAAGGAAAGACTCCTCATCCTCGATCGTTGACGCCGTAGTGATGATATGCTGGTCGATCAGAGGCGCGTATACCAGGATAGGCTTGATCGACGAACCGGGCTGACGGTGAGCATCGGTGGCATAGTTGTACGCAAGGTTGGTCGTCTTGGGCCCGTATCCGCCGTACATTGCCTTCACCTGACCGGTGTACTGGTCAATGATAGCGATCGACGCCTGCGCCTTATCCGTAATAGCCGTATACTGGTAATTCACCGGGAAATTAGCCTCGTTATTAAATTCCTTGTCAACGATAGCCTGTATGTCCCTGTCCTGCGTCGTATAGATCCTGATACCGCCGCCGTAGATCATTTTATTGGCCTCGGCCTTTGTATACCCCCGCTCCATGAACGCGTCGCGCACGTCGGTGATAACGGCGTCAACAAAATAGCTGTACAGTGCGTACGACGATCCGGCTTCGTACTCTTCGTTAAACGTGAGTTTCGTCTGTATGGCGTCAATATACTGCTGCTTCGTTATCATTTCGAGTTCGAGCATCTTATCGAGTATGATTATCTGCCTCTTATACCCGTTCTGACGTCCTACGGTCGTATGCGGCGCGTACTTACCGGGGTTGTTCGTGATACCGGCAAGGTATGCGCATTCGGGCAGGTTCAGTTCGCTTACGTTCTTGCCGAAATACGCCCTGGCCGCCGCCTGAACGCCGTAGCAGTCTCTGCCCATATAAATAATATTCATATATTTCTCAAGGATCTCTTCCTTGGAATAATCTTTCTCCAGCAGGTACGCTCTCCACATCTCCGAGATCTTGCGCAGTACGCTCTGTTCATCGTCCCCGGTCGCATTTTTGATGAGCTGCTGTGTGATCGTACTTCCGCCGTACGTTCCGAATCCCGGCAGCATATACGCCACGATAGCGGAGAGCGACCGCTTTACGTCAACGCCCGGGTGCGTGTAGAAGCGCTCGTCCTCGATAGCCACGAATGCGTTTCGCAGATCTTTCGGCACTTCGTCAAACGTCACGAGCACGCGGTTAACGTTTCCCGTACCTTTCAGCGAGATGGGCTCCTCCTGCCCTTCGTCGTTTATATACGTTACAGGTTTTCCGTCCGGGTAGTATATGAATGAGGTCAATGAAGCTGTCTCCAGCTGTATGTCCGTCACGGGTTCGGTAGTGCTGATGCACGCGGTTATGAGGCCGACAACGGCTCCTCCTGCCACAAATATGGCTACGAGGACAACAATGAGTGTGACTTTCAGTGCAACGCTGAATATGTGCCATAGTACTTTCAGAAATATGACTACCGGATTCTTGTATTCGTATTGTGCTTCTTCGACGTTGCTTCTCTTGAATCGTCTGCTGCTCCTGCTCATCCCGCTCACCTCCCCTGGACTAAAGCTCTGGTCTTTATATTATACCACAGGAAAGTGAGAAGTGGCAAGTTACAAGTTGCAAGTTGCAAGTGGCAAGTGGCAAGTTGCAAGTTACAAGTTGCAAGTTGCAAGTGGCAAGTGGCAAGTGGCAAGTTACAAGTTGCAAGTTGCAAGTGGCAAGTTACAAGTTGCAAGTTGCAAGTGGCAAGTGGCAAGTTGGGCCGAGCAGGCTTGATACGGCCCTAAGTATAGGTTTTCCTGATTGTGGCCGTAATAATGGGCGGAAATATACGGCCTAACACACAGGTTCAGGCCCTTTGTGGCCGTAAATTACGGCCACAACTACCGTATTTGACTTGGTGTGGCCGTATAAAACCAGCAAAAAATACGGCCACAATCACTGTTTTTTGCCTCCCATGGCCGAATTAAGAAGCGGTTGCGGATGAACTCCACCATGCCGCGCAGCGGCTCCTTAATTTGCCATTTTCCATTTTCCATTTGCAACTTTCATCTTGCCACTTATCACTTGCCACTTGCCACTTGCCACTTATCACTCGCCGCCAGGCGCTCATCTAGGTAATCTTACCGCAATATCACTGGTTTTCATCACAAAATCCACAAGCCTGGAATCACTGAACGAATTGCCGTCGAAGACGAAATGCATTGACCTTATTGCCTCATGCAGGGCAGAAGAATAAACGAATTCGATCTCGAACGGATATGCGACGTCCGCGGCAACATTGTAATTATTGTCCACAAGTTTCAGAGAATAAGATGATGTCAAGCCATCGTCGCCGATATCCTGAGCATTGTCAACTTCTACGGCGTATGTGCCGGATCCAAAGCTGCCTTCGGGCGGCAGGGCGACACCCATTTTTGCAAGCACGTCAACGACGGAATCGCCATACTTGATCCCGAAAGGCAATTCAAGACCTTCAATTTCGACAGAACTGCGAAGCACGAGATCATTCATTATCACTGTCATACCGGCGTTAAATATCTTGCTCTGTTCATGATGGGAAAAGCTTAAGATATATCCGTCGCCCTTGTAATACTGTTCCTGCCAAAGATCACCCGCAGATTCACCGCTGCTTTTGCAGAGACCGCCCAGTTCCTTGAGCGTCTTTCCGCCGAGCTTATACTGCTGAGCAAGGCTGTCAAGGCTGTCCGGATAATCGACATTGGCGAATCCTTTAGTGCGCATGAATGTGTCAATGGCGTAAAGCAGCGTCCCTTCGGAAGGCGTTTCAAGTGATTCTGTGTCAAGTGATTCGATATAATATAAATAATCTTCAGGCTGAAGCCCGATATAGAAAAGCACATTGACGTCACCGTCGCCAAATGCTTCGAGGAGTTCTTCCCTGGTGACATTGTCGATGCCGGCCAGTTTGGTAAAGTTCCAGCTGTTTTCGCCGTAATAGATCGTTATCTGATTGCCCTGATAGAGAATGACATCTCCCGGCTTCGTCGTGATCTGCGTGTCGTTTCTGGTTATCTCCCAGGGAAGCGCTCCGACCTTTTCGAAATTGCCGTAATCGTGCATATTGACCGTGACCGGCTCGTTGATAAGCTTCTCGATCAGCTCCTCAGCCGATGAATTGTCCTCGAAATGCGCGGTGAACGTGTGATTGCCAGCTTCGATGATCAAAACCTTTGTCGGCCGGACTGTATCCGGCACGTTCCTTTTTTTAACTAAAAAGCGGTCGCCGTCTTCTACATTGACATACGAGAAGCTGTTTGAACCATCCGAAATAAATACCAGTTCATCATTTTTTACAGAAAAGCGGAACATGAAGCCATAACTGATCTCGTTCATGGTCAATATTCCGTCTTCGACCGTCCATTTTCCCATGCCTATATAGCTGCTGATAGGGCCAGCGTAATACGAATATGTGCCGTCATTCAGCAGAACGATTGTGAAATCGCCGCCTGCGCCTTCCTTTTCCCAAACGTAAACTCTGCCGCCTATCTTATCATTTGACTCCGTTTCTGTTGCCTCCGGACCGGGTGTCGCGTCCGTTCCTTCGTCGGCAGGGCCGTGTACTTTTTTGCCATTGTTTGAAATGATCACCATCGTCGCTATCGCCGCGATCAGCGCCACCGGGATGATAATAAGCGGCAGCAGGTTCCGGCCCCGGCCCTTGTCCCCGGCGCTCTTTCGTGCCGGGCGTTTTCCGGCAAAGGATTCGCCGGTCTCGGAGCGTGCCGCCAGCGCCGGGTCAATATCTCCGAACGCTTCGTATAATATGTTATTGTCCGATCTATCGTTCATTTCTGTGCTCCTTAAGATACTTCTTCAGCTTTTTGCGGGTGCGGGTCAATACCGACCGGACGTAGTTTCCGCCTACGCCGTACCGGGCGCCGATCTCCTCCGCCCTTTCGTGGAACCGGTACCGCCGCACGAATATGTCGCAGGTCCCGTCCGGCAGCGTTCGAAGAAAGCCGTTCAGCAGCCTCGCCGCTTCCCTTCTGTCGCCGACCCCGCCATCAGGCATGCAGCCGGACAATTCCTCCATTATCACGTCTTCTTCGCTGACAATGTTTCCGGCCTCTACCTCCAGGGCGTCCGCAATTTTTTCGACCATCTTATAGTCCGGCCTGCGTTCGCCGTTCTCCCATTTGCACACCAGTTCTCTCGACACAAAAAGTTTCCCGGCCAGTTCCTGCTGGGTCAATCCTTTTGCTTTTCTAAGTTCGGCTATCTTCGCCCCGGTGTCCATCCTGTTTTATCCCTTAGTGATCACTTAATTTGAGAAAGCACTTCGCGCGATCCGGCTTCCTCTCCGCTTGCGTCAATATTATTATACTTCCGCCCAGCCTCCCGGGCAAGGTACAAAGCGCAACAGGGCAAGGCGCATGGCAAGTGGGAAGTGGCAAGTGGCAAGTTGCAAGTTGCAAGTGATAAGTTGCAAGTTGCAAGTGATAAGTTGCAAGTTGTAAGTTGCAAGTTGCAAGTGGCAAGTGACAAGTTGCAAGTTGCAAGTGATAAGTTGCAAGTTATATAATAGTCTCGAAGTATAATTCGGGAGCACGGAACCATGGACGAAACCAAAGAAACACAGCCGCAAAAACCACAACACCTCTTCAAAAGGTTTGTCCGATACTACAGGCCGCATAAAAAGCTGTTCGCGCTCGACATGCTCGCTTCGCTCCTGATCTCGCTGATCGGCATGGTATATCCGATCATTACCAACAGAATGCTCAACGACCTCATCCCGAACAAACTGTACACGGCGATAATAATTGCCGGCCTCACGGTGCTCGGGCTGTATATTGTCCGTATGCTGCTTCGTTATTTCGTGCAGTACTGGGGACATATGATAGGCGTCGGGATGCAGGAGCAGATGCGCTCGGATCTTTTCGCGCACCTGCAGAAATTGCCGTTCTCGTTCTATGACGATCACGAGACCGGTAAAATAATGTCGAGGATAACGAGCGACCTTTTCGACGTCAGCGAGCTTGCACACCACGGGCCGGAAAACCTGTTTATCAGCGGGATAATGATAATCGGCTCCTTCATTTACCTCAGCACGATCGACATCATCCTGACACTCATAATATTCACCGTTGCCCCGCTGCTCGCCGTCGTTGCCGGTATATGCCGCAAAAAGATGCGCGACGCTTTTGCGGAGAGGCGGAAGACTACGGCGATGATCAACGCTTCGATCGAGAGCTCGGTCACGGGCATTCGCGTCACCAAGGCGTACACGAATTCGGAGAAGGAGCAGGAAAAGTTTGAGAAGAGCAATTCGCTGTTCCGGGAGGCCTGCCGCAAGTCGTACAAGGCGATGGCGCGGTTCCATTCGTCCACGTCGTTCATCACAGATGCCTTCAACGTCGTGATCCTTATAGCGGGCGGCCTGTTCCTTTACGCCGGGCGCATCAATTTCGGCGATTATTCGACGTTTATCGTATCGGTGAACCTGTTCATCTCACCTATCACGACGCTCATACAGTTCATGGAGCAGTACCAGAACGGCGTGACAGGCTTCTCGAGATTCCTTGAAATTATGGACGTTGAGCCCGAGAAGGACGCTCCGGATGCCGTAACGATCGAACGCGCAGAAGGAAATATCGATATTGACCACGTCACGTTCAGCTACGGCGCGGGCAACGTACTTGACGACGTCACGCTGCACGTCGCAAAAGGCAGAAAGCTTGCCCTCGTGGGGCCTTCGGGCGGAGGCAAGACGACTCTTTGCCACCTCATCCCCGCTTTCTACCCGCTCACGGAAGGATCGATCACGATCGACGGACACGACATACGCACCCTCAGCAAAGAATCGCTCAGGCGGAACATCGGTATCGTGCAGCAGGACGTGTTCCTGTTCGGCGGATCGATACGGGACAATATTATGTACGGCAGGCTTGACGCTACGGAGGAGGAAATGATCGAGGCGGCGAAGCGGGCCAATATCCACGACTACGTTATGACGCTCGAGGACGGGTACGACAGCGAGATCGGCGAACGGGGCGTGAAGCTTTCCGGCGGCCAGAAGCAGCGGCTGTCGATCGCGCGCGTGTTCCTTAAAAATCCTGCGATACTTATACTTGACGAAGCAACGTCGGCGCTCGACAATACGACCGAAATTCTTATTCAGCAGTCGCTCGACGAGCTGTGCAAAGGGCGGACGACGATCGTTGTCGCACACCGCCTTTCCACTATCCGCAACGCGGATGAGATCGCGGTGATCGCAGGCGGCAGCGTGATCGAACAGGGTACGCACGACGAGCTTATGCGCAAAGACGGCGGCGTTTACAAAAAATTGTATTCCCTTCAGTTCAGGGAGGGTGACAATACTTATTTCAGTGACGAAGATTTTGAGTTTGGAAAGAGAGGAACCAGGAATGAAGCTTGAGGGTAAAAAGATCAATTTTTTTAGGTGACAGCATCACCGAGGGCTGCGGCACGGATTACAGATTCGATCAGATGATTGCGGACGAGACCGGGGCGGTCTGCCGGAACTACGGCATAGGCGGCACGCGGATCGCGCGCAATTTCAAACCGTCGCTGAATCCGCTGTTCGATCAGTATTACGATTCACGCGTTGACGAAATGGATCCGGACGCGGACGTGATCGTCGTGTTCGGCGGCACGAACGATTTCGGCCACGGCGACGCGCTCCCGGGGACAATGTCCGACCGCACCGTCGACACTTTCTACGGTGCTCTGCATTGCCTCATCACGCACCTGAAAACGCGCTACCCGAAGGCTGAAATCGTGTTTATTACGCCGCTTCACCGGCTCAACGAAAACTGCCCGGACGGAGACGGCGGTTTCAAACCTGCGGGCGTATACGCGCCGCTGAAACTGTACGTCGATATCATCCGGGAAGTGTGCGAGTATTATTCTCTGCCGGTGCTCGATCTGTGGAAAGATTCGGGCATGCAGCCTGCGATCCCGGTGGTTCAGGAGCTGTACATTCCCGATGGTCTCCATCCCAACCGGGCCGGTCACGAGATAATTGCGTCAAGGCTAATAGGGCTGTTAGAAAAGTTATAAGTGGCAAGTGGCAAGTTGAAAGTTACAAGTTGCAAGTGGCAAGTGGCAAGTTGCAAGTGGGCGAACCGAGTGATGGAACGAATTTTGGGTCTCATGCGAACACTATATTAGTTCGCATTTCGGTCACACGAAATTCTTAGTCATCTATCCGGCTTCGCTGNNCTGGCAAACATTATAAAACAAAATTCTTAGCCATTCACTCGGCTTCGCAAGGCAGATAATAAGGATATTAGAGTCTGGCGTATTTCAAGAAGCTGCAAGTTTATAAATCGCAGATCCCGATGAACACCGGAAGCCCGGTGTTCAATTCAATGATCGAAAAAACAAAGGGGCGGTTAAAAACGAGTCTTTCCGTTCCGGGAGGCTCTGTCGCGGACGCAGTCGCAGAAATCACAGAAACCGATCCCGCCTTGGTCCCGGTCTCGCAAACCTCTAATTTAGTTCGATGCCAGGCCTTGCCCAGACCAACCCCGTTGCCGTCATCCATATGACCGAGACCGCTGAAATCGGCGCCATCCGAAAAGATTTCCTCAAGCCCCAGCGTTTCAAGCAAAGTTCTAAGATCCGCGGAAGTTTCGCACGAAAACTCGGGCAGGGCCAATTTGACGATGGTATTTGTCTGCTGCTCGCTAATAAGCCTGAGAAATGTATTGCCGTCCAGGCCGTTCACATAATCGGTGATCGACAGACCCTCCCGCGGAAGAAGGGCGGCAAAGCCGAATTGACCGCCTTTATATTCTTTAATAAAGCCCGTTTCATTGTCCCCGCGAATAAACGAATGCTCGGTAGACATCATCATTTTAACCGACTTGTCGCCGGAAGTTGAATGAAACGTCAACTTACCGGAAGTCGGGAACGCTTCCTCCCATTCGGCGTCGAAGCAGACTGCGTTTACCAGCAGCATCACGGTATTAATATCTACATCTCCGCTCTTTAGCACCTCGGGGATCAGCTTGTTTGTCGAATCGCTCATCCAGTTGTTAAGGCTCTTGATGATACCTTGATCCGTAAAATCCACCTGGGCTATCTGGGCCCGGTAAGTGTCCTTTACCAAAGCTAAAAACTCAGCGTTCACCTTGAAATCTTCACGGCAGGTCAGAAATATACCGTCCGTTTCCACGAACGTTGACTCGCCGCCTTTTTCCAGACGTTCGCGCAACGAGAATAATTGATCGTTCAGGGCGTCAATGCTTAGCCCAGGGCTGATCCATTCAAGCATCGTCGTTTGTGTTTTTCCCCGCGCGCCGTTGGTCGTCAGGCCAATATCGGTCAATACTGAAATTGGAGATATTACGGTGCTTTTGCCGGCTTCCATCGTCTTTTTCAGCAGGTCCAGCGAGATCCGCGCGTAGGCGTCTTTAAATTCAGAACTGAGCTGGCTTATGGTTCGCGTGGTAGAAAAGGCAGCATCCGTAAGGAAACTGATATTTGCAGGTGGTATGTTATCGTTGTCAACGGGTGTGGTCTGGGGTGTGGCCTGGGGGTCGGTCGTCACCGGATCTGTTTTTGTAATTTCGGCGGCGGTCAATGTCTGTGGTTCGTGGATCAATGTCTGCGGATCGCGGGCAAGATTACAGCCGGCTGTCAATACAAGTAGTATCGCCAGAAGGATCAAATAATACTTTTTCATGATCTCACACCCCCTTTTTTATATTATATACCCCCCCGTTTTTTGTCAAGGGCGGTGTCAGCCACATTTCTTGTTTTTACTTTTCCTTGCAATCAGCATTCCGCCGCCGACCAGCGCGAGGGTGCCGGCAAAGGAGCCAAGGGCAATCAGAGCAGCCTTGCCCGCGGTGAGGCCGCTCTTTTTATTATCTTTATTGCTGCTGCCGTTGTCCCCGTTCTCTCCGTCTATATCGTCGCGGTCATTTACCATCGTAACGGTGCCTGCAGAGGGATCACGGCTCACCTCGATACCGTCGTCCGGGATCGCCATTGACCACACCTTTAGCGAATCGATTTTTGCATCACCGTCGGCGCTGATCATCAGCCCGTCGGCGCCTGTTTGAGTATATAGAATCCCCTGGATAGCAGTCTCGCCATCATTGCCGAAAACGTCGTAGCATATCTTATCCATCATCAGCCTGAGCCGGAGTTTTCCGTCAGCATCGAGGTGAACTTCGGGCTCGTATACACCCGGCCACGCTTCTCCGCCCTTGGTGACGTACAGTTTCTTCTCGTCAACGCTGTAGCGCAGTTTTAGTTCCGCGTCCGCGCCGTCATACCGCAGCGCAAATCCGATATTCTTCGCGTCACCGGGCGTTATAACGGCGACAAGGTCGAAGCAGTCGGAGTGTATGCTGCCGAGCAGGTTCTCGACTTCAGGGCCGAGTTCAGTGTCTGAAACTGAGAAAAGCAGTTTGTCACGGGCGAAATCGATCTCCTTCACCGGGTATCTGCACAGCTTCACGGAACCCCCGACCGTCCTCAGCGTATTTACCAGCGGGATCGACTGGGCCGAATTCCAGATCTTGTCGCGCCAGTTCTGGTACGGGTCGCGGATCCAGCTCATTGACACCCTGCGGCCGACCGGATCGGTGTAGAACGTCTGCGTAGCATATATTTCCGGAGCCTTCTGACCTGGGATCTGGTCCGCGATGCCGTTCAGGTTCACGACCGGTTCGGTCTCCGCCTCGAATTTGATATAGCCGCGATCAGTGATCACGAGGTCTCCGATCAGGTACGACACGCCTCCGCAGGTGAGTATCCACTTTTCGTTCGCCGGATCGCCGTCGACAGGCAGCCGGAACAGATCGGGACACTCGCACTCAACGATTTTGTTGTTAACGTCACGCACGACGCCTCCCTGCACCTTCCAGTTTATCAGGTCTTTGGACATAAACAGGTACGTATTTCCACACGTCACCATCAGCCAGCACCAGCCGCCTTCGAGCTCCGGATTTTCGTACCGGATCACCTTCGGATCCCTGAGTCCGGCGCCGTAGCGGTTCGCCGTATTCTTCACCACCGGATTCCCAGCGTACTTTATCCAGGTCTTCCCTCCGTCCTTCGAGTACGCCATACTGATCTTCGCCATGCCGTACGTCTCGTCGCCGTATACGTTGGCGTAGAACACCACGAGGCGCGATTCGGGCGGGGTGCTGTCGTCAAACAGACCGGAAGTATTGTCGCGGTCAACGACGCCCGAGCCAGACCATGCGGCGCCCAGCAGATCCGGCGTCAATGCCATCGGCTGTTCTTCCCACGTGATCAGGTTTTGCGATACCGCATGTCCCCAGCCGGTAGTGCGTGTTCTTGCGTCAACGCCGCTCGCGAACGGTCTGTTGCATTGGAAAAACAGATGATAAAGCCCCGTCGATGCGTCATATACCAGTCCGTTCGGGTCGTTCATCTGGTGCCTGTACGGCGTGAAATGATATACCGGGCGCGTGCTCTCGGAGTACAGCCCCGCGGGCAGCCGCTCCACGTTCACGAACACGGTCTCAGACTTTCCGTCTTTTTCAGCCGTGAGCGTAAACGAATTGAATCCGTCGCTTAGCTTAACTGTCCTGGCTGTTTCGCGGTCAATGATCTCTCCGTCCAGTAACAGCTTCGTGCCCTCCGCGGCGTGGACGGTAAGTCCCGTCTCCGAAACCGTGCTGTCAACAGCATTCGCCATCAGCATATTGTCCGCGCCCTGAAACGCGCTCAGTTCTTCGTCGCCGACCCTCACGCCCGTAATCAGACGGGCCGCATCAGCCTCCGCGTAAACATTAATATTGACCGCACCGCCTATACCTGCGCTGCCTGCTGCCGATACACACATTAATATCACCCCGATCAGAATCGATAACACTCTTTTCATTTTTTTGCCCTTTATATTCCTTTTAACTGACTGCTGCTGTCAGTTTTTCTTTTTCTTTTTGATCAGTACCGCCGCGACGACTACGGCTATAGCCAGAACGGCGGNNTTCTTCCCCGTATCGCTTCCTTGCCCGGGCTCTTCCGTCGCCTTTACAGGCGCTTCGGTGGGTTCCTTCGTGGGCGTGGCGGCAAGAGCCTTAGTAGGTGCGGCAGTAGGATCTGATACTTCCGTTGCCTGCTCGGGCGCCTTAGTCGCCATCTCCAATTCAGTATAGACAGCCTTCGTGAAGAACGCTGTTGCCCCTTCGAAGAACAGACCGAGATTGCCCGCGATTATGTCCGGGTCAAGGTCGTATATTTCCTGCCGGATCACGCCGTCGACGTAAACCTCCGCAAACCAGTCCGTAGCGTCGTATATGAACGTGATCGTATGCTCCTTCACGGACGCTTCCTCATCCGTCAGATCCGGTGCGTTCGCATAGAACGTCGACCAGTTGCCCTCTGCCATCAGCGGAAAGTAAATATGTTTCTCTTTGTTGATCTCCACGGCTCTGTAATTCTGCTCGTCGATCACACCAAACCCCATGCCGGCGCCGTAGCCTTCGCAAGAATACGCGACTTCGTATTTGAAAGATTTCGTGCCGTCGATCACCTGGTTCGATCTTATAAGGCATTTCGGATTCGCGCCGCCTGCAGTTCCGCCTAGTCCTTTCGCAGTATATTCCGCCTCGCCGTATACACACTCAAATTCCAGATTCGATTCGATATTATCCTTGAGATCCACTGGATCCTGTCCGCCTTCGAGCTCTGTATACACCGCTTTCGTGAAACAGCACGAATTGCAGCCCTCGAAGTACACGCCAAGGTATCCGCCCATCGCTTTCCCGGGAACGGTCACGCCTTCACTGCGAGCCACTCCGTCTACCGTGACTTTAGCCGATCTGCTGACCGCGTCATATTCGAAAACCATATTATGTTTGCCGTTGAAAGCATCGATCTCCTCCGCGCTGAGCTGAGTGCCGTACGGAGCGAACGTGCTCCATCCGCCCGAGCTCATTGTCGGAAAATACACGTGTCCTTCTTTATTCACCTCTACGGCATAGAAATTGGTGCGTGAACCGGTATACAGCGAAAGCCCCGCGCCGTAGCCGTCAATAACGAATTCGACTTCGTATTTGAACGATCTTGTACCGTCCACCTTCTGTCCGGATTTTGCCAGATATTTCAGCGGTTCATCTTCGATGCCGGATATCATATCCGACGTGAACCCGTTCTCGGTCACGTCCCACCGGCTGCCGTCCACGGATNNACGGCTATCCAGTCGCTCAGATTCGTTTCAAATGCCGCCTGCTCAACTGCGTAAGCTCTGCCAACGCATAGGCCGGACATCAGCGTGAACGCGGATATGACCGCCAGCAATACCGATATTACCGCAAATCGTTTTCTGCTGCTTTTGTATTTCATGTGATCTACCTCCTGACTGACGTGTTCAGTCGTATATGATCTTCGCCTGCGCCATCGCAGGCGTTGCCTCCGCTCCCGCTGCCACCCGCGCATACACCGTGCTGCCGTACGCAGCCGCCTCGATGCAGGCCGGTATTGACGCGGGACAATCAAACAGCCGCTCGAGCACGGTTTTTAAATATCTGCTCTTCCGCACTGCGCCGCCGGTCGTCACGAGAAGTTTCGGCTTTCCCCCGCCGCCCGCAACGTACAGATCTTTCAGTTCCTCGGCGATGCCGAAGAAAAAGCCTTTGATCAGCTCTTCGGGCGTGAAATTATCGGGGTCAATACCCGTCACGCTGCCCTTGCGCCATGGTTCTTCGCGCGTGCCGCAGAAGCAGGTGTCGATCTTCAGACTGTGTCTGAACGCATCCTCTCCCCCGCACTCCATAAGGTTTTCCAGATACCGGTCAATACCTTTATAGGCGCTGTCGCATTCCGTCCCGCCGATCAGCCGCACCGTATTGCGCAAAAACGCTTCCAATATTGAAAGCGACCTGCCTCCGCACAATGACGAACCGACCGTTATCCGCGTGCCTCCGGCCAGCGGACGCACCTCCATACCCGGGCATGGCTCCGGTGCGGAAGTTATGAAAGAGATCTGGCTGCCGGTGCCGATATTGACCAGCACCGCGCCGTCCGGGTCTTTAACAGACGCAAAAAAGCTGGCCTGATTGTCCCCGATAGCGACCGAAACGGGTATACCGCGGAAATTGCCCGCCGTTTCGTATCCGTCCGTAACGTTCGGGAAAAGCGAGCAGTCGATACCGGCTTTTTCCAGCAGTTCCGTCATAAACCAGCCCGAACGCAAGTCAAACGCACCCAGGCTCGCGGCGTTGGACGAATGCATATACGGTCCGGTGCGGCCTGAAAGGCGCATCGCGACGTAGTCCGCCACGGTACACACCGCCGAAGCTCCGGCAGGCACCAGTCCGTTCACCGTGTGGTTTAAAAGCGTAGAACAACCCATGCCCGTTGCCACCCGCGAGCCCGTAAGTTCGCTTAAAAACTGCGCCGCGCTCTTACCTCCGAGCGATTCGAGCGGCTCGTCGCCGGTGCCGTCCATCCACGAATACAGAGGAGAAATTGCCCGCCCCGCAGCGTTTACGTATAAGATTCCGTGCATCTGGCCGGTGACGCCGATGCACTCGGGACGCGGGAACTGACTTCCGCCGATGATCCGCTCAAGTTCCGCACACACCTTATCCAGTACCCGGTCCGCGTCGTACAGTTTTTCGTACGCTTTTCCCGGAACGACCGTATCGTTCGGCACCGTTAAGGCCGAAAGCTCGCGCCCGGTCTCTATATCGACTATGTCAAAGCTGAGCGTCGTGGAACCTATATCGATTCCGAGCGCGATGTGTTCCGCCTCCGGTTTCTTTTCCTTAAGCGGCAATTCTTCCCGCGCCTCTTCCTGTTTCACTGCAGCGGAAGGGCTGTACGGAAAAGAGCTGTAATTTCCGGTAATCGTCAACGTCGGCACCTCCGGATCATTCGAATTCTCCGGGGCACAGATATGCTGCGATTTCCCTCGCCATCTGCTCGAAACCGTCGCGGTTGGGATGCAGCCCGTCCATCAGGTATTGCCCGGCTGTTTCTTCGGTTATCATGCTGTTCTTATAAAGGTCAAGTACGGGTATCCCGTATCCGGCACATACGGCGATTATTGCGTCGCGGTAGTCTTTCAGGGACAATCCGGCAGAGTTGAGATCCGGGGTTCCGGTCCCAGGAGGTGTGGTGCGACGCGTGGGTGTGGCAAATACTATTAGCGCGTCCGGATGGTCGTTGAGAAGCGTCTCGCACACCGACCTGAGCGCGCCGCAGAACGTGGTTTCGGACGGAGCGTCTAATACGGTTCCGAGCTGCGCCCCGGTATGAAAATCGTTCGTGCCTCCCAGTACGAAAATCAGGTCGGTATCGACGTCGATCTCTTTCGCCCTTTGTGTGAAAGCGCGGTCGTACCCTGTAAGCTGCGTGCCGCTTACGGCGAAGGTGTAGCCGCGGCGAAGTTCTAAAAGCTGCCTTAAAAAAATCTGGTATTGACCCAGTTCGGTTATGCTGTCGCCTAAATATGCCACAGTCCTGCCCTTCCAGTATGCTTTTCCTGTTTTGCCCGTCGGTAAAGGTACGATCACGTCTGAAACGGCAGGCTCAGCCGACACGTTTACGGGAATCGTTCCGGTCTCCGGCGCGCCGTCCGGTTCATCATATCTTCCCTGTATTGAGCAGCCAGCCACTGTCGCTCCCGCCAAAGAGACGCCGCATAAAACCGCAAACAGTCTGATTATTTTTTTCATGATCATTTCCTGTATGATCCCTTCTCCGCACTGGACGATTCAGTGTTTTTTGTTTAATATTATAACAGCCGCCGCCACCCCGGCAACAAGCAGCACGATCGCAGTAATTATAGCCGCTGTGATGCCCGCGGTCAATCCTCTATGTGTTTTCGCGTTTCCGGATTCATTGCCGCCATTGCCGGCAATGTTTTCAGGCGTTGCTTCCTGTCCCGCACGCAGATCCGGCAGCTTGCGTATTTCTGCCGAAAGCAGTTCGGCATTGCCCATCCTTGTAAAGAGCGCAAGCCCAGCCTTTCCCGTACCGGACGTAAATACGAGTCCCTGCGCCGTGTGCCCCTGTCCGTCGTATATCGCCACAGCCGAACGGTCGATAAACAATTCAAGCGTCACGATTCCCTCTTCGTCAGGCGGAGAGTTCATAAACATATTATCTCTCGGAAAGGCTGCCGTGCGTCCCGAACGCACGACGGTGATCCTCTCTCCTGAGAAGGAGTAGTTGAGCGTTGTATTTTCATCACCGCGCTTCAGTATTTCTATAGCCATACGGGACGCTCCTGCCCCGCGGAATCTGAGTTTAACATATACGGACGCGCAGTCACCGTCCCGGTAAAGTTCCAGACCGTCTTCCGTAACCGTGACAGGTCTGCCGTCCCCCGCGGTCCATAGCGGGTCTTCGCCTAAAAGGCCGTACACTTCCGCAGCGGGACTCACCGAAAGCCTGTAGCCGTCTGACTGTTTTACAAGACTGAACTCCACCGGAAGTGACTCGGCGCCGTCCCAGTTTTTACCGGGAAACCTACCCGTACTGTCTGCGCTCTGCATCGTATTATCGATCAGCCAGTATATACCGACGCGTCTGCCGTTCGGCATATCTGAAAACGTCTGGCACGCGTACATATCCGTTGGCTGCTCGATCAGCGTCAGCGGGCCGCTGTCCGCCGAGAAAGCCAGTTTTTCGCCTTCCGCTGCCTTGAGTGATCCCGTGTAATACGTTCTGCCCGCGCAGCAAAGGACCCAGTGTTCGGTGCCGTCGTCCGCCTTGAGCGGGTACAGATCGGGACATTCGGTGCGTATGGGCGCGCCGCCGCAATCTTTGCAGACTCCCGAAAAAGACCAATTTTTCAGGTCCGGCGAAGTATAAAGCCGCGCGATGCCGCCTGCAACGAGCATCGCCCACTGCTCTCCTCCCGCGCCGTCGCTTACACGGAACACTTTCGGGTCCCGAAATCCGTCGGTCACCGAAGCGTCGTACACCACGGGATTCCCGTCATATTTGATCCACGTGCGGCCGTTGTCAACGGAATATGCCATTCCCTGCTTTTCCGTGCCTTTCTCCGTATTCCCGCCGTAATAAGTGAAAAACGCGACCATCCTCGCGCCGGGAGGAGTGGAAGCGTCAAAAAGGCCGGAAGTGTTGTCCCGGTCAATAACTGCCGAGCCGGACCATATCGCACCTAACCCGTCGGGCAATATCGCCGGTTCGAGTTCCGTCCAGTGTACGAGATCCTTACTTACCGCGTGACCCCAGCATTTTTTCCCGACGTCTTCTTTTACCGTCTGATTGTGCTGAAAAAACATATGATATTCGCCCGTCTCACTGTTATAGACAAGACCGTTCGGGTCGTTTATCCAGCCGGAGGACGCGGTGAAATGGCAATGCGGCCGCCAGGGATCTTCCGCTTCGTCTTCCGTTGCGGCAAATGATAAAACGGCGGTCAATATCATGATCGTAATCATAATTATGATCGCAGCCGGAAGCGGCATCAGGCGCCGGACTGCTGCTTTTGCGTTCAATGCGTTTTTCATCCGGCCGTTCCTCCCGTACACTCTTTATATCAGCTCGTTCAGCTGATATTCCACAAAAGCGCCTTCCGCGAAA
This sequence comes from Mageeibacillus sp. UBA1255, assembly GCA_002308795.1. Classification (GTDB taxonomy): domain Bacteria; phylum Bacillota; class Clostridia; order UBA1212; family UBA1255; genus UBA1255. The sequence continues at coordinate 20,777 of DBVV01000113.1, read as the reverse complement.
ACCCCGCTCAAGGCATTACACTCAGCGGCATCTGCGTCTGCGTCTCCCGTCGTTTGCACGCTCAGNNAATCAGTTCAGTTCTGGCCCCGCCGCTCTCCTCGTCATTTCGCGTACTCCCGGGACCTTTCGGAAGCACGAGCGCGTGCGCGTGCGACCCGCTGCCGGAAAAAATATCCAGACAGGCGCCATCGCGTACTATCAGCATTTCGAGAGGTTCGCAGCTGTTATCGCGGCACATTCCGCATACGTTCTCGCCGTCTTCGGTTTCAGAAAACGCCATCTGCACCGCGCGGCCCCCGTCAATACTGACCGAGCCGTCTTCCTGTATATCGATCCGGTACGCGAACTCGCCGAGACCTTCCAGCGACAATGAACGGCATTGCCCGCGCGGTATTTCAAGTTTCAGTTCGAAAGAACCGGGAGCCACGCGTGTAAACACCGTACCCGGGCTGTTGACCCGGCCGGATTCAAGCGTTTTGCGCCTCACCGCGGTGAAAAACTCGGAAACCGGACGCATCCCGAGCCGGTATTGACCGCGCCGTTCGGTGAGAGCCGCCTCCATCGGAAGCGACTGGAACCCGTCCCAGCTTTTCTGAAACCCCTGTTCCGCAAGTCTTAAAGCGCTCTTATCCACCATCCAATATATGAAGATACGCCTGCCGTCCGGCACGTCGTTGAAAGTCTGAGCCGCGTACATAACGTCCGAGCCCATATTTATCTCTATCTGATCGCTGTCCGCGCTAAAACCGACGCTTCCGTCCGCGTGCGCTTCCAGCCTGCCTACAACAAAGAACCGTCCGGCGCCCGAATACACCCAAACGGGCTTCGCGGGATCGCCGTTCACGTTCATTCGGAACAGATCCGGACATTCTGATTCGAGGTGGCTGCCGTCCTTCTTAAATACGTCTCCGCAGAAATCCCAGTGAAGCAGATCGTCCGAAACGAACAATCTCGCCCACATGCCGGCGACCATCATTACCCAGCGCTGTCTAAGCCCGCCTTTTCCGTCCGGAAAATCGAATCTGAATACGGAAGGATCGCGGTTATCAAACGAGGGCTGATCTCCGGGCCGGGATGCGATCAGCGGGTTCCCGGAGTACTTCCGCCACATGACGCCGTGATCGACCGAATACGCGGCCGCCTGCTTCTGATAATTGTATACCGGATGCGTTCCCGCAGCTGTGTAGAGCGCGACAAGCCGGGACATATTGCCCACGCCCGCGCCGCTGCCAGCGCCGGAGCCGCTTCTTCTGTCTTCTCCGCAGCCGCATCCGAACAGGTCGGAAGTATTGTCCGCGTCGCTTACGCAGCAGCCGGACCACGCTCCTCCAAGCTCATCAGGGCAGATCGCCGGCGCAAGCTCCGTCCAGTGGAACAGGTCTTTCGAGACCGCGTGCCCCCACCATTTCTCCGGCACTTCGTTCAGCGTGGGACAATACTGGAAGAACATATGGTATTCGCCCGTTTCCGCCTCATAGATAAGACCGTTCGGGTCGTTCATCCATCCGGAATCAGGCGTAAAATGAAATTTCGGTCTCAGATACTCGCTATCTGCCATCGGTTTCGCCTCTTTGTTGTCCGTGCAGTCACTCGCAGATCACTTTCACCGTCACGCTCTTATCTCCGCACGTCACCGTGACCTCGGTCTCTCCGGCTTTCTTTCTCGATGATATAAGGCCGTCCGCACTCACTCTGATGATCGAAGTATCATATCCGGAATACGTGACGCCTTCGTCCTTCTGGAATATTTCCATCCACGTGCCCCCGGCGTAATCCGCACGCACACGTATCTGTTTAGCTTCAAGGTATTCGATGCCGATGCGGTACTCCTTCTGAGTGGCGGTAAGCGCCGTAACAGTCTGCGAATCGTCCAGCGGCGTGCCTTCCGCGTACACTCTCACCGGTATCAGAATGCTGCGGCCGTCATATTCAGCCGTAACGTACGTTGTCCCCGGCTTCAGCGCCGTCACCGTCACACCTTTTACGGAAATGATCGATTTATCGTAGCCGGATAATTTCACTTTCGACGTGTCTTCCACGGCGATCGGATCGGTGTATGAATAATCCGTCCAGAATATGCCGAGGTCAAACGTTTCGCCCACAATCTTGCGGTACGCGTGCGGTATCGAAGTAACGCCCACGGTCCACTTTTCGGCAGGCATTTCGGACATTTCGACCGCGAGATCCGTACTCTTCCCGCGCCTGTCCGTAAAGTCCGGTTCATCGCCGAGCGAGAGCGAAATACCGTGCATGCGGGTAGCCCACTTGCCCCATTCGCCGCCGTAAGCGTAGGCAACGTAGATATCGTCCTCCGTATTTATATGTCCGTTCTGCCGCGACGAGATGCCGCAGTTATGCAGTTTGCGCGCCAGACCCGTGCGCAGTTCGGCGATGCGCGTGAACGTAAGTCCGTCGTCCGACTCATAAAACGCGAGGCGGCTGGTATCCGAAAAACGCTTATCCGTGCAGACCGCCAGGAATTTGCCGAAATTCTCTATATATTTCACGTCCGCGGAATCCTGCTCGTTCAGCGAAGTGCAGTCGTAGCACACGCCTTTGTACTCCAGCGTTGCCGGCCAGTTTTCGTCGGACGCATCTCCCACCGCGACGCGCAGCTGATTGATCTGTTCGCCCGATGATTTCGCGCTCTTCCACGTATAGTACAGGTAAATTTTACCGTTCAGCACGACCATCGACGGCTCGCCGGCGCCGAATTCCGAAGCTTTTCCGTCGTAGTAGACCACCGGATACGGATCCCCGCCCCAGCCGGAGCCGTTCCATTTTTCGTACGGTCCGTCGGGCGATACCGAGCGTGCAATAAACACGTTGTTCCGTATGCCGCCGATGTCAACGGTCGAAGTGTATCCCAGGTAGTAATACCCGCCGAACCATATCGCGCCCGGGTCGCAGCAGGACAATCTGTCCCACGATTCTCCCGTTGGCTGCACTGCCGCGACTTCGTCTGACGTCTGTCCGGTGACGGGGTCAATATGGCGGTACGTCAGCCAGTCCCACTCCCCGTGCGTGCCGGGCGTCGCAAACCAGGCGTCCATTGACCCGTCCTTGTACATGATCATCGAAGGCCCGTAACGGTACGAATAGCCGTTGACTGGCTGAAAGATATCACGTCCTTCGTCCAGCAGGGTGACAATAATATGCTTATCCGGATCGGGCTCCACCAGCGTTTCCGGCTCGTCGTAGATCAGCGCCGGGTCAACGCCTTTCTTCTCTTCTGGTTTATCAGTTTCCGGCGGAGCTGTACAGCCTGCGAACAACGCTGCAGTCAGAACAGCGGCAACAATTATAAGTACAATACGGTTACGTCGCATAGTATTCCCTCCGATCACACTTTGCGAGCTGCTTATATCAGGGCTTGGTAAATTTTACGCGGTACAAAGGCGCTTCGTTGCCGGAATTAGAGGTAACGTACACCTCGCCGTCGATGATGTTCACGGACTCAGACTCCGCGTCACCCTCAAGATACAAAAGGATCGAATTGACCAGCTCGCCCTCCCAATCATAAATGCGAAACTCCTGGTGAAAACCGTTCTTTGACGACCGCACGAACCAGACGTAATCCTCCGCGGCAAACATCCCCTGCGAAAGCGTACCGGGAGCCTTAACGTCTACGGTTTTAACGAGGTCGGGTTTACCGTCCCAGAAATCAAGCGTCTCCCCGGCCCAGCGCCCGGAAGCGTACGCATTTCTGCCCGGACAATACCCCATCGCGAAAAACGGTGCATCCAGACGTCCTTTATCGATCACCTTGAGAGAATCACGCGCCACAAGTGAATAGCCGTTCCAGCACTCGTTGAGCGTCCCCTGGCACGAAGTAACATAATACGCCTTCTTCTCAGGCAGGTACGTGATATTGTTCGCATGCTCCAGATAAAGCGGGCCGTCGCTCGTCCTGATGAGCTTGCCATTCCGGTCGAATTTACAGAGCAGCGTACATTCTTCACCGTTTTCATCAAAACGGTTGAACGCCACCACCCAATTGACGCCGTCGAAGCAGCAGCCCTGCGCCGTCGTATAACTTTTGTCCGGACATTTGAACGTGAGGATCTTAATGCCCTCGGCCGTATACATATCCGTGAGATCCATTCCGGTCCTTCCGCTCATATCCGCAGACGGCGTTCCCGCACATCCGGATATGATCATCCCGCCCAGCGCCGCTGAAACGACAGCCATCAGCAGTTTTGTAATCCTGTTCATATATACCCATCCTTTGCACGGTGCAAAATATATTAAAATTTGCTGTACCGCGATTGTTTTGAAACGTTCAGGACCATTCCCATGCTCGCCATCATGATGATAAGCGAAGTACCGCCGTAGCTGAAAAACGGCAGAGAAATACCGGTCACGGGCATAAGCTTGCTCACGACGGCGAGGTTCAGCACGACCTGGACCGCCACGTTCGTGATGATGCCGAAGGAAAGCAGCGCGCCGAACATATCAGGAGCGTTAGCCGAGACCTTGTACCCGCGCAGTATCAGGATAAGGAAAAGGGATATGACCAGGATGACACCCACGAGGCCAAGTTCTTCGGCAAGGATCGAAAAGATAAAGTCGTTATAAGGCTCCGGAAGGTAGAGATATTTCTGTACGCTTTTACCGAACCCGCGCCCGAACAAACCGCCGGAACCGATCGCGTAAAGCGACTGGGTAGCCTGGTACGTATCGGCTTCATTCTCCGCCTCTCCCCCGTGCGCCGAAATACGGTTGAGGATATAATTCAGGGACAATCCCTCGTTGCTTTTTACAAACAGCAGTACGGCAGCGACCGCGGCGGCCGCAAGCAAAATGGCGACAACGAACGTGTACCATTTGACCTTCCCCGCAAACATCATCATTCCAAGGATGGCAAGAATGATTACGACGCAGCTTATATGCGGCTGCAGTACGAGCAGCGCGATGTTGATACCGACCGGAATGATATAAAACAGTATGCCCCAGAGCTTGACCGCCTTCTCCCTGATATTCTTCTGGGACAATAAATATGCCAGGAAGAATACTACCGCCAGCTTGAGTATCTCCGAAGGCTGGAACAATATGCCTATCTTAAGCCAGCGCTTGGCGTTGTTACGCGTCGTTCCGATCACCGGCACGAGCGCCATCATCAGCGTTGACAACACAAAGAGTAAGATCGAGAAGCGTGCGAACAGTTTATAGTCTATCATGCTGGTAAGTATCAGCACGCCGATACCGATCGCGGTATATATTATCTGCGTCTTAAGCACGTCGTACGCAGTGGAAGTGGATGATTTCGTATATGAGCTCGGGGTGCTAGCGCTGAAGATCATCATAGTACCGATACCTACCAGGAGGATAACGCTTAAAAGCAGCCAGAAATCCACCTGGGAGAAGCTGATATTGGTATGCACTATGTCATTGTCCGCGCGCCTTTTGCGAGCCATCGCTCTCCACCGTCACCCTTTAAAACACGTTGCGAAATAAGTTAAAATGCACATTGCCAGCGTAAAGCCCCAGAAAGTCCAGACGACTTTTTTTTCACTCCAGCCTGACAGCTCGAAGTGATGATGTATGGGAGCCATTTTAAATACTCTCTTCTTCCGGCCTGATGCCTTGAACACACCGACCTGGATGATGTCGCTGAGCGCCTCGATTATGAATATCAGGCCGCCTATCACGAGCAGGAACGGGCGGCGCATGATCAGCGTCATTGCCGCTATTCCTCCGCCTAAAGCGAGCGAACCGGTATCGCCCATAAAGATGCGGGCGGGGTTGTAATTGTACAGCAGGAAGGCCAGGAGTGCGGCTGCGCAGATGAATCCGAAAAGCTGCATCTCGGTCTCTGCCTCCAGCGTATAAGCTACGCATGAGATCATAGCGAAAACGATGCTGCTGATGCCTCCGCATAGGCCGTCGAGGCCGTCGGTAAGATTAACGGAATTGGTCGTTGCCAGCAGCACGAACACCGCGTAAGGTATGAAAAACCATTTGATGTCGAGGTCCGCGTGCCAGCCGAACATATCGAAACGCAGAACTGTGATATTGTCGCCGCCCTTAAAGTAGAGCCAGCATGCTGCGCCTCCCGCGACGAGCAGGAGCGAAAGCATTTTCTGCCAAGGGTAAAGCCCGTCTTTGCTGCGTTTTTTTATCTTTAGGAAGTCGTCAAGGAATCCGATCACTCCGAACGCGAGCATGCATGCCGCGGGGAAAAACATTCCGTATTCGTTGCGGATGAGGCCGTATCCAACGCATACAGCTACTATCGGCAGCAGGAAGATCAGCCCTCCGATGGTGGGCGTGCCCTGCTTTTTGAGGTGGCTCTGCGGCCCGTCGTCGCGCTCGGTCTGTTTAGCCTTCAGCCGGCGCATAAGCAGTATGATAACGGGACCTATCGCTGCCCCGATCGCAAACGCTATGCCCATGCAAATGAATATTTCGGATATTTTCATCTGTACGCATCCTCCAGCAGTTTAGAAATGTTGCCCATATGCATTATATGCGAGCCTTTAACGAGTATCGCCACGCTGCGGCCGGCATTTAATTCTTCGTTGACGTAATTTTTAATCGATTTAAAAGCGCTTTCCGTATCGCCGAATGCTTCCGCCTTTGCGGCTGACGGCTTGCTGTCTTTCCAGGCTTTAACGTATTCTTTCGCTTTTTCTCCGACCGTGAACAATCTGTCGCAGTATTTTGCTGCCGTGCGGCCAACTTCATAGTGGAATTTAGGTGAGTCCGGTCCGAGCTCGACCATGTCCGCGAGGGCGGCAATATGCCTGTCTGCCGTTATCCCTGCGAGCACCTTCAGCGATGCCGGCATCGATTCGGGGCCGGCGTTATACGCGTCGTCGATCACGGTGAGTTTCCCGCCTGCCAGAACGACTTTGCGCTGCCTTACGGAATTCTCTCCACCGGTCACGTTCGCGTATTCGCGCATCGCTTCTACCGCCGAAGCCGGATCTATCCCGAACAGCACGCCTGCCGCGATCGCAGCCAGAGAATTATAAATATTATGCTCACCGGGTATCGGGAGGTCAACGTGGTAATTGCCCCCGGGACAAATTAGCAGATAGTTTATACCATATTCGCCGCTCACCGCCTCTGCAGCGCGGTAAGTTGACGACGGATCCATGCCGAACGTGATGATCTCGATATTTCTGCAGCCGTATCCTTCTGCGATCCGGCGAAGCTCCGCCTTATTTTTAAGAAGATCATTGTCGCCGTTAACGATGAGCCTGAACGCCTTTCCTTCGGGCAGTCTCGCTCCGCCTTTGCAGACCTCCATCTTTGCCCTCAGGATGTTCTCGCGGCTGCCCAGCAGTTCGAGGTGTGCGTTCCCGATAGTCGTTATTACGGCCGCTTCGGGATGTACGATGTTCTCCAGATAGCTGATCTGGCCGAATCCGCGCATACCCATCTCCGCGACGAATATCTCGGTATCCTCGGGGAGCGAGAGCGTTGTCATCGGGAGACCGATCTCATTATTGTGACTGAGAGGTGTTTTTTCCGCTTTGAAGCGAGACGCGATAACGGCATGCACCAGTTCTTTCGTCGTGGTTTTTCCGACGCTTCCGGTTACGGCTATCCGGCGCATCGCGGGGAAATATTTCTGAACGTATCCGGCGGCAATATCTCCGAGCGCTTTTTGCGTGTCTTCGACGAGTATTGCCTTCTGCCCGTATTTACCGTGCTCCCAGCCTTCCCTGTCGCTGACAACGCAGCATGCGGCGCCTGCTTTCATTGCCGCTCCCACGTAAGCGTGGCCGTCGAAATTCTCTCCGATCAAAGCAACGAACGCACCGCCTTTCACAGGCTTTCTCGAGTCTGTGACGACGCTCTTTATCTTATATCTTCCGCTGCCTGCAGCGTACCGTCCGCCGCAGAACCCGGCAAGCTCTTTTACAGACAATGTAATCATAAAAAAAAACCCTCAATTTGCCATTTGCAATTATACTTTAGCTCTTTTGACAA
>DBVV01000113.1:11140-12759 GCA_002308795.1 Mageeibacillus sp. UBA1255 | reverse complement strand
CACTCGGTTCGCCCATTTGCCATTATTTAAAGACTCTCTAATATCTCCTTCACCACTTCGCGCTCGTCGAAATGGATCGTCCTGTCCTTCAGGATCTGATACGTCTCGTGGCCTTTACCCGCGAGAATGATCACGTCGCCGGGAAGCGCGTGCGTGATAGCGTAGCGTATCGCCTCCTTGCGGTCAACGATGCAAATATACGGTGCTCCGGTAGGCTTTATCCCCGCTTCAAGGTCGGCAACGATCGACGCGGGATCTTCGCTCCTTGGATTGTCCGAAGTGATGATCGAGAAATCCGCGTACTTTCCGGCTGTCTCGCCCATCAGAGCGCGGGGCCTGTTGCGGTCTCCGCCGCATCCGAACAGGAATACGGTACGTTTCGCAAACTCCTTGACCGTCGTCAATATATTGATAAAGCTGTCGGGATTATGTGCGTAGTCAATGATTATCGTGAAGTCGCGGCCTGTCGGAACGACTTCGGCTTTTCCGGCGACGGCAACAGTTCTGAGGCCGCGGACGCACGCATCGGGGTCGATCCCGAGAAGACGCATCGCGCCGTACGCTCCGAGTGAATTGTATACCGTGAACCTGCCCGGGATCGGTACGATCACGTGGACCGTCCTGACCGGCGCCAGCTTACCGTCGATATAAATACCGTTCTCGAAAAGATCATATTCAACGCTGTCCTGGTGCGTAACGATATTGTCCGCCCGGAACGAGCATCCCTCGCTCATGCCGAACGTATACACGCGGTTTTTAACAGTCTGAGCGGCACGGTCGATCATAAAAGCAGACCAGTCATTGTCCGCGTTGATCAGTGCGTTCTCCGAAAGCCCGAAAAGCTTAGCTTTTGCAGAAGCGTAATCGTTCATATCAGCGTGCTCGGTAGGTCCGATGTGGTCGCGCGAAAGATTCGTGAAAAGCCCTACTTTAAATTCGCAGCATGCTACGCGGTCAAGGTTCAGGCCCTGCGAAGATACTTCCATTACGCAGTCGCCTATCCCGGCATCGACCATTCTCTTAAGCAGCGGCTGGATGACGTTCGCCTCGGGCGTCGTGCGTTCGGTCTCTACGCGCTCGCTTCCGATATAGTTGCATATCGTACCGATCAGTCCGGATTCGCGTCCGGCGGCGGTCAATATCGATCTCATCATATAGCTTGTCGTCGTTTTTCCCTTCGTGCCCGTTATTCCGATCAGATTCATTTTGCCTGACGGATGACCGCACAGCACGTCGGAGATCTCCGCGACCGCATGCCTGATATTTTTAACCACGATCACCGGTATGAGCTTTCCCGCCCATAATATATTATCTTCCTGAACGAAGCCGCGCTCCCACATGAGCACTTTTGCTCTGAGATGCTGAAAATCATCCGTGAGCAGTGCCGAAGCCCCGCGTTCGAGCGCTTTTTCCGCATAATCGTGGCCGTCAAGGACGTATCCTCTCACGCATGCGAATATGCTTCCTGCGCGGCAGCTGCGGCTGTCGATCTCGATNNCGATGCTTTTAATATCTACGTTCTGAGGCGCGTCTCCCGCTATGCGGGCATCGCTTAATTTTCCGGCTAGTTCTGAAATGATCACAGGTCACACATCTCCATTCTCCATTATTCATTTGCC
>DBVV01000113.1:0-11028 GCA_002308795.1 Mageeibacillus sp. UBA1255 | reverse complement strand
CATCACTCGGTTCGCCTGCCATTTGCCATTCCCTCATCCCAGCGACTCGGTCTCGTTGTTCTCGATTATAAGTTCCACCACACTGCCCAGTTCGATCTGGGTCCCCGGCTCGACGTTCTGTCCGACGACGGTACCGATATTCTCGGCATGCATATTGACGCCCATCTGCGTAAGCGTTTTATGCGCATCCGCGAGCGAATAGCCCGTAAGATCAGGCATTCTGACAGTCTTGCGCGCAGTTGACGCATTGGCGTAGAGCAGCACCTTCGAACCGTCCGTGATGTACGCTCCCATCTCGGGCATCTGCGCCGCAACCTTCAGCGTTGTCAGATCAGCCTCCGGTCCGAGGTCCGGTATTTCGTAAGTTAGTCCGGCATGCTTGAGTTCGCGCGCAGCTTCTTCGAACGTGAAATCAATGACAGACGGAACGTATGATTTTACCATCATCGCTTTCTTATCGAGTTCGCTGTACCGTCTCGGCACGCCCATATATTCCAGCGTTTTTTCGATTATTTCACCGACGACCGGAGCCGCCTGCCTGCCGCCCGAAGCACCGTCTTCGACGTCGGGGTGGTCGAGCATGACGAGTACCACTATTTCGGGATCGTCCGCCGGGGCAATACCGATGAACGACGCTATATATCTGCCCGTTGACAACGTCTGCAGCGTTTCTGACGTTCCGGTCTTTCCTGCGACGCGGTATCCCGATACGTACGCGTTGCTTCCGGTTCCGCTGGCGACAACGTCTTCGAGTATCTGCATCATTTCCGCCGACGTTTCTTTCGATATCACCTGTCTCGCCGGTATCGGATCGAACACTTTCGCAGTAACTCCGTCCTGGTCTCTAAGTTCGCGCACGATCCTCGGCTTGTAGAGCGTACCGCCGTTGGCCAGCGCGCAATATGCCGTAGCCATCTGTATAGGCGTGATCTGGAAGCGTTGTCCGAACGACATAACGGCCAGATCGATGTCCGACGGATCTTTGTGCATAATGCTTGACGCCTCGCCCGATATCTCGATCCCGGTGCGGTCGTAGAAGCCGAAGGCTTCGACGTATGACAGGTATGAGCTCAGCCCTATATCGAGCGCCAGCCTTGCCAGGATAGGGTTGCATGAATTTTTGATGGCGTCCGCGAACGTCTCTTCGCCGTGGTCGCCGTTCTTTTTCCAGCAGTTGATCTCCCAGCCGCGCAGCATAAGAGGAGAGTCGGTGACCTTGGTATTCGGACTTACTTTATTCTCTTCGAGTCCGATCGCGGCAGAGATCGATTTGAACGTCGAACCGGGCTCGTACGTATCAGTGAGCGCCTTGTTTCTCCATACAGTCGTGCTGAGTATCTGGACGTCCTTCGTAGCGTTTCCGATCCACTCCGGATCATCTACCCAGTCAGGCTTTCCGTACGGGTCGTTAAGGTCGAAATCAGGGTATGAGGCCATTGCGAGCACGTCAGCGTTCTTCGCGTTCATTACGATGGCGGCAGCGCCCTCAATGACGTTGTACTTCTCTATTGCTTCTTTAAGCGCGGTCTGTGCGATCGACTGGATATTAACGTCGAGCGTCAGCACAGGATTCATTCCTTTTACCGCATCGATACGCCTGACGGAATCGTACGGAAGTTCGTTGCCTTTAGCGTCAACGCTTGTCATGATGCGTCCGTCGGTGCCGGTGAGTTCGTCGTTCAGCGCTACCTCCACGCCGCAGACGAGACCCTGATCGTCGTTTCCGGTAAATCCGATCACATGCGAAGCCAGGTTCCCGAGCGGATAGATACGCTTTGAATCTTCGTCAACGTACACGCCTTTTATGTGGTTTGCGCTTCGCCAGGCTTTCACTTTATCGCCTGTTTCCGTGTCGATCTTGCGTGCGATCATTTTGTATCTGCCGCTTCCCGACACCTGCTCGAACACCCATTCCTCGTCCAGCTTCAGTATGTCCGCAAGCCCGGCGGCAATGATCTTTCTGTACATATCTTTTGCGGCCGCTTCGCTGTAGACGTCGTCTTTTTCCGCGACGTAATTTTTAACGTAATTGACCGCCGCGTTCTCAACAACCATCGGGTCTACGGTGACAATATTCGCCGAGATGCTTACCGCGAGCTCAATACCGTTCGTGTCGTAGATCGTTCCGCGTCCCGCCGGTATCGTGCGCCACGCGTTCTGCTGCGCGTTAGCCTTCTGCTTGTAATAATCGCCCTTGATCACCTGCAGGATCACGAAGTTGCCGATGATCACCAGCAGCAGTAATAAAAAAAGCACGCGGGTGAAACGGTTCCACCCGCCTGCGTAATTTTTCTCTCTTTCGACGCTCTCGTAGGAAAACGGTCTTAAGATAAAGGGTTTCTTTTTTCGCTGCGCCCCGGATCCGTTCTTTTTCCCGGCGCCCTCACTTAACGTACCCTCTTTATTTCCGGAACGCGCTGTACGCGCGTTATCTTTGGCTTCTGTCATTGTCCGTACCCGTCAGTTTACGATGCCAAGGAATCTCATGACCGCATCCCATACCTGGCGGTACCACGCTTTTTCTCCTGTCTCGCGCGTCAGTTCGACGTTTGCGAGTTCGGTCTGGTCGATGCGTTCGACGTCAACGTATTTGATCTGATACTGCTGCGGTTTCTGCATACCGAGGCGTGTTTCGGCGATCTCTGCCAGTTCGGTAAGGGACATCGAGCGGTCAAGCTCTACCTGCCTGCGCTGTACTTCCGCGTTCACGGTGTCAAGCTGTTTCTGCATCGCCTGGTTGCGGTAGTTGATCTCGGTGATCGACGCGAAACGCACGCCGATGATAAGTCCGAGGATAAGCAGGATGCTGACTTTAAACAGAATGCGGTTTTTAGCCTTGCGGCGCGCCTTCTTCTGCTTGATCTCGTGAAGGACGACGTTGCCCGTCTTAACCTCATGCTCGTAAACGTATATCTCATCCGCGTTGGGCTCGTCATATGCGGGCTCGGGCACCTCTTCGGGCTCGATCGCGGGAGCGGCGCTGCCTTCGAAACTGTAGCCGTACGTCCCGTTCACGTCGCTGCCGTAGCTGCCGTATCCGACGGAATAATCTTCATCTTCTGTAATTTTGTACGCGTTAGAATCGTCGTTTATCATTCGTATCACCGGCCTTTACTCTGCCTCACCGGTCCGCTCGAAGGCCCTCACCTTCGCGCTGTGTGCTCTGTTGTTCTTTGCGATCTCCGCTTCGCTCCCCGTTACGGGATGCGGTGTGATCACGCGCCCTAAAGGCTTTTTCCCGCATACGCAGACAGGAAAGTCCGGCGGGCACGTGCACGGGTCCTGTGCCTCTTTGAATTTATTTTTCACGATCCTGTCCTCGAGAGAGTGGAAAGTGATTATCACAAATCTTCCGCCGCCGTTCAGGATCCCGATCGCGCTGTCAAGCACTTTTCTGAGTTCTTCGAGCTCGTCGTTGACCTCGATCCTAATCGCCTGGAACGTGCGTTTGGCGGGGTGCCCCTCGCCTTTCAGGTAGCTTCCGGGAACTGCCGAGCGGACAATATCCGAAAGCTGCATTGTCGTCCGTACCGCCTCGTGCGTGCGCGCGCGTACGATCGCCGCGGCGATCTTCGCCGCATATCTTTCTTCGCCGTAGATGCGAAGTATGGCGGTCAGTTCCGCCTGAGAATATCCGTTGACAACGTCGTATGCGCTTTTCCCGCTACTCTGATCCATCCTCATATCGAGCGGTGAATCGAATCTGTAGCTGAATCCGCGCTCCGGTTCGTCGAGCTGGTGGGACGATACTCCGAGATCCAGCAAAATGCCGTCCGGCCTGCGCCCTTCGCAAAATTCTCCGATCCCGGAAAACGTTCCGTGTTTAAGTTCGAACCGTGCCTTCGTATCTACGCCCGAAAGCCTCTCGGACGCCGCCCTGAGCGCTTCTTCATCGCGATCGATGCCGAGGAGCATTCCTCCCTCGCCCAGATGCCTGAGTATCTCCGACGCGTGTCCCGCCCCTCCGACGGTGCCGTCAACATAAAACCCGTCAGGTTTTATATTCAGCAGCCCGATGCATTCGTTTAGCAGTACAGGCGTGTGAGAAAAATCCGACGGGTCGATATTCTTTCCGGTCTGCCGGGCCGTTTCGGTCTGCATACCTTCCACGAACGTCCTCCCGTCAATAAGTCATAAGTTTGCGCGCTTCCTGTACCATCTCCGCGGACAGCAGCTGATTGTTCTGATACGTCTCGCTGTCCCAGATCTCGATATGGTCGCCGACGCCCATAATGTGTACGTCTTTTTCGATCTTGGCGAATTTTCTCAGCACGTTCGGCAACAGAACTCTTCCCGCGCTGTCAAGCTCGCCGTCGAAGGAGTTTCCGAGCAGATACCTGCCCAGGGCCAGATACTCTTCGCTGCTCTTCTTCATACTCATGAGCTGCGTCAGCATCTCGTTGTAGTTCTCTTCCGGATATATGGCAACGTAGGAGTCAAATCCTATCATAAGATGGAATTTCTCTCCTAACTCGTTCCTTAATTTGCTCGGAAGCACGACGCGCGATTTCGCGTCAACGACTCCCTCAAATCCTCCGGTAAGCACTTCTGCCCGCTCCTTTTTAGGGAAGTTCAGCCTTGCGTGCGGTCAATTTCGCAGGCAAAGCTTCTTTTGTACATCAATGTTTCATCATCGGTACCTTGTGTTTTTTTCTCTGGTACTTCTGTCCGGCTTTTTTTCCGGCTTTGTCTTTTGTAAGTTCTTTAAGTCTTTCGTACTTCTGCCGTATTGCGGCTTTATCTTTTGTAAGGATGAGATGCGCCTGTTAATGTCCGATTATATGACACTTCATGACACTATCTCCATCTGCGCAACATTATATAACACTACATGACACACTGTCAACACTTTTGCGAAAAAAATTTACTATTTTTTTAAAATAATTTTGATCAAGGCTTCTCACGGCACTTTTCGGGCAAAAAAAACGCCCCGGCCGCCGTATTCACGTTCAGCCGGAGCATAAGACACTTAAATAATTTAAATCATCTAAACAGGCTCAGTTAAGACTGATCCTGCTTTTAAGAAAACCGCCCGATACGCTGCCTATACCGAGCAGTGATCCCTCGTCTGAATACACGCAGATATCGCCTCCGCGGGACTGATCTGCCCCTTCCGCCTTAACGGGACGCCCGCAGCGGTAATCTTCCGTTTCGGTCAGGCTGAGTTCAAGTTTCGGGTATCCGTCTAAGATCACGTCGCACGGCAGCACGGATTCCGATATCGAACCGTTCGATAATGTTTGAAGTGTGACGGCGTTTTCGGCGCACAGCGGGCCGTACGCGGTACGGACAAGAGAAGACATTGCCCCCGGAAAACCGAGCGCGGCGGCAATATCTCTGCACAGCGTTCTTATGTACGTCCCTCTCCCGCACTCGACCGTGAGCGTCGCCTCGGGGCCTCCGGGGCCGTCAATGAAATCATTGACCTCTATCGAATAAATATTGACCTTCCGCGCCTGCAGATCCGCAGTCTCGCCTTTTCGCGCGAGCTTGTACGCCGGCACGCCGCCTATCTTCAGCGCCGAATACGCGGGAGGAGCCTGAAGGATCTGCCCTTCAAAACCCTTTGCCGCCGCCCTTATTTCATCGATCGTAAGGCCTGAGAGCCTCTGCCGTTCGCCGTCCGCGAGCGTTTCGGTGACGTTCCCCCACACGTCGAGCGTGTCGTAAGCAGCGCCGAACCGGAGCGTTGCGCGGTACGTTTTATGAAGGCCCAGAAACACGTCGGAAAGGCGCGTGGCCTTGCCCAGCAGCACCGGAAGCACGCCGGTGGCTTCGGGGTCAAGCGTTCCTCCGTGCCCGCATTTGCGCTCGCCCGAGATCCGTCTCACCGCCGCCGCAGCGCTGAAAGAAGTCATTCCTGCAGGTTTAAAAAGGTTTACGATCCCGTTCATCTATTTAAGGCGCTCCTTTACGGCGTCAATAAGCTCCGCCATTTTGCGCGAAAATGCTTCGTCATCTCTCGCGGCGAAACCGCAGCCCGCTGCGCAGACGTGTCCCCCTCCGCCGAATACGGTGGCAACGTCGGCAACGCTGCAGTGGTCGTCTGACCGGAGGCTCACGCGGTATTTACCTGGGACCTTGTCCGGCTTCACGAAAATGCCCACGTGTACGCCCTGTATGGATCTTAAAATGTTCGCGATCCCTTCCGCGTCGCTGTCTCCCGCTCCGGCTTCATCGAAATCCGCCTGTGTGAGTGCGACAGACGCGACGCCCTCCGCCGGGAATTCGAGCTTGTTGTATACGGTCTTCATTAGGCGCGTGTACGCCATAGATTTTACTTCGAAAACGTGGTGGTAGACGAAAGACATATTGCCAGCGATCTCCAGCATACGCCCGGCGATGCGGTGCGTCTGTGCGGTCACGTTTGAGAATGCAAAGCAGCCCGTGTCGGTCACGAGCGCTGTATAAATACAAGAGGCGACGGATCTTTTTACTTCTTCGGTCAATGCTTCCGGCCTGCTTTCTTCGCAGTCGAAGCCCATGCGCGTAAGGAGCAGCCACACGCCCTCCGCTGTCGCAGCCCACGCCGGGTCAAGCAGCGTATTTTCGGTAAAGTCGCCGCCTGCCGCGTGGTGGTCGATCCGCGCCTGAATTTTTGCCGCGTGGAATACTTTTTCCCTCGTCCCGAGCCTGTCGGGCGTGCTGGTGTCAACGGCGATCGCGAGATCGTATCGTGCATCGTCCGCAACATATTTTTCTTCGTCGAATAAGATATATTCAATGCCGGCGATCTTCGGAAGGAACGTGAGTTTGTCCTCGACCGGCTCCTGAATGAGCACCGTCACGTCGTGCCCCGAAGCTTTGAGGAACGTCCCGAGCGCCCCGCACGAGCCCAGCGCGTCTCCGTCCGCGTAAATGTGAGGGAGAAGCACTATCTTCTCCGCGCTGTCAATGATCTGAATAAAGCTGTCAAAGTTTCCTGAAAGCATCGGTCCGTATCCTCCGGGCGCAATATAATTTGTCGGCATCTGAAGGTGTCCGCGCTGCCTTTTCCGTTTCGGACAATGCAGACGTCCCTGCTGCCGCTGATGATTATACAATACTGCGATCAGTGTGTCAAAAACGGTTTTATTCTCCAGACTTCCTCCCGCGGAGGAACACAAGCCAAGGCAGTTCTCAAATCCTGCGGTTTGTGTTATGATATATACGTTAGATATACACGGATCGACCGGATCAAAATACAGACAGGAGGATCGTCATGCATCAACATATTATCCGTTTTTCGCATCCTGCGGAAAATTATATTTCGGGGCTGCCGATCGGCAACGGCAGGCTGGCGGCAATGATCTGCGGCGGCGCGGAGCGTGTCCGGATAGCGCTCAACCACGAGTGGCTCTGGCGCGGGAATAACAGATACCGGGACTGCGACGATGTTTCATTTCACCTTCCGGAGGTGCGGGAAGCGATCCTCAAAGGAGACTTCGAAACAGCCACGAGGCTTGCCAACGAGTATTTTGGAGGCCTGGGAGGCATATCAGGCGTAAAAAACCGCGTTGACCCGTACCAGCCCGCGGGCGATCTGACGATCGACGTGCCCGGAGGAGGCAGCTACACGCGAACGCTGGATATTGACACCGGCGAAATTGCGATAACGTCGGGAGCGACCGAGATCAGGGCTTTTGCAAGCTTTGCGGACGGATTTATCGTTGTCAACGTCAAGGGTCCTGGCGTTGCCGCGCTTTCGAGGATCCCTGACCCCGAATGCGACGTGACAGTAGACGGGCTTTCGCTGCGGGGTCAATTCACGTGCGGGATTTCGTTCGAGATTCGCGGCCGGGAGTTTAGATGCGCGGAAACGGGAGCTGCGAAAGAGGCGGAAAAGGCTGCGAAGACGATCCTGCTTGATATCTGCACTTCCGGAGGCGGCGGACCGCTGAGGCAGTTCCCGGATAAAGCATCATACGCGGAATTGTACGCGCGCCATATAGAGGCATTCAAAAAGGCAAAAGGAGCGGCGGAACTTGACGTAGATTTCAGCGAAGCCGGAGCTCTTTCCAGCGGAGAAGCGAATACTGACGAAAGGCTTTCGGCGTTCCGGAACGGCCAGGATCCCGCGATCCCGCTGCTTTATTTCGAGTTCGGACGCTACCTGCTCGTGAGCGGCTCTTCCGGAGAGCTTCCGCTGAATCTGCAGGGAAAATGGAACGATTCGCTGAATCCGCCGTGGGAGTGCGATTACCATTTGGACATTAACCTTCAGATGGCATACTGGGCCGCGGACCCGCTCGGCCTTAACAGGCAGCAGGATACGTTGTTCGCGCTATGCGACAGATACCGCCCCCACGGCCGCGAAATGGCGAAAAAACTTTACGGCTGCGACGGTGTGTTTTTCACTCTGCAGACGGATCTTTGGGGCCGCATGACGCCCGAAAGCAAGGGATGGGCGGTCTGGATAGGTGCCGCGCCGTGGATGGCAGCGCATTTCACGAGGCGGTGGAAATACACGCTTGACCGCGACTTTCTTGAAAACCGCGCATACCCGTTCTTAAAAGAAGTAGCAGCGTTTTACCTTGACTACCTGATAAAGATCGACGGTACGTACCACGTGCTGCCTTCGCAATCGCCCGAGAACCGTTTCGCAGAGTCGGGCGGGCAATACCCGGTGTCAATAGGTATTGACGCGGCGCTCGATATCGAGCTTACGCAGGATACGCTCGAGGCGTGCATCGAAATGTCGGAAGAACTGGGCGTTGACAATGACCTTCGTGCTCGCTGGCAGCACGTTCTTTCCGCACTTCAGCCGCTTACGACCGATTCGCAGGGAAGGCTTAACGAATTTGACCGCGAGCGCGCAGAACCCGAGCCAGGCCACAGACACCTCAGCCATCTGTACGGTCTCTTCCCCGGCTGGAGATTTCCGGAGGGTCATCCGCTTCGCGAGGCATGTGAGAAGTCGCTCGACTACAGGCTCTCACACGGCGGAGGGCACACGGGCTGGAGCAGATCGTGGACCGCCTGTTTGATGGCGAAACTTGGCCGCGCGGAGGATTTTCAAACTCATCTACACGCGCTGATAAGCGATTTTGCGACGGAAAGCCTGCTGGATCTCCATCCGCCGCGCATTTTCCAGATCGACGGAAACTTAGGCGGCCTGGCGGCTGTCTGCGAGATGCTCCTGTCCTGCGACAATGATCATATCACTCTCCTCGGAGCGCTTCCTGGGAGCTGGACGTCCGGTTCATTCCGGCATTTCAAGGCTCCGGGCACGCTGGACGTTTCGTGTGAGTGGAAAAATAAAAAAGCGGTGAGCGTAACGCTTACCGCTGAAAAAGGTGGCACGTGGTTTATCCGCTGCGGTTCCGGGACTCGATTCGTTCCGGTGTCGCTAAGCGACGGAGAGACGCGGACTGTCGATATCATCTGACAGATAGTATCTTATTGATATTATTTGACAGTCAGTATCCGGTCAGTCCGTAACGTCTTCGGCAGCTTCCCCGGCCTTTGCTTCTTTTAATTTATCTTCGGCTCTGACCTGCGAAATACGCTCGGTCATATACGAGCCGTACTCGATCGATTCATCGAGGGCGAACGTAAGTTCCGGCAGGGCGCGGATCGTCATCTTCTGACCGATCTGGTAGCGGATAAGGCCCGCAGACGCCTTCAGCGCCTGCATTGCCCCCTTCTTCTCTGCCTCATTGCCGAAGAAGCTTACGTAAATTTTAGCGAATTTAAGGTCTTTTGCGAGTTTAAGACGCGTAACGGACGTTACCACCGGGATCCGCGGATCTTTCAGTTCCGTGCGGATGATGTCGCTCACCACGCGTTTCATTTCGCTGGCGATTCTGTCTGTACGATCCATCAGGCCTTTTTAACCTCCTCCATTGTGTAGCACTCAACGACGTCTTCAATTTTAACGTCATTGAAATTCTCGAACGAAAGGCCGCACTCGTAACCTGTTGCCACCTCTTTAACATCATCCTTGAAACGTTTAAGAGACGCGAGTTTGCCCTCGAATACGACGATACCGTCGCGGACGATACGAACTTCGGAGTTGCGGACGATATCTCCGTCGGTCACGTAAGCACCGGCGATCGTTCCGACACCCGACACCTTGAACGTCTGGCGTACCTGCGCATGGCCGTGTATGACCTCCTGGAACTTCGGAGAAAGCATACCTGCGATAGCCGCGTTGATATCGTCTATAGCGTCGTAAATGACTCTGTAGAGTTTGATGTCAACTCCTGCCGCCTTCGCGCTTTCGGAAATATTAGCACCGGGGCGCACGTTGAAGCCGATGATGATAGCGTTTGAAACGTCTGCCAGTGAAACGTCGGATTCGGTAATTGCACCGACGGCGCCGTGGATAACGTTGATCCTTACTTCGTCGTTGCTGAGCTTCTGCAGAGACTGCTTTACGGCCTCCACGCTGCCTACGACGTCCGCTTTCACGATGATGTTAAGATCCTTCATCTTTCCTGCTTCGATGAACGAGTTCAGGTTCTCCAGCGAGACCTTCGTCGTGCTCTGAAGCGCTTTCTCACGCATCTCGGAACGGCGGGATTCGACAAGGTGTTTCGCCAGGTGTTCGTCGTCAACGACGTAGAACAGTTCGCCTGCCTCGGGTACTTCCGGAAGGCCGGTGATCTCGACGGGAGTTGAAGGACCGGCTTTTTTGATCGTCTTGCCCTTATCATCCGTCATTGTCCTCACGCGTCCGAACGTTACGCCCGAAACGATCGCGTCACCGGTACGGAGCGTACCGCGCTGGACAAGGAGCGTTGCCACAGGGCCCTTGTTTTTATCAAGTTTCGCCTCGATGATCGTACCTTTCGCCTGGCGCTCGGGGTTAGCTTTAAGCTGCAGCACGTCCGCGCTCAGCAGCACGGTCTCGAGCAGGAGCTGTATGTTCATGCCCGTCTTTGCAGATACCGGTACGAACGGAACGTCGCCGCCCCAGTCTTCGGAAACGATATCGTATTTAGCCATTTCGTTCATGACGCGCTCTAAGTTCGCGCCTTCCTTATCCATCTTATTCACTGCGACAACGATAGATACTTTCGCGGCTTTTGCGTGGTTTATTGCTTC